>JAEUHB010000107.1 GCA_016794665.1 Opitutaceae bacterium
GGGTTCATGGACGCAGATGTCGCGCGCTTAACCGTTGCGCCAAGCGAGAACTATCGTTGGGCTGGCCCACGCGTGTAACTGGAAGTGAGGTTACGCGGGGCTACGAACTTGATCGACTACACCGGGGCCGCAGCCCAAGCCTGACCTCACTCCCAGTTGCACCGGTGGCCCGCTGGCGCACTTCATATTCTGGCCGTCCATTGTAGGAGCGGAGGAAGAAAACAGTCGGTCGGGATTGGTTTCGAGAACGGGGGTGGAGGAGCGGCACGACGCGACGAGCAAGGCGGGGTGGAAGACGAGCGATTTCATGGTAAAGAGATACGAGACGCTAGTGGGGCGGGCGGTGCGTCAAGGCGCGATCAGCGCAGCCGGTCCGGGCGTCGCGTCGCTTGACAAGCGCGGCGCGGGGCGGCGCAACTGACGCCGGTGGGAAACGAGCCGCAAGCGAGCCCGGGCATTGCGCGCGCCGGGATGAAACCGGTGGCGGCCTGGCGGCGGCGCGCGCGGAGTTGGTTTGCGGTGCTTGTGGTCGGCTATGCGCTCGCGGTCGCGCTCGGGCTGGTCGTGACGGCATGGGTCGGCGAGCGGCATTGGGCGACGGGCCTGATGCTCTTTGCCCCGCCGTTGCTCTGGCTCGCGCCGGCGGCGGTGCTGGCGGTGCCCGCGCTCTTTCTTTCCCGCCGACTCGTCCTCGTGCTCGGGGCGGCGGCGGCGATGGTGGCGTATTATTTCGCGGACATGGGCTGGAGCTCGCCAAACGTCGCGCGCGGCCGCAGCTACACGGTTGTCTCGAACAACACGGGCGACCGCGACCTCGACCGGCTGATTGCCCTCGTGAAAGAGGTGCGGGCGGACATCGTCTTGCTGCAGGACTCCACGCGCACGGAGGCGCGGAAGCTGCAGCGTGAGGTTGGCATGGCGCACGTGTCGTGGATCGGAGAGTTCCTGATCATCACGCGGTTTCCGGTGCTGAAGGCGCGGAAGAGCGACGTGCCGTCGGACACACAGGTGACACCCGCGGCCTGGTTTGAGCTCGATTGCGACGGGCATACGCTTGCGGTCTGCAGCGTGCATTTGCCGACGCCGCGGCACGAGTTCCTGCGCCTGCGCGGCAAGGGCATCCTGTCGTCGGAAGCGCGGCAGAGCGTGGCCGAGGCGGTGAAGCATAGGCTGCGCGTCGCGCGGGAACTGGCGGACGAGATCGCGGCGGAGAAGCGGCCGGTGATCGTGGCGGGGGATTTCAATGCGCCCGCGCAGGGGCACGTGCGGCGGATATTCTCGGAACGGTTGTCTGACTGCTTCGCCGCGGCTGGCAGCGGCAACGGCCTGACGTTTCCCGGCCGGTCGAACACGCCCTTCGACTGGTCGGGCCGCTGGTTGCGGATCGACTATGTGTTCGCGGGGCCCGGGGTGCGGCCGCTGGCGGCGCGCGCGGAGCCACACGGCCGGGCGCAGCACATGGCGGTGGTCGCGCGGTTCGAGCTTTCGTCCTCGAAGTGACTCCGGTCAGCGCGGCGCCGCCCGCCGCCCGATCGCGCGCGCGATCGCGAGCAGGCCAATCCCGGCGAACACGGCGAGCACGGGCAGCAGGTGCGTGCGGTAGCGCGGGAGCACGAACATCAGCAGGTGGGTGCCCGTCGTGACGAGCAGGTAGCCGGCAAACAGGATGCGCTCGCGACCCCCGCCGCGGAAATGCGCCGCGAGACCTACGGCGCCAAGCCCGACCACGACCCACCAGTTGAGCATGTAGAGCGGCTGCCGCTGGAACACATGATATTCCGGATAGGTGAAATCGAGATCGACGATCCACAGTTGGATGAATTTCCGCGCCGCCCGCGCGAGTGCGCGGCCAGGATCCTCGCGGATGTGAGCGACGGCCAAGTCGCGGTAGACTTTGTCGCGGCCGAGCTCGTAGTCGCGCGTCGCGCGCAGCCCGGTGAAGTGCCGGCCGATCTCTGCGAATTCCGGTTCCCGGCCGTCGGCGGTGGCGACGGGATTGTGGCCGCGGAACAGCGCGTAGCCCGAGACCACCGTGAGCGGCGCCGGCCGACCAAACACCGCGTGGTTGCGCGCGAGCCATGCTGCGGGCGCGGGCGCGGCGACGGCGAGAAACAGCAGAGTGGCGGCGACGCGCCGCCCGCGGGCCGCCAGCGCCACGGCCAGCGCGAACAGCGGCAGCAGCAATGTGGCCTCGCCCCGCGCGAGAAGGAAGAGCGACATCAGGGCCCCGGCGATGGCGGCGTCTCGCAGCCGGTTGCTCGCGCGGAAAACCACGAGACGGTGGAGGAGGAAGATGACGAGCATCAGGTGCAGGGCGGCCGCCGACACCTGGCTTGCCTGCACCAGCACCAGCGGCATCGAAAGGAACACCACCGCGCCGGCGAGCGCCGCGGTGCGATGGCCCGTGAGCAGCGAGGTGATCCGGGCGACGCCCCAGCCGGAAAGCAGCGTGAGCCCAAGTTGGATGACCTCGATCGCGATCGCGATGAGCCGCTGGCTTTCCGGGGTCGAAAACGTCGCCCCGAGCCCGAGCGCCTGCGTGACGAGCCAGATGTGGCCGACGTAGAGGGGAGGCATGAATGCCGACGGCACGCGCTGGCCGTCGACCACGTGGTAGGTCATCGCGCCGTGCTCGACCATGTTGCCAACGAGGATGCCCCACTCGTTCTCGATCTGCCGGTCGCCGAAACGGACGATGAAAAATACCTGCGCCGCGATCGTAAGCGCGAGCGCGGCGAGCAACACCGGCCGCGCCGCGCGGGCGCCGGCGGAGTGGAGGATGGCGACGAGACCGCTCAAGATGATCCGGGGTTCACGCCAGCCCGGCCTTCATCCGGCGCACGGCCTCGACGAGCGTGGCGCGGGCGCAGCCGAAGTTGAGCCGCACATGCGAGCCCTTGGCGGCGCCGAACATCGCGCCGTCGCTCAGGCCGACGCCGTGTTTCTCGAAATGCGCCGCGGGATTGGCGTGGCCGAGCGCGGCGACGTTCATCCAGAGCAGATAGGTGGCCTCGACCGGCGCCTCGACGCGCACGCCGGGCAGGTCGCGGGCGATGGCCTCGAGCAGGTAGTCGCGGTTGCCGCGCAGATAGGCGAGCAGCGCCTGCCGCCAAGGCTCCCCGTCGCGATAGGCTGCCTCGCAGGCGGTGAAGCCGAGGCACGTCACCTCGGCGACGATGCCGGCGGTGGCCCGGAGGAAACGCGCGCGCCGCATCGCATCCGGAATGATCGCGATGGAAGTGCCGAGGCCGGGGACGTTGTAGGTCTTGCTCGGGGCCATGAGCGTGATTGTGCGCGCGGCGATTTCGGGCGAGAGCACGGCGGTCGGAATGTGGGGCAGCGCGGGATCGAGGATTAGATCGCAGTGGATCTCGTCGGAGCAGAGGATGAGATTGTGGCGCTCGCAGAATTCCGCGAGGCGCGTGAGCTCGGCGCGGCGCCACACGCGGGCGAGGGGATTGTGGGGATTGCAGAGATAGAAGAGCTTGGTCCTCGGCGTGACTGCGCGTTCGAGCGCGTCCCAGTCGATCGCCCAGCCGCGGCCGTCCTGAGCCCACGGCACGGTGATGCTCGCTCGCGCGCTGTTTTTCGGCGCCGACATGAACGGCGGGTAGACCGGTGACAGGGTGAGCACTTCATCGCCCGGCTCGGCGAAGGCTTGGGCCGTGACATTCAGCCCAACCACGAGGCCCGGCAGCCATACGATCCACGCGGGATCGATTTTCCAACCGTAGTTGCGCTTCATCGCCTCGACGATGGCGCCGGTGGTCGATTGCACCGGCCGTGCGTAGCCAAAGATGCCGTGGTCCACGCGGCGGTGCAGCGCCTCGATGATCGGCGGGGCGGAGGCGAAATCCATGTCGGCGACCCACAGCGGCAGCACGTCGCGGCCGGCGTATTTCTGCCATTTCTGGGAGTCCGTCCCGCGGCGGTCGGGCGCGTGATCGAAGTCGAAGGTGCTCATGGAAACCCCAGCCCACCACGGTTCCGCGTCGAAGCGCGACGATTTTTCCCGTTGCGGGTGGCACAGGCTGCGACTCTTCGGCCCGGTGCAGTCCCGGCTGCGTGCTGCAAAGCTCGGGCCGCGCGTAAGTTGACACTGCCTCCTCCGCTGGTGCGCGGGGTGCAATGGGCATGGCACGAACCTTCAACCAACCAAGAACACCATGAACCTAATTCGCTATTCCTATCCGCAGTATCGCCACACCTCGCCCGTGCTCACCCGCTCCCCGTGGGGTGGCCTTGAGGCCGAAATTGATCGCCTCTTCGGCTGGACGCCGGCCGAGGTTGGCACCGCCGACGCGCCTGCCCGGCTTGCCGTCGAGCTCCACGAGGACAACGCCCATGCCTACGTCCGCGCCGAGCTGCCCGGCGTGAGCCGAAATGACATCAATGTCGAGGTGGTTGACGGCGAGCTGGTCATCACGGCGACACGCAAGCTCCCGGCGCTGGGTGCCGCCGACGGGGGCGCCGAGGCCAAGCCCGTCCCGACGTTCACCTGCCGCCGCGCCATCGCGCTCAGCGATGAGATCGACGCGGAAAAAGTGAGCGCGACCCACGAGGACGGACTGCTCACGGTCACGCTCGCCAAGCGCGCGCCCGTGCAGCCGAAGAAGATTGCCGTCGCGGTCAAGTAACCGCCGCGGAGGACACAACCGCCGGGTGCGCGCGCAGGCGCCGCCCGGCGTTTTCTTTTCCCGGCGGCAGGGGGGGCGGGACGAAGCTGGTTAGCATTGACGCCGTGCGGGCGGCGAAATGCAGTGCCCGCTTTTCCGCATGAGCCTCCTCGCCGCCGCCATCGCCACCGAGCCCCAGACCGCTTGGCAATGGACGCTGGCCGTCTTCAACATCGTCTGGATCGACCTCGTGCTCGCGGGCGACAACGCCGTCGTGATCGCGCTCGCGGTGCGCAACCTGCCGGAGAAGCAGAAACGCGTCGGCATCATCGTCGGCTCCCTGGCGGCGGTGATCCTGCGGGCGTCCCTCACCGCGATTACCACGCAACTCCTGGTCATGCCCTACGTGAAGCTCGTGGGCGGCGTGCTCATCCTGTGGATCGCGCTGAAGCTGCTGCGGCAAGGGGAGTCGCACGGGGAGGGCAACGGTGACTCCGCCAAGGGCGTCTGGCAGGCCGTCTGGATGATCATCGTGGCCGACATCACGATGTCGCTCGACAACGTGCTGGCCGTGGGCGGCGCGGCCGGCGGCAACACCAGCCTGATCGTCTTCGGCCTGCTGCTGAGCATCCCGCTTGTGGTGTGGGGAAGCAAAGTCATCTCCACCTTAATGGCGCGCTTCCCAATCATCGTGCTGGTCGGCGCGGCCATCCTCGGCAAGGTCGCGGGGGATATGATCCTGACGGACGTGCTGGTCGCGAAGCACGCGGCGCCCTGGTGGGCGCGCACCACGCAGGCGACCGACACCGTGATTGCCTACAATTACCTGCGCTACTTCGTCGAGTTCGTGCTGGCGGCCGGCATCTTCGCCTACGGGTGGTTCCGGAAGAGAAAGACCGCCTGAAGCGATGAAGCGGATCGTGGCCAGCGCCCTTGCCGGGCTCGGCGCCGCCGCGCCGGCGCATGCCGCCGAGCCGAGGCTGGCTGCCGCCGTCGCGCATGAGGCGACCGACCTGCTCGAGCGCTTCGTGGGCTGGCTGCACCGGTTTTTTCCGGGAATCGGGGACGACCTGTTCCACTGGCTTGCGTGCGGCCTGTTGATCCTCGCGGCGATCCTGCTGCGGCGGATCATCACCAACGTGCTCTTCTTCCACCTGAAGAAGCTCGCGGCGCGGACGCAGACGACACTCGACGACAAGCTTTTCCCCGCGGTGGAGGGGCCGGCCGCCACCCTCGTGATGGTGGCTGGCATCGCGGCTGCGATCACGGTGCTCCAGCTCTCGCCGGAGGTGGACCGCTGGCTGCTGGCGGGCGCGAAGATTGCAGCGCTCGCGGTCTTTTTCTGGGGCCTGATCCGTGCCGGCGGCGCGGTGCTCTCCCACCTCGAGGAGATCGCGCACGCGCGCCGCATGGCGGTCGCGACCTTCATGCCGCTGCTGAAGAAGACGCTCCTCGTCTTCGCGGTGATCTTCGGCGTGCTGGTGATCGCGCAGAGCCAGGGACTGCCGGTGCAGTCGTTCCTCGCGGGCCTGGGCATCGGCGGCCTCGCCTTCGCCCTCGCGGCGCAGGACACGATCGCGAACATGTTCGGCTCGCTCGTCGTGGTGATGGACCAGCCGTTCAAGGTCGGCGACGTCGTGCGGATCGGCGGCAACGAGGGCCGGGTGGAGGACATCGGCCTGCGCTCGACCAAGATCCGGACGCTGTCGCGCACGGTGATCGTCATCCCCAACAAGACCGTGGCGGCTGAGGCCATCACGAATCGCAGCCGCTGGCCGCATCGGCAAGTCGACCAAGTCCTGGGCTTCACCTACGACGCGACGCCGGAGCAGCTGGAGGCGATGGCCGAGGATTTGAGGAAGTTGTTGCGTGCCGATCCGGGCGTCCATCCCGACGTAGTCGTGGTGAGCTTTGCGAATTTCGGGACCTCGTCGCTCGACATGCACCTGACTTGGTTCACCGCCGAATTCGACTGGGCGAAACACATGGAGGCGCGGGAGCGGATCAACCTGAAGATCATGCGGGCGGTGGCGGCGCGCGGCTTGGTGTTTGCTTTCCCGACGACGACGGTGCACGCGGTGCCGCCCAAGCAGGGCTGATGGTTTTCCAGGGAGAGGGCGGGGCAGACAGGCGTTGAAGCGTCGCTCCGCGTGTGCAAGCATCGTCGTCGTGCCGCGCCTGACGACCGACTCCGACAGCACCGCCCGCCCGTCCGCCGGGCCGGGCCCCGTGCTGCTCTACGACGGTGAGTGCGGCCTGTGCAACGCGGTGGTGCGGTTTCTCCTGCGGCGCGACCAACGCGGGCGGCTGCGGTTTGCCCCGCTCCAGAGTGGGGCGGCGCAGGCCTATTTGCGGGCGCGGGGACTGCCGACGGGGGAATTCGACAGCCTCGTCTTTGTGCCGGACTGGGAACAGCCGGAGTCGGCGGCACCGCGGCTGCGCACGGATGGCGCGCTCAGTGCGCTCCATGAGTTGGGCGGCGCCTGGCGCGTCGTGGCCTGGGCGCGCGTGCTGCCGGCGGTGCTGCGCGATCCGTTCTACAAGGTGCTCGCGCGGTTTCGGTATGCGTTGTTTGGCAAGTATCGGCCGAGTCCTCTCCCGGATCCGGAATGGGAGCGGCGTTTTCTCGGATAAACGGGCCCTTGTGACCCCTCAAAACGTGCCCGTCACGCCGGCGGTCCAGAGCGAGCCATAGCTGGCGCGCTGGCGGAACCGGGCGTAGTCCGGGGTGTTGGGGCCGTAGACCTTGGTGTCCTCATTGGCGTCGCGGACATTCCGCAACGCGAAGAAGACGCTGAGGTTTTTCCGCAGGTTGTAGCCACCGGTCACGTCGACGTAGAGGCGCTTCGGAAAATAGGTGTAGGTGCCGGGCTCGATGCTGGCGCCCGTGAAGACACCGCGGCGCTGGATGCCGCGGTAGTTTTCGTTGACGCGAATGTTGTATTTTTCCCGGGTGAAGCTGAACCCGAAGTTGGCGGTGAACGGATTCATGTCCTGGAGGTTGTCGGTGCCCTTCGCGCGCTGGGAGCTGATGTTGGCGAAGACCTGGAGGCCGCGCGCCCACGGCGGCAGGAACGTGAGCACGTGCTTGTATTCGATCTCGAAGCCGCGCTGGCGGACGCGCGCGGGATTGTTGAACTGGGTGACGACGAGGATCGTGCCATACTCAGCCTCGTCGAGGCCGAAGGTCTCGAGGAAGCTCGGGCTGACGGTGCTCGTCACCGTCTGGAAAAAATTCTGGTAGTCGCGGATGAAGGCGCCGGCCGAGAGGTTGCCGACGCTGCCGAAATAATACTCGACGCGCGCCATGTAGGTCTCGGCCTGCCAGGCCCGGATCGAGGCATTGTTGACGGTGATGCGGGAGTTGGCGTTGAGGTTCTCGATGTCGGGCAAGATGACGCCGCCGGAATACTGGTTGAAGTCGGGGCGGCCGACGGACTGCGAGTAAGCGACGCGGGCGACGAGGCTTTCGCTGACGGTGTAGCTGGCGTTGAGGCTGGGGAAGAGCCGGAGGTATTCCTTCTTCGCGTGGGTGCCGCGCTCGATCAGCGTGCGCTGGAGCGCCGCGAGGCTGCCGGCCGGCTCGATCAACTGGATGGCGTTGTTGGCGCCCCCGCGGATCACGTTGCCGTTGGCGTCGCGCTGAAAATTGCGCGTGGGATCACTGAGCGGGCCCTCGGCGTTGATGTTGGTCTGCTCGGCGCGCACGCCGCCGACGAGGCGGAGACGGTTGTTAAGGAGCGTGAGGTCGCCGCGGAGGAAGCCGGCGGAGATGATTTCCTCGGCGCGTTTCGAGGAGTTGGTGAGGGCGGTGTAGTCGTTGTTGGCGTTGCGCGTCCAGTGGGTGGGGTTGGCGCGGGTGTCGGCGAAGAGCTTGATGTTGTCCACGTGCTGCTGCCGCGGGATGCCGAAGTCGGGCATGCGCGTGGAATACGGCACGTCGAGGAAACGCAGCGGGCTGTCGTCGTTGACGAGCCCGGCCTGGGTGAACGGCGTCGTGCTCGCGCGGCCGTCGGCGCCGACGTAGGTGTAGGTCTCGAGGTTGCCCGCGGGCCCGCGGAGGTCACGGACCTTGGTGCGGATGTCGGCGCCGGCCTTGAGCGTGAGGACATTCTCGCCGAGCCGGAAATCGCGGCGGAGGTTGTAGTAGGCCTGCCGCGTGGTGTCGTAGGTGCGCTGGCGGTTGCTGTTGGCCGAGACGATGGAGTAGTTCTCAAGCTTGGAGGGATCGATGATCGCGCCGTTGTGATCGCGGACGGTGATCTTGCCGGGCTGGAGGTAGAAGATGTCGTCGAAGAGTATCTGGAGGTTGTTGCGCTGGATGGTGACGCCGTTGAACGCGCCCTTGTCGATGTCCTGATAGTGAATCCGCGAGTGGCCGTAGGCGACGCCGGCGTCGGATTTCCAGATCGGACCCTCGTGCAGCCAGCGCAGCGAAGGCGTGACCGTGCGGCCGGGGCGGATGCGGCCGCTGTTGGCGATGGCCATCTGGCCGGCGTTAATCGCGGCGCCGGTGGCGGGGAAGGTGCTCATCTGGCCCCAGGTGTGATCCGCGCCCCAGTTGCCGGGCACGACGCGGTTGATCGTGAAGGTCTGCACGCGCGTGGCGAACTGCTCGCGGAGCATCCCATAGGAAAAGCCGAACGAGAGCCGGTCGTGGCGGGCGGGCCGCCAATCGACGGTCGTGGAGAAATTCTGGCGCGAGGTGTTCTTGCCGCTGTCGCGCCACTGGAAGACCGCAAGGTAGGGATTGTCGGGCGTGGTGGCGGGACGGCCGGTGAGCGCGACGGCGGTGGCGTTGGAGGCGAGGTTGGCGCCGACCCACTGCATGCCGGTGAAGGGCTGCGCCGTGTATTGCAGCGAGGCACCGGCGGAGACGGTGAAGCCGAAGTTCTTCGTCACGGGCACGACCGCGGAGAGATCGAGGCCGGGGTGGATCTTGTAGGTCTCCTGGCCCCACCAGGGGCCGGGGGACTTGCGGCCGAACGCGCGCTCCGAGTCCTTCATCAAGAAGGACGCGGTGTAGCTGTAGCTCGGGCGGTTGCGCTCAAAGGCGCTGCGCGGGACGAAATTCACGGCGCCGGCCAGCGCCGAGCCGGAGGTGTCGGGGGTGGGCGAGCGGTTGATCTCGATGCGCGCGATGTTGTTGATCGAGACCTGATCGAGCTCGACGGCGCGGCGCGTGCCGGCGCCGGCGGCGCTCGCCATGTCGAAACCGCCCATTGAGATCGGGACGTTGTCGGCGGGGGCGCCGTTGATGGAGAAGCGCCGCGCGTCGCCGCCGGTGTAGTCGCTCGTGATGCCAGGCAGGAACTTCATGAACTCGCCGATGCTCCCGTCCGCGATCGCGCCAAACTCGTCGGCGGAGACGACGTTCATGATGTTGCGCGCGAACCGCTGCTCGTTGATGGCGATCGCGGCACCGTCCATCTCTTTTGAGGTGGAGACCCGGAAGGCATCGAGTTTCACCACGCCATCGGTGCCGCTGGCGCCGGGCTTCGCCCCACCGGTGAAAGTGACATCGCGGGTCACGGTCTGCCCGGCGACCACGGTGACGAGTTCCGTGTGGATGCCGAGTCCGGTGAAGAAAAAAGACAACTTGGCCGGTCCGGGCGGAAGGCCCGTCAGCCGGTATTGGCCGGTCGAGTCGGTGAAGGCGGTGAGCGCCGAGCCCTCGATGGTCACGCGGGCGTTCTCGAGATACTCGCCGCGGCGCGGATCGAGCACGCGGCCCTCAATCGTGCCGGTGGCGGGGGCCTGGGCGGATGCGCGTGGCGCTTGGCCGAGGACGAAGATCGCGAGCGCGAGGAACCAGAGTGGCAAATAGCGGGGGCGGCTTGGGTTCATGACGAAGGGGCTTGGATTTTCCTGGATGGGGTCAGGACTCGACCGACGAGAGAGGGAAATTGTCAGCGGCAATTGGGTTTGGAGCCGAGCCGAATAAAAATTTCGAACCACCCCTTGATTTTCGTTTCTCAACGGCCGTTGTAACCAATCGCACACCCAATCGTCTTGCCCGGCCTTCCCATGAAATCCGCACACTTTAAACAACTCTCGCGCCTCCGGCTGACCGGATGGCAGGCGTTGTGTGCGGTCATGGTCCCGCAGGCGACGACCTCAAGGATGCGCAGCGACCGAGGTCTCAATCGACCCGACTACGCGTATCCCTTGGGAAGTGGTGTAACCTGACGCCGAGGCGAATTGCCGCCTCATGCGAGGCCCACTTCCGACCGGAAGTGGGTTTTTTTCGCCCGATAGGATCGGGCGGCCGCTTCCGGAAACGAGAGTGCGAACTCTTTTTCCAGATTCCGTATGCGGCTTCAACGCTGAGCCCAGCCAATCAGCCCAACGCCCGCGCCAAATCCTGCGGCCGTCCAAACTGTCCCGCTTCAGGCGGACAAGAGGGACGACGGTGTGTGTTCTTTTTTCCGCCTTCGCTTTCGGCTTCCGAAAGCTACGGCGAGGTTGGCCCGTGGCATTCGCATGAGTGCGCCGGACCCGTCTCGCGGAAGCTCGCCAGAGCGAAGGCGGATGCGAAAGGGAATCCGCGAGGCGGATTCCCGATTAATCAAAACAAGCGCGCGGTGCGTCCGAGGACGTCAAACGGCGAGTCCGGCCGCGCGCTTCAATTTCTTGTCGCCTCGTCGTCTAGCAGCCGAGGACGCCGGGCTTTCAATCCGGACAACGCCGGTGCGAATCCGGCCGGGGCGACCACTGTTTCCATGGAAAGCGCCGGCCGTTGATCCGAGGCCGGAGTCCGCTCGCCCCGTCGGATCCGAATGAAGCCAGCCGGCGGCCGAAGCCCGGCAGGGGCCGAGTTTCCGGGCGCGCCCCGCGCCTGTGTAGCGCGGGGCGCCCGCGGGGCGGGTTTTTTTTTGGGGCGGGGCGGTGGGGCCACGCG
>JAEUHB010000128.1 GCA_016794665.1 Opitutaceae bacterium
AGAACGTCGACCCGAACTTCAAGGATAACCACTACCTCGAGCCCGTCCCGGTCGCCGACACCCGCAGCGAGGGCTACGTCGATCGCTGGATCGTCTACGGCAAGGTCGACGGCGAGCAGCTCTTCACCGCCAAGGAACTCACCGTCGATCCGGGCACCAAGTGCACCGTGAAGGACACCGGCGCCTACGGCCTCATCTGCGTGCAGGGCTCCGGCAAGATCAACGGCCAGCCGCTCGTCAGCCCGAAGCTCATCCGCTTCACCGAGCTGACCGAGGACGAATACTTCTGCACCGAGGACGGCGCCAAAGCCGGTGTCACCTTCGAGAACACCAGCAGCACCGAGCCGCTCGTGTGCCTCCGCTACTTCGGGCCCGAAGTGAACCCCACCGCCCCCGCGATGGGCGCCTACCGCAAAAACATATTCAACTGATGACTCACCACTGAGGACACGGAGATCGCGGAGCCAATCCGCCGATTCACTCCGTGTCCTCGGTGATCTCTGTGGTTAACCGCCTTTTTTCCTCAATCCATCATGCCCCAAAATAACTTCCCCAAACTCCACAATTCCATGTGGCCCGGCCTCGTCGGCAAAAAGTCGATGGGCGGGAACGAAGCCGACCTCAGCCTCGACACCATGCTCGACCTCACCGCGAAAGCGGACGTCGGTGGCGTGAAGTTCGATGGCGTCGACCTGTTCATCTACACGCCGCACATGGAGCTCGATATCTCCGACGACGGCATCAAGGCACTCGCCGATAAGATTCAGTCCCGCGGCCTAGTGGTGGGCTCGGTGGTCGCGCCGGTGTGGTTCTTCGGCGCCGCGATGGGCGACGAGGCCAAGCGCAAGGGCTGGGTCGATTGCGTCCGCAAGACCATCCGCGTCGCGAAAAAGCTCCGCGAACTCGGCGTGCGCCCCTACGGTGTCGTGCGCATCGACACCGCCGCGGGCGTCACCGCGTGGGATGCCGACCCCAAGGGCAACACCAAGCAAATCGCGGCGACCTTCCGCGAGGCGGGCAAAATCGCCAAGGGCGAAGGCGAGCGCTTGGCCGCCGAGGGCGAAATCTGCTGGGGTGGCATGCACTCGTGGAAGCACATGGTGAACCTTCTCGAGCAAGTGGACATGCCGAAGACCGTCGGCTTCCAGGCCGACATGTCGCACACGCACCTCTACATCCTCGGCGCCAACGCCGAGGAGCACCGCATCGTGCCGAAGGATTTCCACTGGGAGCCCGAGGCCTTCCATAAGGCGATGAAGAAGATGACCGACGCACTGCGGCCGTGGACGATCGACTTCCACGTCGCGCAGAACGACGGCACCACCTATGGCTCCGGCAGCCACGAGAAGACCGGCAAGCACTGCGTCGCGACCGACCCCAAGGGCAAACTGAACATCGCGCGCGACTCCGGCTATTGGCTCCGCGACAAGAACGGCAAGGTCACGAAGAAGATGAAGCACATCTGCTGGGATGGCTGCATGTTCCCGAACGCCGTGCTCTCGCAGCAGCAAACCTGGAACGACATCCTCGCCGCCATGATCGAGGTCCGCAACAACCACGGCTGGGTCGGCTAAAGTCGCTGTGCGTGAAGTAGCGAGTAGTGAGTAGCGGGTAGCGAGCATCACGCTCCGCTTGCTTGTTCTATTCACAACACGCTCCTCACTGCTTTCATCTACCCACTACTCGCTACCCGCTACTCGCTACTATGAAAAAACCTCTCCGCATCGGCCTCATCGGCTACTCCTTCATGGGCCGCGCCCACTCGAACGCGTTCCATCAGGTCAACCACTTCTTCCCCTCCTCCTACGAACTCGTGCCGCAGGCCGTCTGCGGCCGCGACGCCGCGAAGACACAGGAATTCGCCGACAAGTGGGGCTACAAGTCCATCGAGACCGACTGGAAGAAACTCATCGCGCGCGACGACATCGACGTTGTCGACATTGCCACGCCCAACAACCTCCACTGCGAGCAAGTCATCGCCGCCGCGAAGGCCGGCAAGATGATCCTCTGCGAAAAGCCGCTCGGCCTGAACGGCAAGGAAGCCGAGAAGATGCTCGCGGCGGTAAAGAAGGCCGGCGTGCCCAACATGGTGTGGTATAACTACCGCCGTTGTCCCGCCGTCGTGCTCGCCAAGCAGCTCATCGACGCCGGCAAGCTCGGCCGCGTCTATCACTACCGCGCGAACTTCCTCCAGGACTGGACCATCAACGCTGACCTCCCGCAGGGCGGCACCGGCCTCTGGCGCCTCGACGCCAAGGTCGCCGGCTCCGGCGTCACCGGCGATTTACTCGCGCACTGCATCGACACCGCGATGTGGCTCAACGGCGGCATCAAGGATGTCAGCGCGATGACCGAGACCTTCGTCAAGGAGCGGAAGCACAACCTCACCGGCAAGGTCGAGAAGGTCGGCATCGACGACGCGTGCATCTTCCACTGCCACTTCAACAACGGCTCGCTCGGCCTCTTCGAGTCCACGCGCTACGCCCGCGGCCACAAGGCCCTCTACACCTTCGAGGTCAACGGCGCGAACATGTCCCTCAAGTGGGACCTTCACGACCTGCACCGCCTGCAGATCTTCGACTACACCGACGAAGGCGCGGAGCGCGGCTGGAAGAGCGTCCACGTCTCCGACGGCGATCATCCTTACTGCGGCAAGTGGTGGGTGCCCGGCCTTCAGCTCGGCTACGAGCACTCGTTCGTGCACGCGATGGTGGAGTTTGTCCAGGGCCTGGAGAGCGGCAAAGGCTGCACGCCGAACTTCAAGGACGGCCTCGCCACGGACTACGTCGTCGATGCCGTGCTCGCCTCCGCGAAGTCGCGGAAGTGGACCAAGGTGAAGCAGGCCTGAGCCTCGCTTCCGCAGCGGAATTCAACCCCGTTCAGGGCGGCGGCCGCGTCGAGCCGCCGCCCTTTTTCTCCCCCACCCCAGACGCGTCCTTTCGCCATGATCCTTCGCCGCCTTCTCACGCTTTCATCGCTGGCCGTCGCGCTTGTCGCCCCCGCCGCCGCCCAGTCCTCTCTCGTCTTCAACCCGCCCGCCGGCGTGAAGGCGCAGGGCAAGCACATCGTCCTCCTCTCCGGCGACGAGGAATACCGCAGCGAGGAGGCCCTGCCGATGCTGGCCAAAATCCTCAGCCAGCGCCACGGCTTCAAGTGCACCGTGCTCTTCGCCCTCGATCCCGACGGCACGATCAACCCGGACAACCAGAAGTCGCTCCCCGACTCGCAGGCCCTCGACTCAGCCGACGCGATCATCATGGCCTTGCGTTTTCGCAATTGGACCGACGACGCGATGCAGCGCTTCGAGGCTGCGTTCCTCCGCGGCGTGCCGCTGATCGCGCTCCGCACCTCGACCCATCCGTTCAATTTCCCGGCCGACAGCAAATGGGCGAAATACTCCTACAACGCGAAGGCCCCGTGGGCCGGTGGTTTTGGCAAGCACGTGATCGGCGAGACCTGGGTCAGCCATTGGGGCCGGCACAAGGTAGAGGCGACCCGCGGCGTCATCGAGCCCGCCGCGAGAAACGACGCACTCTTGCGCGGCGTCACCGAGGTCTTCGGCGACAGCGATGTCTACGAGGCCTACCCGCCCGCCGACGCGAAGATTCTCCTCCGCGGACTCGTGCTCAAGGGCATGAACCTCGCCGACGCCCCGGCGGAGACCGTGAAGAAGCGCGCCACCGACAAGCAGGACCAGCCCCTCAACTCGCCCGCGATGCCGATCGCATGGACGCGCACCTATCGCAACGAGGGCGGCAAGACCAACAAGGTCTTCACGACCACGATGGGCGCCGCGACCGATTTGGAGAACGAGTCGCTCCGCCGGCTCGTGGTGAACGCCACCTTCTGGGCCGTCGGCCGCGACATTCCCGCCAAGGCGGACGTCGCCTACGTCGATCCGTTCACACCGCGCAAATACGGTTTCCGCGGCTATCGCACCGGTCTCCGCCCCGCCGACTACGCGCTCGGCCGGACCGTCCCGGTCGGCGGCACGCTCCCGCCTCCGGCGCCGCCGAAGAAAGACGCCCCGAAAAAATCCTCCGGCAACAAGCAAGCCTCCGCCTCGGCTCCGCCCACCGCCGCGGTCGCCGCCCAAGTCTCCCCCTCTTCCGCCACGCCGGCGCCCGCTGCCAACCAGTCCGCTTTCCAACTCAATGTCGGCGACCGCGTCGCGATCATCGGCAACGGCCTCGCCGATCGCATGCAGCACCACGGCTGGCTCGAGACCATGATCCACGCCAAGAATCCCGCCCACCAGATCGTCGTGCGCAACCTGTCCTTCGCCGGCGACGAGGTCACGACGCGCGCGCGCTCGAAGGATTTCGGCACGCCCGACGAGTGGCTCGCCAAGGTGCAGGCCGGCATCGTGTTTTCCTTCTTCGGCTACAATGAGTCGGTTGCCGGCGCCGAGGGCTTGCCGAAGTTCAGGGAGGACCTCGCGAAATTCCTGAGCGACACGCGCGCCAGGAACTACAACGGCACCACCGCGCCACGCATCGTGCTCTTCTCCCCCATCGCCACGGAGAAGCACCCCGACCCGAACGTCCCCCACGATCCCAAGATCAACGAGAACCTCGCCGCCTACGCCAAGGCGATGGAGGAGGTCGCCCGCGACCAAGCCGGCGTGACGTTCGTCGATCTCTTCGCTCCGTCCCAGCAGCTTTACGCCGAGGCCGCGCGCACCGGCCAGCCGCCGCTCACGATCAACGGCGTCCACCTCAACGACGCCGGCGAGGGCAAGCTCGCGCAGAAGGTCTACCCCGCGCTCTTCGGCGAGGCCGCGCCCGCGATGGACACGCCCGAGGCGCAGAAACTCCGCGCCGCCGTCAACGAGAAGAACGCCATGTGGCACTCCCGCTACCGCACGGTCGATGGCTACAACATCTACGGCGACCGCTCCAAGATCGCCTACGTCTCGCACCCCGACGCGCCCAAGATCACCAACACGCAAATCATGATGGAGGAGATGGCGCAGCGCGACGTGATGACGATCAACCTCGAGCGCAAGGCGTGGGCCCTCGCCGCCGGCAAGACCGACAAGGTCGACATGCTGCCGCTCCCGGTCGTCACCGCCTTCGGCACCAACAAGCCCGGCCCCAACGTCGACGGCACGTATCCGTTCCTTGATGGCGACGAAGCGATCGAGAAGATGACGCTCGCCCCCGGCCTCAAGGCCAACCTCTTCGCCAGCGAGAAACAGTTCCCCGAGTTGGCGAAAGCCGTGCAGATGGCCTTCGACGCCAAGGGCCGCCTTTGGGTCTCCGTCTGGCCGAGCTACCCCGAGCTCACGCCCACCGCCCGCGTGAAGGACAAGATCCTCATCCTCGAGGACACCGACAAGGATGGCCGCGCCGACAAATGCACCGTCTGGCTCGACGGCCTTAACTGCCCCACCGGCTTCCAGTTTTTCAAGGACGGCATCCTCCTCGTGCAGGCGCCCAACCTTTGGTTCGTGCGCGACGTGAACGGCAAGGGCCAGTTCGTCGATCGCGTGCTCATGGGCCTCGATTCCGCGGACTCGCACCATCAGTCCAATGCCGTCATCTACGAGCCGGGTGGCGCGATTCTGCTCAGCGACGGCGTCTTTCACCGCACGCAGGTCGAGACCGTCGCCGGCGCCGTGCGCAACATCGATGGCGCGATCTACCGCTACGAGCCGCTCACCCACAAGTTCGAGACCTACGTCGCCTACGCCTTTGCCAATCCCCACGGCCGCGCCTTCGACTACTGGGGTAACGACATCATCACCGACGCCACGGGCAACAACACCTACTACGGCCCCGCCTTCAGCGGCAAAATCGACTACCCAGCGAAGCACCCGCGGATGAAAACCATCTGGGATCGCCCGTCCCGTCCCAGCGCCGGCAGCACGATCCTCACGAGCCGGCATTTCCCCGACGAGTATTGGGGCGACTACCTGAACCCGAACTGCATCGGCTTCCAGGGCATCTTCCGCGTCAACCTCGAGGACGACGGTTCCGGCATCAAGGGCACGCGCGAGCCCGACATCATGAAGTCCTCGGACTTCAACTTCCGTCCCATCGACACGGCGACCGGCCCCGATGGCGCCCTCTACGTCGTCGACTGGCACAATCCCCTCATCGGCCACCTCCAGAGCCACCTTCGCGACTCCAACCGCGACCATGAGCACGGCCGCATCTATCGCATCACCGCCGAGGGCCGCCCGCTCGCGTGGCAGCCGAAGATCGACGGCGAGCCCATCCCCGCCCTGTTGGAATTGCTCAAGCGAAAGGAAAACCAGATCCGCAACCTCGCCAAAATCGAGCTCGGCAAGCACGACTCCGCGCAGGTCGTGGCCGCGACGAAGCGCTGGGCCGCCGCCCTCGACCAAAGTTCGCCCGACTTCACCCATCATCTCCTCGAGGCGCTCTGGGTTCACCAGTGGCACAACACCGTCGATCTCGATCTGCTCTCGCGCCTGCTGCGCTCGCCGCTCGCCGAGGCCCGCGCCGCCGCGGTTCGCGTGCTTGGCTACTGGCGCGATCGCGTGCCCAACGCCCTCGCCGAATTGCGGCGCCTTGCCAGCGACGAGAATCCCCGCGTGCGCCTCCACGCCGTGCGCGCGGCGAGCTTCTTCAGCGAAGTCGCAGCCACCGATGTCGCCCTCGCCGCCACCAAGCTCCCGATCGACTACTACCTCGACTACACCATCGGCGAGACCCTCCGCCAGCTCCGCCCGCAATGGCGCAAGAGCCTCGATGCCGGCGCGACCATCGCCGGCGGCGACGCGGCGAGCGTGCGCTACCTGCTTCGCACGCTCTCTGTCGCCGAGCTGCTGAAGCTCCCGCGCACCGCCGATGTCTGCGAGAACATCCTCAGCCGCAGCGGCGTCACCGATGCCGTCCGCGCCGAGGCCCTCGCCAAGCTCGTCGAGTTGCGCAAGGAGCCGGCCGTCGCCCTCCTGCTGCGCATCCTGGACGCGTCCGCCGAGGTCGATTTCCGCAACGTCGGCCGGCTGCTGCTCCAGCAATCGCCCGCCGAGCTGAAGCCCCACCGCGCCGCGCTGCTCAAGCTTGGCCTCACCGACACCGCCGACGCCCGCTCATTCGGATGGGCCGCCGTCGCCCTCGTCGACGATTCGCTCGATCGGGTCTGGCGCGAGGCCGCGGATTCCCCGCTTTCGTTCCAAAGCCTGGTCGGGGGCCTGTCCCTCATCCCCAACGCCACCCTCCGCGCCACCGCCTACGATCGCGTCATGCCAATCCTCGCGGCACCCATCACCGAGCTCAAGGGGCCCGACAACGTCGTCGGCGCGCTCCAGCGCGATGCGATGCGCGCCGCGGTCGGCACGCGCCGCGAGCCCGCCGCCGTGTTCGCCGCCCTCACCTCGATGATCAAGCGCGGCTATCAGGTTCCCGCCGCGGCGCAAAACCTCCGCGCGCTCCCGCGCGCCAGCTGGCCCGCGGACTCCGCCGCCGAGGCCGCCCGCGCGCTGGTCGCCTGGGCCGGCCGCACGCACCAAAACGAGCGCACCAGCCGCGACTACGTCGAGACCATCCAAATCGCCGACGACCTCTCCGGCACGCTGCCGGCCGAGGAAGCCGATGCGCTGCGCAAGTCCATCACCGGGCTGCGCGTCGCCGTGTATGTCGTGCGCGCCGTGTTCGAGGAGATGCGCTACGATACCCCGCGCCTGGTCGTCCCCGCGGGCAAGGCCTTCGAGATCATTTTCGACAATCCCGACGTGATGCCGCACAATCTCGTCGTGGTGAAACCGGGCACCCGCGAGAAGGTCGGCGTCGCCGCCATGGCGATGACCCCCGATGCCGATCGGCAGGGCCGCACGTATGTGCCCGAGATGCTCGAGGTCGTGGCCGCCACCAAGATGATCGAGCCGGGCCGCAGCGAGTCGTTGCGCCTCACGGCCGCGATGGTCCGCGAGGAAGGCGTCTACGAATTTGTCTGCACCTTTCCGGGCCACTGGACGGTGATGTTCGGCCAGATCGTGGTGACCAAGGACGTGAACTCCTACCTCAAGGCCAATCCCGCCGCCAAGCCCGCCGCGCCCGCGGTCCACAACCACTGATTCATCCGTGGGCGGGGTGCCCGCGCCCCGCTCCTCTTCGCTTTGGAAAACCAGATCTCGCGGGGTGACGGCACTCCGCCTACATTTCGAAAACATTTCTTCCCATGAAAAACCTCCTCCTCACCACCGCGCTTTTCGCGCTCGTCCACAGCGCTTTCGCCGCCACCCCCGCTGGCTTCAAATCCCTCTTTGACGGCAAGACGCTCGCCGGCTGGGACGGCAACAAGGAAGTCTGGTCCGTCCGCGACGGCGCGCTCACCGGCCAGACCACCGCCGAAAAAGGCATCAAGGCGAACACGTTTCTTGTCTACACCGGCGCCCAGCCCGCGAACTTCGAACTCCGCGTGCAGTTCCGTCTCACCGCGCAGAACCCCGATAACCGCGCCAACTCCGGCGTGCAATATCGCAGCAAGGTGCTCGACGCCGCGACGTTCGTCGTCGGCGGCTACCAAGCCGACATCGACTCACCCTTCCGCTACACGGGCATGCTCTACGAGGAAAAGGGCCGTGGCATCCTCATGTCCGCCGGCGAGAAAATCCGCATCGGCGCCACGACCGAGGTTCCCGACACCAAGAAAAAGGACGGCAAGCGCAAGCAGACCGCCGTCGAGAAGCTCCCCGGCGCCACGCCCACCGCCGCCATCGCCGCCGCCTACAAGCTCGGCGAGTGGAACGAGATGGTGATCACCGCCAACGGCAACCAACTCCGCCACACCGTCAACGGCGTCGTCACTGCCGAGGCCACCGAGACCGACCCCGCGATCGCGAAATCCGGCGTGATCGCGCTGCAGCTCCACGTCGGCCCGCCGATGACGGTGCAGTTCAAAAACATTTATCTGAAGACCCTGCCCTGAGTCTTCCCTGCGCTCCCGCGCTGCGCTTCGCCCCATCCGCCGCTGCGCGAGCAGACGTCGTCCCCCGCCATGACTACCAAACCCCGCCTCGCCCGCTGCCACGCGCTCGCGCTTCTCCTGTGCGCGTGCACCTCCTCGATGACCGCCGCCACGCTCAGCGGCAACGTCTCCAACCTCGCCACCGGCAACCTGCTCGAGGGCGCGCGCGTCGAGATCCCGGCGCTGAGCCGCGCCGCGCTCACCGACAACACCGGCCGCTACGTCCTCGCTGATCTGCCCGCCGGCACCCACGAGATCGTCGTCACCTACCTCGGGCTCGATCCGCAGCGTGCTGTCGTCGCCGTCACCGCCGACCAGCCCGCCGCGCGCAACTTCGATCTCACCACGGGCATCTACAAGCTCGACGCCTTCAAGGTCACCGGCGAGCGCGAGGGCGACGCCGCCGCGATCACCGCGTATCGGAATTCCGAAAACCTCAAGAACATCGCCGCCACCGATTCGTTCGGAAATCTCCCCAACATGAACGCCGGCGAGGTCGCCATCCGCCTGCCCGGCATCTACGGCGAGCTCGACGCGGGCGGCAACCTCAGCGGGTTCACCGTCCGCGGCATGGCCAGCGGCCTCAACTCCGTCACGATGGACGGCGGCCTGATGACCGGCCAGGGCGGCCTCGGTCGCTCCATTTTCGTCAACAACATCACCGGCGCGATGTTTGACCAGGTGGAGCTCATCAAGGGGCACACCCCCGACAAGGGCGCCGACTCCCTCGGCGGCACGATCAATTTCAAGAGCCGCTCGCCCCTCTCGATGCGCGAGAAGCGCCGCATCACCTACACGCTCAGCGCCCGCCTCGCGCCGTCGTTCACGCAGCAGATTCCCATCCGGGAGCAGCGCCGCCTGCACGGCCTCGCCAACCTCGGCTACCAGGAGGTGTTCGACGCCTTCGGCGGCAGCCGCAACCTCGGCGTCTCCGTCACGCTCTTCAACAGCGAGACCGCCATCGGCTCGTTTTTCACCACCCGGGATTTCGAGAACACCACCGCGACGCCCGCGTTTCTCTGGAGCTACCTCACGAGCGATCTCTACAACCACCGCCGCCAGAAAAACATCACCGCCAAGGCCGATTACCGCCTCACCCCGTCGACCAAGCTTTCGTTCCTCGCGACCTACATCGACCACAGCGAGGTCTACCGCCGCCAATACAACGTCAACGCGACCACCAACCAGGTGGTCTTCAATCCCGCGCTCAACACCGCAGCCAACACGGGCGCCGGCATCGCGCCCGGCTACACGTCGCGGGTGACAGCGGTCCGCCCCGTCCCGAACTCCATCATCGATGTCACCATGACGGGCCCGAACAACTTCTTCAACCGCCTCCGCCGCGTCGACGCGGGCCTCGAGCACCAGAAGGGCCCGCTGCAGATCGAGGCCAACCTCCGCCGCACGCAGACGCACATCAACATTGGCAATGGCGAGGGCGCCGTCCTCACCAACCGCATCACCGGCAGCGGCTGGATCCTCGATCGCACGCAGTCCGACCTCTTCCCCCGGTTCCTCCCCAACGGCGGCCCTGATTTCACCAACCCCGCCAATTACCGCCCCACCGCCAACGGGCTCTCCAACCAAAACGACAAACAGATCCACGAGGTCGACGAGGGCCGCTTCGACGTGCGCTACACCCTCCCCATTTCCGCGCCGATTTTCGCCAAGGCCGGCGTGCACTGGCGTGAGCAGACTGTGGGCGCCCGCAGCGCCTCGCGCCGCTGGAGCTATACCGGGACCGGCCCGCTCCCGCATGACCCAAATCTCGTCACGATGGATCAGCAGGAAACCCGCCGTGGCATCCCGCAATGGGAGGCGTCGTGGTTCATCCGCGCCCGCGAGGTCATCGACCCGACCATCTGGCGCGAGGACTTCTATTTCCGCGAGACCACGAAATTCACAAGCTACCGCCAGGCCGTCGAGACGGTCACCGCGCCTTACGCGATGGCGCAGGGCAAGCTCGGCCGCGAAGGCTGGCTCAGCCGCACCGGATTCCTCGGCGGCGTGCGTTGGGAGAAGACCGAGAACGAGGCCGACGGCTTTGTGCGCGCCCGCCGTCTTAGCGGCACCCCCGCCACCGCCACCGAGGCCGCCGCGATCGCCGCGGCGCAGACCGACTACGCCAACAACCGCCGCACCGTCGACGGCGAATACACCAAGGCCTTCCCCAGCATTCACGCCTGGCACGACATCACCCAGAATCTCAAGGCCCGCCTGAGCTGGTCGACGAGCTTTGGCCGCCCGGGCTTCGGTCAACTCGTGCCCGGCGAAACGCCCAACGAGGCCAACGCCAACTTCGGCAACCGCCCCACCCTCACCATCAACAACCCCTCGCTCCTGCCGCAGACCGCGAAGAACTGGGACGCCACGCTTGAGTATTACTTCGAGCCCGTCGGCAACTTCTCCGCCGGCTGGTTCCACAAGGAAATCCGCGACTACATCGTGACCGGCCAGGAATCCGGTGTCATCGGCACCGGCACCGACAACGGCTACAACGGCGAATACCCCGGCTGGACCATCCTCACGTCCGCCAACGCCGGCACCGCAGTCGTGCAGGGCTGGGAGTTCAGCTACCAGCAGCAGTTCACCTTTCTCCCCGGCGTGCTCAAGGGTCTCAGCGGCCTCGTCAACTACACGGTGCTCGACACCCACGGCAATTTCGGCGGCACCGGCCGGCGCGAAAAAGGCCAGGTCCCCAACTTCGTCCCGCGCACCGCCAACGCCAGCCTCAGCTGGCGCTACCGCGCCTTCAGCACGCGGCTCCTCGTCAACTACGCGGGCACGTTCCTCACCGCCTACAACGCCACGTCGCCCGCGCGCAACCTCTACCGCGTCGAGCGCAAGCTCATCAACCTCGGCTTCGGCTACCAGCTGAGCCCCACGCTCAACGTCACGCTCGACGTCGACAACCTCACCAACGTCCCGCAAAAGCGCTACCGCGGCGTCCCCGACAACGTCGAGCACTTCAACTACCCCGGCACGACCATCACCGTGGGCATCAACGGGCGGTTTTGAACTAACGTCCGTTCAGGCCGGCGACGCCAACGCTGCGACTCGATGGCAATCGTTTGTTTCAGCGCGGCGGCGGCCCCTCAGAACGAAACCGTGTTGGTCAAAATGAACTGCCGAGGATCCTGATACCGGTAAGTCACGGCCTCGAGGGTCTGCGGATGGACGCTATTGACGATCAGTTCCCGCTGGTTGGTGACGTTGTTGATGTTGAGTTGCGCGGACCAGCGATACTTGCGGTTGAGGATCGGGCGCGAGTAGCTGAGTTGGAAATCATAGACCATTTGGTCCTTGGCGGTGGCGGCCGCGATGCGGTTCACCACGCGACCATTCCACGTGTCGGTAAAATCGGCGTTGGCGGGGACGCTGTAGTCGACCTTGGCTCCGGCGACGCGGTCCCACCGCAAGCGAGTGCCGCCGCCGATGGAGAGTCCTTTCAGCACGCCGGAGGATACGTCGTAGCGCGTGCGGAGGTTCACATTGTGGAGCGGGTCGCCGACGAAACGCATGCCCTCGAAGACGTGCGGATTGTCGAAGAAGGCCTGTTCGGCAGCGGCGATCGATTCGTTGATGCTGTCGTTGTTCAGCACAAAGGCGCCGGTGGCGACGGCCTCCGCCGCAGGGCGCCAGTCGGTGGAGCTCGGGGCTAATTGCGGGCGCGGCTGCGTGGCGTTCTGCGTGATCGATAGGGTCGAATACCTTTTCCAATACGGCTTCCAGGCGTCGAGGTAGGCGCGGTATTCGCGGCCGATGTTGGAGCGGCGGGTGTCGTTGTTCGAGTAATTGACCGAGACCGACAGGTTGGCGAGCGGCTTGCCGACGATCTCGAGCTCGTAGCCCTTGCTTTCGGAGTCCTGGGCGGTGCCGTTGACCTGGTTCATCACCTGAATCTGCGCCTGAGCAAAAGTGGCCTCGTCGGACGGAAGAACCGTGGAGTTGGCGAGAGCCGTCCAAATATTCACGACGTTGGCCTTGTTGAAGCCGGAGCCGCCGAACTCGTTCTTGGAGATCGTGTGGTAGCGGGTCGCGGTGACAAAGACGCGATTTCGGAGCAGGCTGAGCTTGAGGCCGTAATCGGTCGTCTCACCGGCGGGGGCGGGCGTGAGGTCGGCGCCGGTGGTTTGCTTCACGTTCTTCGGGGCGACGAAATTGATGCTGGGCGTGCCCAGGCTGCTGGACGTATTGGCGAAGGCCGAGAGCCAACGCGTGAGATGAAAAACCGCGCCGAGGGTATTGGTGTGGCCGCTATAGATGGTCGGGACTTTCGACTTCGCGTCGACCGGCAGCCACACGCCCGAATTGGGCGTGATCGCCTCGGCGGCGGGATCGCGCACGGCGAGGCCGAGCCAGTTCTTAACGCGGTCGCGGCGGTAGCCATAGGTGGCAACGAGGCGGTCTCTGAAGAGAAAGGCCTGGGCGACGCCCATATAGGCGCCCGTCTCGCGCGCCACCGGGCTCGCGACCGACTGCGCACGCTCGACCTCGTGGGCGTAGAGGTTGCTCACCGCGCCGGTGCGCGGATCTTGGTAGGGGATAGGCCCGTTGAGTGCGTAAGGGCCGGGAATCCGGTAATTGGAATCGTTGAGGACGCTGAGGTCCCTGAGGTAGTAGCGATAGTAGACCTTGTTGGCGGCGTTCTCAGGGGTCGCGTTGAAGGCGCCGCCGCTCGCGATGCCGGGGCCCTTGAGCCACGAAAGCTGGCGGTTGCCGCCGATGGAATCCGTCTGGACCATCTCGCCGAGCCCGGCGACGCGGAGCCTCGCCCACTCGCGGGCACTCTTTTCATACGAAAGGGTGACGCGTTGCTGGTTGGTGTGTGCCCGCGAGAAAATGACATTGGGCGACATCTCGAAATAGTAGGTGTCGGCGGCGGGGCGGAGCTGGCCGTTAGGCAAGTAGCGGTTCGTATCGGCCGCGATTCCGTAGAGATCCCACTGGAGGTCATTGTGGACATTGCGGCGCAGGCTCTGGCGGTTGAACGCCACCTCGAGATTCAAATCGCGGAGCAGCTCGCGCTGGAAGAACGCTGAAACATTTGAAACCCCGAAGCGGCCGGAAATCCAGTTTCCCTCCAGCGCCGCTTCAGGGAAGCGGCGTCCCATATCGAAGTCGCTGCGGAGCGGCCCGACCGGACGCTCCGCCGTGGTGAACTGCCGGAAATTTTGCGCGGCGGCGAAGCGATCGCTCACCACCACCCAGTCACCGCCGCTGCGCTCCTGCACGCCGGCGACATTCGCCGCGCCGGTGTCGCGGATCGGCGTGCCGGGCGTGCCGGCCGCACCCGGGGTGAACGGGCTGCCCGGCACGTAGGTGGCGGCGAAATTGTTGAAGATCGGCCGGCCGTTTTGCTCCCAAAGCGAACGAAGGTCGTTGCCCCAGAATGGACGGGGCACGGCGCGGTTGATCTTTCCGTATTCGGCCTCGGCACGCAGGGTCGTCTTCCGATCGATGCGCCACTTGGCGGTGAGAAAAATGCGGTCCTGATCGTTGTGGCCGGCTTTGCGCCACGACTGTTCGCGGCCCTGCAAAAGCACGGTGCGCACGGCAAGGGTGTGCTTGATGGCGGCAAGGTTCGCATCGGCCACCCAGCGGGAACCGCCCCACGAATCGACGCGGTTGGAGAGGCTGTAGGCGTTTCGATCCGTCAGCGCCTGCTTCGTCGCGACGTTGATCTTGCCGGCCGGCGAACCGAACCCGAAGAGGATGGAGTTCGGGCCACGCGAGACCTCGACCCGGTCCGTCATATACATGTCCACTTCGCCGGGCGCGTCGAAGAAGTTGATGCTGCGCGCGCCGCCGGGCAGGCCGCGGATGCGGATCGAGCGGATGCCGTCGTTGTAGCCGTCGGCCACGGGTCCGGCGGCGCGGGCGTCGTCGGTTTCCATGCGCGTGCCCATGCCGTATTCGATGGCGCTTTCGAGGTTGGTCGCCGCGATGTCGCGGAGAAACTCCGCCGTCATCGGGCTGATTGCGGCGGCGACATCGCGCAAATTGGTGCGCAGGCGCGAGCCGGAGAGCGTGTCCTGCCCTGCGTAGCCGGTGTCCTGCGTGGTGGAGACTTCGAAAGGCGAGAGCTGGATGGTCTGGTCCATGGCCGCGGCACCGGCGTTGGGCCCGGCGACTTGCGCATCGGTGGAGACGGCGGCGGCGAGCCAGGTGCCGAGAGCGGACATGAGGGAACGACTGGTCATGGGGGGGTGGTTTTGAGGGGGCCGAGTGGACCTCACTTCAGTTTGCGGAGGAATGACGCTGTTGGCGGACAGCGCGGTGGAAGCAGGGGCGCGTCGCCGCACGGCAATCGCGTCGGCCGCGATGGCGTGAAGTTCTGTTCCGGCCAACATGCACTGCAGCGCCTCCATCGCGGAAAAATCCCCATGCACCGCGGCGGTCTTCACCCCGCGCACGGATTCCGAAGCATAGATTATTTCCCGGCCGGAAATCTCCGCGAAATGCCGGAGCGTCGTGGCCGCGTCGCCCGCCGGCAGATCGAAACGGCGTCGCGCCTCGTCGGCTGCGATCGACGGCGCGACGAGCAGGGCTGCCCACGTCACCGCGCGCAAGGCGCGCAGCACACGGCAAACGGGGGCGGCGGGGGCGTTCATAAACCAGCCGGGCGGCGGTGGGGCGGAGCATCGTGGGCAGCCGATGGGGGCTGACTTCCAAGACGAACCGTCGCCCGGAACCCGTAAGAAAATCTCACCGCTCGCGAAGCTCGATGAAAGGCCGGCTTTCCGGCCGGCCACGCCCAGCGGCGGGAAAGCAGCCGCTCCGGCCGGCGCCGCGCGCGGTCGCAAATCTTGGAGGCGCCGGATCGCATGGCCCTAGCGAGCAAGGACTATTTCGTGCTCACCGCGTCGCGTGACCTTGAGTTCGAGCGTCAGCCCGAGGATGTGCGCGAAGCCCTGCGGGTTGTCCGCGCGAAACGTCCCGCCGATCGGCACCGCGCCGAGATCGCGGTCGGCGAGGACGAGGCGGACGGCGTTGCGGCGGTTGAATTCCCCGACGGCCACGGCCAGCGGCGTCTCCGCGAACTGGAGTCGCAGCGCCCGCCACTCAAGCAGGCGGGCTGCCTCGGCGGCGGAGACGTCGGCCACTCGCGGCTGGGCGGCCGGCGCGAGCTGCACGATGCTGCGCTGGCCCACCGCGACCTCGGCCCATTGCAAACCGGCGCTGGCAGTCGCCTGATTTTCCCCCTCCAAGGCGGGCCGCACGACGTCGCCGGCAGGCTCAATCCGCGCCACCGCGACTCGACCTTGCGTGACGAACACCTCCACGGCATCGGCATCGATTCGCGTATTGAATGCCGTGCCCACGGCGCGCACCGCGACGCGGCCCGCCACGACCACGAACGGCGCCGTTCCCTTCACGACTTGGAAATGCGCCTCGCCGGAGAGCCGCACGCGGCGCTCCGCCGCGGTGAATTCAACGAGGATGCGGCTGCCGTCCTTCAATTCGACGACCGACCCGTCGGGCAGGGCCTGGCGCTCGTTTGCGCGCACGTAGGATTTCTGCCCTTCCCCCGCGCCGCTCGCCGTCGGCTGGCGCCAGAGCAACGCCGCGGACACGACGAGCACGGCAGCGGCGGCGATACCCCAGCCCCATGGGCGCAGGAACGTCGGCTTGGCCGGCGCGAAGAGATCGGGGTTGGCCTCGGCGCTCTGGCCGGGCTGCCATTCGTAGAGCCGCATCATCCGCTCAAACGCCGCGGCGTGCCGCCGCATCGCCTCGGCGTGGCGCGCGTCGGCCGCGAGCCAGCGCAGATACTCGTCCTGCTCGCGCGCCGACAGCCCGCGATCACGCCGGGCCAGCCACAGTGAAGCCTCGTCGGCCACGCGGGCCGCGTCGTGCTGGTTTTCGGGTGAGTGCGGTGTCGGCATGGCGCGATTTTCAGCGGCGGTCGCGGGCGGCGAAAAACGCCGCGCAGGCACGGATGCTCCCGGCTGTTTCCTTTTCAACCGTGCTCAGCGAGACGCCGAGCTTGGCGGCGATCTGGGCGGGCGTGAATCCATAGGCGGCGCGCAAGGTCATGACCTGCCGACTGCGCGCCGGCAGTGATTGAATCGCAAGGGTGAGGAGCTCGAGCTCCTGTTGTTTGGCAACGGCGGCGACGACATCATGGCCATCCTCCAAGACGGACGATTCGTCACTTTCCGTAATCGGCTCAAACGCCGCGATGCGCTGCCGGCGCATGGCGTCGAGCGCGAGGTTGCGGGCCATCGTGAACAAAAGCGCCCGCGCGGACCGGATCGCGCCGGCCTCGCGCGCCTGCGAAACCCGCACGCAACTTTCCTGCACCACGTCGTCCACATCGGGCAGCGACGGAAACCGCGCCAGCAGCCACGCACGAAGCGCCGGCCGGTGCGGCTGAACTTCGGAAAGATACCAATGGCTGGGGTTATGGTCTGGCGGGGGCACGCGGGACGGTGGAGGCGGGAAACGGACGGAGCATTGCATCGCACCGCAGCGCCAGCGGGTCGAGCCGTTTGCCCGCGATCGCGACGGCGGAGGAATTTCGTTACGGGTAGAAGCGTCCCGTCCGTCTTTGGAGTTTCCACCGCCGCCACGCACTCGTCCGAGCGCCGGCCGCCGCTGCGCCGCTGCGCCGCAACGCGCAATAATTGGCCTTCCGCCGGCCCGAGAATTCACCGAGGATTCCTCGACCCGACCCCACCCGTTGTTCGATCGCCCCACCATGCACCCCACCCGTCTTCTCTCCCTCGCTCTATCCCTCCTTCTCGCCGTCTCCGCCGCCGCCCTCCGCGCCGCCGAGGCCGCCTCGCTCTCCGGCAACGTCTCGAACCTCGCCACCGGCAATCTCCTCGAGGGCGCCCGCGTCGAGATTCCCGCGCTCCGCCTCGTCGCGCTTTCCGACGAGACCGGCCGCTACTCCTTCGCCGCGCTGCCCGCCGGCACGCATGAGGTCGTCGTCTCCTACCTCGGCCTCGATCCGTCGCGCTCCACCGTGTCCGTGACCGCCGGCGCGCGCGTCACCCGCAACTTCGATCTCACCGCCGGCATCTACAAACTCGACGCCTTCAAGGTCACCGGCGAGCGCGAGGGCGGCGCCGCCGCCATCACCGCGCAGCGCAACGCCGAGAACCTGAAAAGCATCGTCGCCATGGATTCGTTCGGGAATCTCCCCAACATGAACGCCGGCGAGGTCGCCATCCGCCTGCCCGGCGTCGCCGGCAATCCGGGCGACGAGAACAACATCGACGGCATCACCATCCGCGGCATCGGCCCCGGCCTCAACACCATCACTCTCGACGGCGCGCAGCTCACGAGCCAGGGCGCGCTCGGCCGCAGCACGAACCTGAACAACCTCACCGGGACGATGTTCGACCAGATGGAGCTCACCAAGGCGCACACGCCCGACAAGGAGGCCGGCTCCATCGGCGGCACCATCAACCTCCGCAGCCGCTCCCCGCTCTCGATGCGCGAGCGCCGCCGCGTGAGCTACAGCGCGGGCGTGCGCGTCGCGCCACCGTGGACGCAGCAGACGCCGTCGCGTGAGCAGCACCGCGCCCACCCGATCCTCAACCTCGCGGCGCAGCAGCTCTTCGACGCGTTCGGCGGCGACCGCAACCTTGGCGTGTCAGTGAACCTTTTCTACAGCGAGAACGCCGTCGGCGGATTCCGCACCACGCGCGACTTTCAGAACACCACCGCGCAGCCCGCCTTCCTCTGGGACTACCGCACCTGGGACAACTACAACAATCGCAAGCAGGCCTCGATCAACCTCAAGGCCGACTACCGCCTCTCTCCCTCGACCAAGCTCTCGCTCAACACGGTCATCAACGACGCGAACGAGACGTTCCGCCGCCAATACGAGATGCGCGCGTTCACCAACCAGGTCGTCTTCAACCCTGCCGCCGCCAACACCGGCGCCAACGCCACCGCCGGCATCGCCCCCGGCTTCACCGACCGCATCACGCAGGTCCGGCCCGTCGCCGCCTCGACGATGGAGCAAACCACGACCGGCCCCGGCAATTTCTGGAACCGCATGCGCCGGTTCGACCTCGGCGCCGAGCACACCTGGGGCGCGCTCACGCTCGATTACAACGCGTCCTACACCCAGACCAACATCAACGGCGGCGGCGGCGGCCGCGGCGGCATCCTCGTCAACCGCCTCACCGGCGTGGGCTGGATCCTCGATCGCACGCGCGACGATCTCTACCCGCGCTTCACGCAAACGGACGTGACGCCAACCAACGACCTCACCAACGCCGCCAACTACCGCCCCACTACCTACACGAACAACAACCAGCAGAACGACGACCAGATCAAGGAGGCGCGCCTCAATGCCCGCTACGCCCTGCCGGTGTCCTTCCCGCTGGCCCTCAAGGCGGGCGGGCTCTGGCGCGAGCGCTATGTCGGCACGTTCAACGTCGCGCGCCGCTGGAATTTCGCCGGCACGTCCGCCCTGCCCGCCAACGGCCTGGTCACGTTCGACGAGGTGAAGACGGGCCGCCGCGTGCCCTACTGGGAGCCGATCCAGTTCTTTGTCGATCGGCAGCCTGTCACCCCCGCGCTCTGGAACGAGGACCGCTATTTTCACGAGCAGACCAAATACACCGGCAATCGCGCCGTGACGGAGACCATTACCGCCGGCTACGCCATGGCGCACGGCAAGCTCGGTCGCGAGGGCGCGCTCGGCCGCACCGGTTTTCTCACGGGCGTGCGCACCGAGCGCACCGAGACCGACAGCTGGGGCTGGGTCCGCGCGCGCACCGGCAGCACCGTCGCGCAGCAGACCGCCGATCCCGTGGGCTCCGCGACTCGCGACTACGCCGGCACGCTGCGCAAGATCGGCGGCAGCTACACGAAGTCGTTTCCCAGCGCGCACCTCACGCACGACCTCACGCCCGACCTCAAGGCGCGGCTCAGCTGGTCGACGAGCTTCGGCCGCCCCGCCCTCAACAACGCCCTGCCCAACGAGACGATTTCCGAGGCCAACCAGACGCTCACGGTCAACAACCCCTCGCTCCTCCCGCAGGTCGCCGAGACCTGGGATGCGACCTTGGAATATTATTTCGAGCCCGTCGGCAGCGTGTCCGCCGGCTTTTTCCGCAAGCGCATCAGCGACTACATCGTGAGCGGCATCGCCACCGGCACGATCCCCGGCGGCAACGACAACGGCTACAACGGCGAATACTCCGGCTTCACGCGCCTCACCACCTCCAACGCCGGCACGGCCTACGTGCAGGGCTGGGAGTTCACCTACCAGCAACAGTTCACCTTTCTTCCCGGCCTGCTCCGGGGCCTCGCGTTCTCCGCCAACTACACGATGATCGAGACGCACGGCGATTTCGGCGGCACGGTGTCGCGCGAGACCAAGGAGGTCGCCGGCTTCATCCCGCGCATGGCCAACGTCACGCTCTCGTGGCGCCACGGGAAATTCAGCACGCGCGCCCTGTGGAACTACACCGGCGACTACATCACGAGCTACACCGCCGCGAGCGTCGGCCGGAACCTGTATCGCTTCGACTACCGGATGCTGAACGTAGGCGCCGCCTACCAACTCCGCCCCTGGCTGCAGCTCACGGTGGACATCCAAAATTTCGGCAACGAGCCCCAGCGCTTCTACCGCGGCATCCGCGACCAGATGCAGAGCACCATCATCAACGGCACCACGTGGACGTTTGGCGTGAACGGGCGGTTCTGAACCCGAGGAGTTGACGAGGCGTCCCGCCGCGTTTCGCCAACGTGCGCTCGCGGATCTTAGCTCGCGAAATCAGGTCCACTCCAACCGCACGATGCGGACTTCCTTCACCGCGTGATCCACCCACCACGTCACGATCAACTCGTCTTGCAGCCTGACCTCATATTCGCGGCCCGTCAGCCCCGGCTCGCGGTAGTCGCCCGGTGCGAACGGGTGTCGAGCCAAGCCATCGAAAATCTGCAACAGCTTCTCACGCTCCCGCGTGTTTAGGGCCGTGAAGGCATGGACCACATCCGCCCCCAGGACAAAATCATACGGCTCCATCAATCACTCACACGCCCTCGGCCTTGAGCGCCTCATGCAGGCGGACGAGCTGGGCACGTGAAACCTTCTCCCCGGCTTCGATCCGCGCCGCCGCGGCGTCGAGTGACTGCTTGTTGGCGGCGGAATCGCGACGGGCCAGATGGCGAAGATACGCCGAAAGCACGACCCGCTCCGATGGCGGCATGGCCTTCACTTGGGACTGGATTTCCGCCAGCGACATGCCGGTAATCTGGCGAAACCCGCCGGACCCGCAAACCATTTCCCAGCAAAATTTCGCAAGGGAACGAGGGGTTCTGCTTTGCGGCGGCTCGGGTTCCAACTCCGTAACCAGCCTTCACCACTCAACCCATGCGCTCCGTTCTCCCCCTCTCCCTGTCCCTCCTTCTCCCCTTCTCCGCTCTCGCGGCTTCCGCCGCGAGCACCGAGCCCCCGCTCAACGTCGTCATCCTCTACGGCGACGACTGGCGCCACGATACGCTCGGCATCGCCGGCAATCCCGTCGTCAAGACCCCCCACCTCGATCAGCTCGCGCGCGAGGGCGTGCGCTTCACGCACAACTACGTCACCACGTCCATCTGCTGGGTCAGCCGCTCGAATCTGTTCACCGGCCAGTGGATGTCCCGCAACGGGCAACCCGCGAACGGCATGTTCAAGACGCCGTGGACCCAGACCTACCCCGGCCTCCTCCACGCCCGCGGCTACCACACCGGCCACGTCGGCAAATGGCACAACGGGAAATTCCCCGCCGAGCACTTCGACTTCGGCGCCGACCGCCTGACACCGATGCGCCACTGGCTGAAGCAGCCCGACGGCACGGAGGTTCACGTCACCAAGAAAAACGAAAACGACGCGATGGAGTTCCTCCGCACGCGCCCGAAGGACAAGCCCTTCGTGCTCACGCTCGCGTTCGTCGCCACGCACGCCGAGGACCAGCATCCCAAGCAATACCTCCCGCAGCCGGAGAGCATGGCGCTCTATGACGACGTGACCGTCCCCGTGCCCAAGACCGCGACCGAGGATCACTTCCGCCGCCTGCCGCCGTTCATCGCCAACGCCAAGAACGAGGGCCGCAACCGCTGGACCTGGCGCTTCGACACCCCCGAGCGCTACCAGGAATACATGAAGAACTACTACCGGCTCGCGACCGAGGCCGACGCCGTGTGCGGCCGCGTGCTCGCCGAGCTCCGCGCGCAAGGCGTGCTCGATCGCACGCTCGTCATCTTCACCACCGACAACGGCTACTTCCACGCCGAGCACGGCCTCGCCGACAAATGGTATCCCTACCAGGAGAGCATCCGCGTCCCGCTCATCATCCGCGACCCGCGTCTCCCCGCCGCGCAACGCGGCACCACCCGCGACGCCATGACGCTTAGCGTCGACCTCGCGCCCACCATCCTCGCCGCCACCGGCACGCCGGCGCCCGCGACGATGCAAGGCCGCGACGTCTCGCCCCTCTACCTCGCGGCGAATCCGCCGAAGTGGCGCGACGAATATTTCTACGAGCACGCGACCGTGCGCACGGTCGACTTCATCCCTTCCTCCGAGGCCCTCGTGCGCAAGGACGTGAAATACATCTGGTGGCCCGACTTCAAACACGAGGAGCTCTACGACCTCGCCGCCGATCCGTTCGAGGAACGCAACCTCGCCGCCGATCCCGCGCAAGCGCCGCGCCTCGCCGCGCTGCGCGCGCGCTTCGCCGAGCTGCGCACCGCCGCGAAATAACCGCGGCGCGCCCGGAATTTTTGCTGCGTTTTCCGCGGGCGGAGGTGTTTAGTAAGAACGGTTCCCCGCCCTACCCCATGACGACCCGCATCGCGCCCCTCGCGCTGGCGTGCGCATTCGCGCCCGCGCTTTTTTCCCAGACCGCAGCCACGCCGGCGCCCGCCGCGCCCGCGTCCTCCACCGTCAAGCTCGACGAGTATGTGGTCACCGGTGTCTTCAACGCCACCGAGGCCCGCAAGGCCACCACCGCCATCACCACGCTCACCGGGGAGTTCCTCGCCGAGCGCGTCGCGTTGAGCGCCGACGACCTGCTGCTCGATGTCGCGGGCGTGTTCGTCAACTCCTCCCTCGGCGAGATCCGCGGCATGGTCTATTCGCGCGGCATCTCGGCCGACAGCTCCGACGGCGCCACCGGCCAATACTACGTCTCCATGCAGGAGGACGGCCTGCCGATCACCAACATCGCGTTCGGCAATTACAACGCGTCCTACTTCAACCGCCCCGACGCCACGCTCCAGCGCGTCGAGGCCGTGCGCGGCGGCAGCGCCTCGATCACGTCGTCGAACTCCCCCGGCGGCGCCTTCAACTACATCAGCCGCGTCGGCCCGGCGCGCGAAGGCGGCGAGGTGCGCTCGCGCTTCGGGCTCGAGGGCCGCGCCGAGCCGCACTACCGCGCTGATCTGGTCTACGGCGGCCCGCTCGGCCGCAAGGGCTGGGCCTATTCCCTCGGCGGCTTCTACCGCTACGCCGTCGGCCACCGCCCCGCCGACGGCTATCCGATGAACAACGGCTTCGTCGTCCGCGGCAACCTGTTCAAGGACTACGGCAACGGCTCGCTCAAGTTCTACGGCAAATACATGGACGACCGGAACCACTGGTATGAATACCTGCTCGCCCGCGATCCGCAGGACCCGAAGCAGTATCCCGGCTTGAGCCGTTTCAGCACGAATCTTTTTCCCAAGAGCTCGCACCAATACCCGCGCGAAGCCGACAACCAGTTCGCCACCTTCGACACCGCCGATGCCGTGCGCTCGCGCCAGCGCTACCTGGGCGCCGAGTGGAAGCACGAGTTCGGCGACGGCTGGTCGCTGAGCCACAACACCAAGTTCTCCCGCAACTGGGCCGACTGGAACTCCTCCTCCGGCGTCACGCCGCGGTCGCTCGAGTGGCCGAATTTTTTCTCGACGATGGCCATCCAGTTCAGCGGCGGCGGGCAAAACGGCCGCGTGCCCGCCGGCCTCTACCGTTTTTCCGATCGCCGCACCGGCGCCGTGCTCGCCGAGGTCTCGTCCAACGGCAATTTCACCGTCAACGCCAATGCCCTCAACAACGTCGGCCTGATCGTCCGCTCCGCCAATCTCCCCAACAACCAGATCCTGCCCGCCGCGCTCTGGACCAACGTCGGCCGCGTGGCCAACGAGCACATGGATGAAATCATGGAGCGCCTGTCCGTCACCAAGCGCTGGCGCTCGCACGTCTTCACCACCGGCGGCTACTTCGGCTACGCGGGCATCTCCGATCGGCAGACGAGCGGCGGCCGCACCGCCTCGCCGCTCACCGAGCAGCCGGAGCCGCTCGCGATCACGTGGATCCCGGCCACCGCCGCGACCGCGCCCGCCGGCACACCCGCCGCGGCGCTCACCGCCGTCGCCGGTTTCAATGGCCGACCCGTGCTGCTCACCAACCCGGAGGGCTTCACCTCCCTGGGCAACGGCTACACGCGCGATGTCGGCGTCGCGCGGCAGTTCGCCTATTTCTTCGGCCACAAGTGGGACATCTCGCAGCGCTGGGGCATCGACTGGGGCTTCCGCGGCGAGCGCTTCCGCGTCAAGGGCTTCAACCAATCAGGCTCGCAGAATCCCCGCGGCAACTGGGATCCCACCTACGGCGGCGCCGATGGCGATCCGTTCACGATGGCCGACAACCGCTTCACCGTCCCGAATCCCGCCGCCCAGTGGTTCTTCGACAAGGATGTCCGCAGCTTCTCCTGGTCCGCCGCCACCAACATCGTGATCAACAACGAGCACTCCTTCTACGTCCGTTACGCCGACGGCGAGAAGGCCCCCGACTACGCCTTCTTCCGCAACTACAACTCCGTCTTCCGCCTCAACAACCTCCGGCCCCGCCCGCAGACCGTCGAGCAGGTCGAGCTCGGCTACCGCTGGAAAACCAACCGCGCCACCGTCACCCTCACGCCGTTCTGGTCGCGCCTCGGCGGCATCAACAGCAACCCGCAGGCGACCGAGGCCGACGGCGTCACGCTCTATTACCCGGATCCGATCTACAACATGACCACCACGCTCGGCGTGGAGCTCGAGGGCGAGTATCGCCTCACCGAGCGTCTCCGCGTGCGCTCCGTCCTCACCGTGCAGAAGCCCGAGAACACGGTCTGGAAGGTCTTCGTCGCCGGCGTCAACGGCCGCGACGACGACAGCTACCTCGATTTCTCCGGCCGCGACGCGGACAACAACCCCGACTTCATCCTCAACACCACGCTCGACTACCGCCTGCCCGCCGGCTTCGCGAACCTCTCGTGGCGTCACATGGGCGAGCGCGCCGGCAACATCGCCAACGTGATCACGCTGCCGCGCTTCAATCAGTTCAACGTGAACGCCGGCTGGAATATCAGCCGCACGCGCCACCTCGGCCTCTCGATCAACAACCTCCTCGACAGCGAGGGCGTGATGACGTGGCGCGGCTGGGGCATCAACCCCGGCGACCGCCAGAGCTACACGTCGCTCCCCGCGACGGGCCGCGACACGATGCT
>JAEUHB010000146.1 GCA_016794665.1 Opitutaceae bacterium
CCGCTCGCGATGGGCGCCTACTCCATCGCGCTGAGCATGGGCTTCATGATTGCCTTTCCCGTCGTGGGCGAGGTCGTCCAACGCGAGGGCTGGCGCACCGCGTGGGCCGGCATCGGCTGGTGCCTGCTGCCCGGGCTCGTCCTCCTCGCCGTGTGGCTCGCGCGCCGCAGCCCGGAGGATTGCGGCCTCGCGCAGGAGAACGAGCCCGACGCCGCGTCGCAGGGCGCCGACGAGGGCGCCACGCTCACCCAGGCGCTGCGCACGCCGGCCTTCTGGGTCTTCGCGCTGGCGAGCTCGGTCTACAATCTCGTCGCATCGGGCGTCGGCCTGTTCAACGAGTCGATCCTCGCGGAGCGCGGCTTCGCGGCCGGCACCTACCACCGCAGCCTCGTGATCGTCGCGCTGCTGTCGCTCGCGGGGAATTTCCTAGGCGGCTGGCTGGCGTCGCGGTGGAGCATGAACCGCCTGATGGCGCTCGCGATGACGCTCCTCGCGCTCGCGCTGGCGAGCCTGCCCTCGCTCAAGACCCTCGTGCAGGTCGACGTGTTTTCCGCCGTGATGGGCCTCGCGGGCGGCTTCGTGATTGTGATCTTTTTCAGCTTTTGGGCGAAGACCTTCGGCCGCGCGCACCTCGGGCGCATCACGGGCACGGCGCAGATGATGACGGTGCTCGCCTCCGCGGTCGGCCCGCTGCTGCTCGCGCAGTGCCACGCGCTCACCGGCTCCTACGCCGCGATCTTCTACTTGCTGGCCGGCGCGATTGCGCTCCTCGGACTCGCCGCGTGGATCGTGCAGGTGCCGCAACGCGGACCGAACTGACGCCGACGCTCAGGCGGGCACCGGCGTCCAGTTGTCGCGCGCGACGCGCAGGATGTTTTCGCCGAGGATTTTTCGGATCGTGGCGTCGCTGTGGCCGCGTTGCACGAGGCCGACGGTGAAGAGCGGCCAGTTGGTCCACGCGATGGAGAGCGCGGCCTGCGGCTTCGTCACGTAGTCGTCCACGGGCCAGAGGTGCTCCCAGCGCGGGCCCGAGCCGCCGAGGGGCGAACGCCCGTCGCTGCGGGCGGGGACCTTCTTGCGCTCGGCGGCGTCGTGCCGCGAGACGTAGCTGATGTCGGGGCCGATCGCGACGTGGTCGGCGCCGAATTTCTTCACCGCGTAATCAAGGTGATCGAGGAAGGCCACGATGTCGCCGTTGGCGCCGAGGAAGCGCGAGATGCAGCAGATGCCGATCAGGCCGCCGGTGTCGCAGATCGCGCGGACGGTATCGTCGGGTTTGCCGCGGAAGTGCTTGTAGAGTCCCGCGCAGGTCGTGTGGCTCGCCACCATCGGGCGCTTCGAGGCCTTCGCGGCCTCGAGGCTCGTGCGCCAGCCGGAGTGCGACACATCGGCGATGACGCCCAGCCGGTTGAGCTCGGCGATGGCGATGTGGCCAAAGTCGCTCAGGCCGCCGTCGTTGGGCTCGCCGGCGCCGTCGCCGAGGGGATTCCGGCGGTTGTAGGTCACGTGCATCATGCGCACGCCGAGTTCCTGGAAGATGCGGATGTGCTGGAGCTCGTCGCGCGTGCTTTCCCAGCGCTGGTTCAAGGGCACGCCGTTGGTCGTGAAATAGAGGCAGTGCCGGCCGGCGCGCTTGGCGGCGACGATGTCGTCCGGTTTCGCCGCCTTGGCGCAAACCTCGGGCGCGAGGAGCGTCGCGTGCGTGAAGCGCGCGAGGCGCTTCAGCAGCCGCAGCGGATCGCTGCCCTCCTCGCCGGTGTTTTGGAAGATGCACGTCACGCCCGCGGCGCGCATGGCGTCGAGGAATTCCTGCCGCTCGGCGGCGTCCGTGGCCCAGCGCGTCATGCTCATCTCCTCGCGCAGGTCGACGAGCTCGCGCTCGGAGGCGCCGCCCGCGGCCGCGGCCGCGAAGCGCGCGCCGTCGAGCGCGGCCCGGGGCGCGAAGCCGTAGCTCTCGAACACGAGCGACTCCGCGTGCAGGCGATAGCCGCGATCGAGCTGGGCCGCGGTCGGCTGGAGCAACGCGAGCGCCGCGTCGCGCGCGCGCTTGATCTCGGGGTTGCCGCTGGCGAAGGGCGACGCCGCGTCGGCGCTCCTCAAGTGGATTTGAAATGGCCCGAACGCGCTTGCGATGGGCAGGGCGGCGAGGGTCTTCATGAACGCGCGCCGCGAAGGCGCCGGAAGGGACGAAATGAAGGACGGTGCGTGAGTCATGGCGAAAGAGGGAAACGGCGGCGAGAGGTGCGTGCTTCGGAGCTGGGGGCGGGAGACGGGGCGCGGCGCAATACCTCGCAGTTCGAGGGCCTCAGGCCAAGCCAGCGAACAAGGAACGGCGAGGGCTTCCGCTCTCGTTGGATAGCCGGGCCCGACGCCGAACCGACGGGCGGCGGCCGGGGATGTCCGGGTTCGAGCAGCGCCCGCAAGGATCCTTGGGCTCGCTAGCGTGCGGCCGGCTCCGGCACCAGTGGCTCGCCGAAGGGCAGGTCGTCGGGCAGCGGCACGAATTCCCGGAACTGCGCCCAGAGGCGCGAGAAATCCTTGTTCACGTCGCCCGAGAGACAGTCGGTGATGTCGCCCGCAGCCTCCGGGTGGCGCTCGATCACTTGCTTGAACGAAAAGCCGGGCTGGTAGAAGGCATAGACGAGCTTGCGCATGTTCTCGACGCCCGTGCGGATCGCGGCGCCGTAGCCGGCAAAGCGCGCCGGCCCGAGGTCGCCCGCGACGAGGCCCTCGTGGATCGCCTCGGCCACGAGCACGCCGCTCTTGAGCGCGAGCATCACGCCGCTGCTGAAAACCGGATCGAGAAACGCCAGTGCGTCGCCCGCGAGCACCAGGCCGGGCGCGGCGCAGTGGCGCGAGTGCCGCGAATACTCGCTCGTCACCCAGAACTCGCCCGTCTGCCGCCCGGTCGAGAGCCGGTCCTTGATCCAGAGGTTCTGACCAATCTCGCGCTCGAAGATCGCCCGCGGGTCCTTCACGCCGTCGCGCGTGAGATACTTCGCCTCGGCCACCACGCCGACGCTCACCCGGTCACCGTGCAGCGGGATATGCCAGAACCAGCCTTTCTCCGGGACGAACGCCACGGTGGTCTCGCCTTCGTCGATGCCCTCGCCGCGCTTCGAGCCCTCGTAGTAGGTCCAGACGGCGATCTTGTTGAGATACGGATCCTTCTCGCGCCAGCCGCTGCGGTTGGCGGCGAACGCCTCCTTGCCTGTGCAGTCAATCGTGATGGGCGCGCGGAACTCGTGGAGGCCGCCCGCGGCGTCGCGCGCCTCCACGCCCACCACCGTCTCGCCGTCGCGCAGGAGGCGCGTGACGGTCATCTGCTCGCGCACCACGGCGCCCTTCGCGCGCGCGTTGTCGAGCATCTGCTGATCGAACTCGGAACGCAGCACCTGCCACGACTGCGCAATCGTGTCGCGATCGTAGCGGGTAAAAAAATAAAACGGCTGCGCGCTCGCGCCGTCGCGCTGCACGAAACGCACGCTGAACTTTTTCACGAAGTGCGAGCCCTTCATCCGCGGAATCATCCCGATGCGCTCGAGCGGCTGGAATGTGAAAGGGATCAGCGACTCGCCGATGTGGTAGCGCGGGAATCTTTCCCGCTCAAGGACCAGCACGCGGTGCCCGTGCTCCGCGAGCACGGCCGCGGCCGACGCACCCGCCGGGCCGCCGCCGATGATGATGGCGTCATAGGAGGGCGAATCAGACGGGTGTTTCATGGCGAAAAGCGTAGGGCGAGGTTCCGGCGCGGCAAGCTGGCTACGTGCCGGCCGCGGGTGCGGATGCCGCGGCGGCGGCGCGCGGCGCCTGCAGGCGCCAGAGCACGTAACCGAGGCCGGCGCCAAAACCGAGGCCGTGCGCGGCGCCCCAGAGCAGGCGACCGTTGGCCCGGCCCACCGCCGCGTAAAGTTGCTCGCCCGCATAGTAGCCCGCGCTGTGGAGCAGGAACAGCACGACAAACGCCACGAGAAATCCGCGCGTGGCGCCAAACGCTCGCTGCAGCAGCCACGTCGCCGCCGCGAGGCCCACGACCGCACCCCAGAGGTCGGCCTGATATCTGCCGCGCAGACCGAACCAAAACACGCACCACGCCGCCGCATAGGCGAGAAACACCAGCGCGAAGCACGGCGGAAACCGTTTCCATGCACCGGGCGCCACCACAAGGCGGCTCAGCGCCAGCCCGCCGAGGCCCAGATAGACGAGCGCCGTCGTCGTGTAGAGCCCAGCCGTCCCCGGCACGAGGCGGAACGCCCAGATCGTGTAGGCCAGCGTGCTCACCGCGCCGAAACTCAGCGCGCCATAGACGAGCGCAGCCGGCAGCGAGGGCACCGCACGCGCGGCGCCACTATCGGGGGCAAGGCGGAAGATCGTCATGGGGAACGGGGTGCGGCGGAAAGACGGATTGCACCCGGGGAAGGTGCGCAGCTCAAGGCCGGCGTGCGCGCCGGCCGCGGCGGAGCCAAGGGTCTACTTCTTCTTTGCACTCCCCGCCGGCCGCCGCCCAAGCAGCTCCATCCCGAGCGCATCCGGCACGACGGCGGCGTTGTTCGTCAGCACCGCCACCCCCACTCCCGCCGCCGGGTCGAAGCCGGCGAAGGCGCGGAAGCCGGCCGTCGCTCCGTTGTGCCAGTAAACCGGCGGCTGCGCGCCACCCGTGCTGAACCAGTTCAGCCCCACCTTGCCCGGGCCGTCGCCCATCGGGCGCAGCGGCTTGATGCTCTCGCGGATGCTCGCGTTGAGCGGCGTCGCGCGCTGCCCGAGGCAGGCTTGGAGAAACAGCGCCATGTCGCGCGCCGTGGAGCGCAGGGCGCCGGAGGGCGCGAGCACATCGAATTCCCAATGCGGCACCGCCTTCCCCGCGACGAGGCCCGGCGGAAAATCGTCACGCCGCGACGTGCCGCGCAAGCCGACCCAGGTGTGCTTCAACCCCAGCGGGTCGAGCACGCGCGCCTGCAAGACCACGGGATACGGTTCGCCCCAGGCGGCCGCAAGCGCCTGACCGAGCAGCACGACGCCGAAGTTGGAGTAGATGGATTTTACGCCCACGATTGCCTTGGCGCCGTCGAGACGAAATCCGAGCAGCAGCTGCGCGCGGTTGAACGCGACCCGGTTGCCGTCCGCCGACTTGAAATTCGACGCCATCCGCGGCAGCCCCGCGCTGTGCGTCGCCAGAGTGACGAGCGTGATTGGCGCGAGCCTCGCCTGATCGGGATCGCCGGCCGGCAGGAGAAACTTTGCCGCTGGATCGTTGCGATGCGCCTTGCCGGCGCGCTCGCTCTCCACGAGCAGCAGCGCGACAAACACCTTCGAGATCGAGCCGATCTCAAAGGTCGTGTCCGGCGTGACCGGCCGCGCGTCGCCGGGTCCGAACTGACCCACGGTCGCAAACACGACGCCGCTCGCATCGACATACGCGACGGCCGCGCCGCCGGGCTCCGCGCCGAGCCAGCGCTGCGCG
>JAEUHB010000211.1 GCA_016794665.1 Opitutaceae bacterium
TTCTGCCGCTCGTCGGCCGATGATAAGCCTATTCCATCCGCTGCCCGATGCGGATCAAGTTGCCGTCGGGATCGACGATTGAGAATTCGCGCATGCCCCAGGGCTTGTTCGTGACCGCGTCCATGCGCGGGATGCCTTTCGTGGGGAGCCCGGCGGCGGAAAAGGCGGCATAGGTGGCCTCGACATCCGCCACGCGGATGTAGCAGCTCGCGTTGGAATCGGCGGGGACAAGTTCCTCGTGCGTGAAGAAGTGCAGCTCCACCGCGCCGCGCCGGAGGATGGCGTAGGAATAGGGAAACGCCGAGACCGTGCCGTCGAACCCGAGCCGGCGGTAGAACGCCAGCGTGTCGTTCACGGAGCGGCTGGGGAGAATCGGGATGGCGAGGTCGGGTGGAGGCATGGGAGTTTGATGCGGAATTTGGGCTAACGATCCAAGGTGCATCACAAATACTTCGGATCTTTCTGCCACGGCTCGTCTCGTCGCAGCGCAGCGATGCTGGCACACGCCCATTCTCGAATCGCTTGATCTGGGCTGCGCATCTCCTTCTCAAGTATTGGAAGCACTGACTTGTCGCCCGATTCACCAAGCAACTCGACGAGCTTTCCTCGGGTGTATGGGTCGAAGGTAGTCTTCAACGACTCGAGGATTTTTGGGACTGCCGCTTCTGGCGGTGGCCTTTCTCCCCAATATGCGTCCTCAAACGTCATCGCATCTTTGGAGAGAATCCGGCTGAGCCACGCATCTACATTTTGGCCGCTCATAAGTGACGTTTCGTGGTTTCAAGGCACGCGCTCGATTTGGAAGCGCATTTTGGCGTTTCCCTTTAGCGCAGTGATGTCCGCAGTGCCTTGCGCATCGACCGGGAGCGCTCCGCTCGCCGTGCGCGCTCCGGTTACCTTCCACCCTTCCGGCACGCGGGCGCGAAGGAGGGTGCGTTGCGGTGGGTTGCGCGTGGGCAGCGTCACCTCGGCGAGGATTTCGCCGGCGGCGAGCTTGGATTCCATGCGCACGGAGACTTCGCCGAAGGCGGTGGGGGCGCGCTCGACGGTGATCGTCTTGCCGTTCTCGAGCCAGCGGCGCGGGGTGGCACAGAGGAGGCGCAGGGTGTCGGGGCGGCCGTCGTCGTCGGTGTCGGCGTCTTGCACGAGCAGGGCGCGGAGCATGGCGAGGAAATGGGCGTTGGCGGCGCTGTTGGGCGGGCAGTAGCTGAGGCGGCCGCGGTCGTCCACGTTGTGCAGGGAGGTGCCTTCGCCGGCGACGAAAGTCTGGCGCGTGAAGCCGTGCGCGAGCATGCCGTAGAACGCGGCGAGCGCGCGCTCGGGCTCGTCGCAGCGGAGGAGCTCAAGGAAGTGGCGCGTGCTGTAGACGGGGTTGATGCGCTGGTCGCTGGGCCAGAAATTGAACTGGTCGCCGCCGGAGCGGAGTTGGCCGGCGAAGAGGCCGCCATGCGTTTCCTGGTAGCGCGAGATCCAGTCGGCGCGCGGGTCACCGGGTGGGAAGAGGCCGCTGCGGGCGGTGAAGCCGATGGTAATGTTCCAGTAGCTACCGATGCGGCTGTGGAGAATCGGATCGTGGACGGGCTCGGCGCCGAGGAGCGCGGTGGGGATGAAAGGCGGATCGGTCTCGCGGCGCACGCTGCGGTCGATGGCGTCGAGCACGGTGGCGCGGAACTCGCGCGCGGCGGTGGCGTAGCGCGCGGCCTCCGCGGGCTCGCCGAGATCGGCGTAGAGCGCGCCGAGGTCGCGGAGGGCGCGCCAGCCGTGGGCGTTGGCGCCGATGGCCTGCACCGGCGTGGAGATGTCGCCGGTGTAGCGGCCGGCGGGGAAGAGCCCATGCGGACCCGTGCGTTCGTCGCGGAGGCGGCGGGCTTCCTTTTCCCAGCGCGGGCGCCACTCGCGGAGGAGATCGGCGTCGCGCAGCGTCCACCACGTGCGCATGACCGCGGCAATCTTGAAGCCGGCCTGGTGGTGCTCGAGGCCGCGACGGGTGAAATCGAGGAGCTGCGGGAGCACGCGCCGCGCGGTGGCGGCATGGCCCCAGTCGAGGAACGCGAGCGCGGCGTCGGTGCCCTCGACGATGTAGATCTGCTCGTATTGGTTGCCGGCGCTGTCGCGCATCGAGGCGCCGTTGCTGAGCGCGTAGTTCTGCGCGAGGAGGGCGCGCCACGCGTGGTTCACGAGCGGCTCGGGGGTGTCGACGCGCGTGCCGGTGTCGAGGAGAGCGCGCCAAGCGGCGACCGCGGCGGTGCGGTGCGTTGCGTAGTCGGAGCCGAAACTGGTCCCGGCGGCGAGCGGCTTGGTCGCGATCGCGAGCGCGACGGACGAGTTCGCGGTGAGGCGCGCGGTCACGCGCTGGCGCTCCCACTTCCACGCGGCGCCCTCGAAGGCCGCGAGGAGCTCGCCGCGGTCGTTGAGCAGGCGATTGTTGGCAAACGTGACCGGCGTGCGGTCGTCGACGGTGATCGTGACGGTGCCGGCGGTGCCTTGCGCGAGCGAGAAACGCGCAAAGACGACGCCGTGTTCCGCGAGCGCGGGGTCGGTGGCGGCGAAGGCCTCGAGGCGGTAGACTTCGGGCGGGCGCGTGTTCGGCCGGTGGTCGAGCGGCACCGCGCCCTCGGATTGCACGGGCGAGCGGTGCGCGTAGCGCACCTCGACGATCGGCAGCCAGCCCTCGGCGAGATCCGGCTCGCTGGTGCGATCGGGCAAGGTGCCGAAACGGAACTCGTCGGGCCCGACGCGAAACGCGAACGGCACGGCGGTGTCGTGCCAGC
>JAEUHB010000237.1 GCA_016794665.1 Opitutaceae bacterium
GCGTTCGTCGGGACGTCCGGGCGGACTTCGGTCGGTTTCACTAGGTCGTTGCTGAGCAGGTAATTCTCGACTTCCTCGCCGGAGATGTCGGCGAGCATGGCGCCGTCGATCTCGACGCAGGGAGAAAGGGGCTGGCCGGACTTGGCGACCATCTCCGCGTAGTTGGCGCGGTTGTTGATGATATCGATGTCCTCAAACGCGAGATTGTGCTTCCGCATAATCGCGCGCACGCCGTTGGACCAGCCGCAGGACGGCTTGAGGTAGGCTTTGATTTTCATGCGGCGAACGTGGTCAAGGAGAGAAACGGTGCAAGATAAAGGCCCGGCATTTCGCCGATCAAGCGTCGTTTTCGGGAATCTGCGCACAACGGTGTCATAGAAGCGGGCGGCGCTGTGCGCGCAGTGAAAGTAAGAATTTTCCGCGCGTTCGCCCACGTCGCCCGTCCCCGGCGCAAAAGAATCCTCGGTCACTTTGGCCGATTTCGGTCATACTACAGTAAGGTGCATCCGCCTAAGCCAGCCGACGGGCCAGATGGGCGCCACGAGGAATTCGTGGGGCTGCTCACGGCTTCGCACGACAAGCTCCTCGGCTATCTGCTCTCTTTGCTCGGCCGCTGGCATGACGCGCAGGACGTGCTCCAGCGCGCCTCGGTGCTGATGTGGCGGAAGTTCGATTCGTTCGAGAGCGGCACCGATTTCACCGCTTGGGCCAGCACGATTTGCTTTTACGAAGCGAAGTATTTCCAGCGCACCGCCTCGCGCTCGGCCGCGCATTTCGACGAGGACCTGATCGCATTGCTGGCGGCGGAGCGAACCGAGGATCTACGGCGGCACGAGGGCCGGCGGGCGGCGCTCGAGGCCTGCCTCGGAGCGCTACGCGAGGAGGATCGCCGGCTGTTGGAAACTTCGTGCGCGGAGCACGGCGACATCGCGGAACTGGCGGCCCAAATGGGACGCGCCCCGCGCACACTCTACAACAAACTCGCGCTGCTGCGCCGCCTGCTGGCGGATTGCGTCCTGCGCCGTTCACAGGAGGAAACCGCATGAACTCGGATCAGGAAAAACGATTGTTCGAGCTCTTCACCGCGCACGCGGCGGATTCGCTCACCCCCGCGGAGCACGCGGAGCTGCAGGAAACTCTGCGCCAAGATCCGAGCGCGCGGCGGCTGTGGTTTGTGCACCAGGATGTCGAGCTGGGACTGCGCGCGCAGCTCGCCGTCACGCCCACCGTGCCGGCCGCGCCAGCGCCCGTGGCCAATCCCCCCCGGAGTATCTGGCGCCAATGGCGCCCGATTCCGGCGGCGGCGGCGGGGGTGGTGCTCGGGATATTGGGCGCATCGGCGGTTTTTGGATGGGTGGTGCAGCGCGGAGCGGAGAAGCGAACGCCGCTCGCGGTGATTGAGCCCGGCTTCGAAAACACGGGGATGCCGCTCGCCAAGGGCGTCCCCCACGGGGCCGGGCAATGGGGTGGCGACGCCGCGCTAGTCGTCGCCGAGGAAAATGGCATCACGCCGAAGGAAGGCCGACGCATGCTCCGGCTGGAGCCCGCCGCTCGAGGCGCACCGCGGATTTTTCACGTGCTGGATCTGGCCTCGCCGCCATTCGCACCGGACGGCGAGACGCGAGAAATCGAAATCTCCGCGTCGTTCGCGTCCGCGGATTCCGAGGCGGTGTTGCGCTACATGTTACGCGCGTTCGCCATCACCGAGGCACCGGAGAACATCGACGCGACGTGGTTCGACCGCCGCGACGAAGCCGTCGCCTCGGCGACGCGCGGCCTGGATGTCGCGCCCGGAGCGCGAGGGTGGCAGACGCTGGGCGTGAGCCTGCGCGTGCCGAGCGCCGCCCGCAGCCTCGTGCTTTTCTTCGGCGTGCGCACGCCGGAGAAATCGCTGCGGACATCACCGCACTACTTGGATGACGTGCGCGTAACATTGGTAACGCCGCCGGATTCGCAGCCATAGAAACCCTTCACCGGCCCGAAAGCCACCCTCGCCCATGCGTCACCATACTCCTTCCGTTTCCGAAATCCCTGTTATCGACCGCCGCCATTTCCTCCGCGGCCTCGGCGTCGCGCTGGCGCTGCCCGCCTTCGAGAGCCTCAACGTCGGTTTCGCGGCTACTCCGCCGAAAGCCAATCCGCGGCGGCTGATCTGCATCGGAAACCATCTCGGGTTTTGGCCGGGCGGATTTTTTCCGACGACGACCGGTCGAGAATTCGCGCTCAGCCAGACGCTCGCGCCGCTGCAGGCGCACCGGCGCGACTTCACCGTCTTCTCCCATCTCGACCACGACGCAAAGGGCGGACACGGCGCCGTGCATTCGTTTCTGACCGGCGTGAAGAAGGAGGAGTCCGCGGGGTTTCCGGAAAAAAACATCTCGCTCGACCAGGTGGCCGCGGAGCACGTCGGCGCGGCGACCCGTTATCCGTCCATCACGGCGGGGCTCGCGGAGGGCACCGACATGTGCTGGACCCGCGCGGGCGTGCGCATCCCGCCGGTGAACAATCCGGCGCGCCTGTTCGACGCGCTGTTTGTGGAGGCGGGCGCGGGCGCGAAGGTCGCGGAGCGCGAGCGCCTCTCGCATCGCGCCAGCGTGCTCGACGCATTGCGCGAATCGGCGAAGCAACTGGGCGGAAATCTCGACGCGGCGGACCGCGGCAAACTCGATCAGTATCTCACGTCGGTGCGCGATGTGGAGAGGCGGTTGCAGATTTCGGAGACGTGGCTCGGACGGCCAAAGCCGAAGCCCCCGATCGGCGCGATCACCGACGCCGAGCGGATGCAGATCGAGGAAATGCCGCTGTTCCTGGATTTGATGGCGCTCGCGTTGCAGACGGATTCGACCCGAGTGGCCACGTTTGAAATCCCGCTGCAGTTTCACACGAACGACCTGAATGTCGGCGGCTACCACGGGCTGTCGCACCACAGCAAACAGGAGGGCCTGCTCACCCAACTCCAGATCGTGGAGAAATACCTGATGACGCAGTTCGCGCACCTCTTCGCGAAGCTGAAGGAGGCGCGCCTCATGGACAGCACGCTGGTGGTGATCGGCAGCGGCATGGGCAACGGCTCCACCCACTCCAACCGCGATCTCCCGGTGATCCTCGCGGGCGGCGGCCTCAAACATCAGGGCCACCTCGTCTGTCCAGCCGAGGAGCGGAAACGCGTGCAACTCTCCAATCTCTGGCTCTCCACGCTCCAGTGGTTCGGCGTCGAGCGCGAGCGCTTCGGGCGCAGCACGGGGACGTTCTCGCCCATGAAGATCGCCTGATCATGAAGCCGCGTCCCTTCGGATTCAGGTTCAGACTCCCATACTCTCGCGGGTTGCTCGGGCTGGCCGCAGGCGTGTGCACCGCGTCGCTCGTCGAGGCGACGCCGCCGGCCGGTTTTGTCCAGGAGTATTGCGTGAAATGCCATGGCCCCGAGAAACAGAAGGGTGATCGGCGATTCGACGCGCTCACGGCCGCGATCAAGACGCCGGACGAGGCGCTGCTCTGGCAGGAGATTCTCGATCAGCTCAACCAAGGCGAGATGCCGCCGAAAAAGGAGAAGCAGCCTCCGAAGGCGGAGTTGCTCGCGACGGTGGACGCGATCACGGCATCTGTCGCGGAGGCCGCGCAGCGTTTCAAGGGCACGGCCGCCCGCACGGCGCTGCGCCGGCTCAACAGCCATGAATACCGCCACACCCTCGGCGACCTGCTGGGATTGAACGTCGCGGGCTGGAATCCCACCGCCGATTTCCCGCCGGAGTCGCGCGTGGGCGGCTTCGACAACAACAGCGCGGCGCAAGTGACCTCGGGGATGTTGCTCGACCACTACTTCATCGCCGCCGAGGAGGCCATCAGGCGCGCGACCGCCTTTGGCCCGAGACCGGAGGCGAAAGCCTACGCGCAGAAATCGCCCTTTTACTTCGAGCGAAGGCAGGCCGCCGACCTGCCGAAGCTCTTTCAAACCGACCGTTTTCGGTGGGTGTCGGACACGGGCTACGACGATCTCTCCGGGCGGGAGTATCGCGGCGGGCACATCGGATTCGAGCCGATGGCGCGCGGCGGCGCACCGCAGAGCGGACGCTACACCATCCGCATCCGCGCCGCAGCCATCGATCGCACGCACCCCTACGACTTCATCGACGACTACCGGAACGGTGATCCGATCGTGATGGAACTCGCCGCCGTGAACCGCGAGGGCAGCGTCGAGAGCACGGGCAACATCACCACGCAGCGCACGCTCGCCCTCGTGGAACTCACCAGCGAAGAGCCGCAGTGGTTCGAGTGGACGGTCGATCTCGAGCGCGGCGAGGAGCCGGAGGTGCGCTTTCGCAACGGTCCGGTCCGCTCCAAGCGTCTGGTCTCCCTCATGGGCCGAAACGCCGAGCGGTATCCCGAACTCAAAGCACCGGGCTCCATCGGAAATCCCGGCGAACGCTCGAACGCCCTGCTCAAAGTCTACCGCGGCCCGAAGCTCCGCATCTGGGAAATGCAGGTCGCGGGTCCGCAACTCGATCAGTGGCCGACGCGCGGCCACGCCTTGCTCTACGGCCACCTCGCACCCGAGCAGATCAGCCGCGCAAACATCCCGGAGCGCCTGCGCATTTTCGCCGCGGCCGCGTTTCGCCGCCCGCTGCACGCCGGCGAACTTGCTCCGATTGAAAAGCTCGTTGCCGCCAAACTCGATGCCGGCATGAAGCCGCTCGCCGCGCTCCAACTCGGCTTTCAATCGATCCTCTGTTCGCCAGCCTTCCTTCATCTGCACGAGGGCAGCGGCCGACTGAGCGGCCACGCGCTCGCTTCGCGTCTGTCGTATTTCCTGTGGTCGTCGATGCCCGACGCGGCGCTGCTTCAGCTCGCTGCAGAAGGTAAACTCCACGATCCCGCGATGCTGCGCGCCCAGGTGGATCGGCTGCTCGCCGACCCGAAGTCGCAGCGCTTCGTGCAGAACTTCATCCGGCTCTGGCTCAACCTCGACAGCATCGGCGAGATGCCGCCGTCGCCGGACTTCGTTAGCTACCACCGCGACAACCTCGAAGCCGCGATGCGCGGTGAGACGGAGGCGTTTTTCCGCCACGTGCTCGACCGCAACCTGCCGCCGCGCGAGTTCCTCGCCGCCGACTACACTTTTCTGAACCGCGAACTCGCGCTGCACTACGGCCTGCCGCCCGTAGCCGGCGTGCATCTTCGCCAGGTGCCGCTGCCGCCGGGCGTGCGCGGCGGCCTCCTCGGCCAAGGCGCCTTCCTCACCGCCTCGGCTAACGGCGTCGACACCTCTCCCGTCGTGCGCGGCGTCTATGTGCAGCAGAAAATCCTCGGCTACACACCCCCGCCGCCCCCGCCCGACGTTCCCGTCATCGAACCCGACGCCAGTGGGGCCAAGACTATCCGCGAGCAACTCGCCAAGCATCGTGAAAACCCCACCTGCGCCGCGTGCCACCAGAAGATCGATCCCTACGGATTCGCGTTGGAAAACTTTGACGCCATCGGTCGCTGGCGCGCGACCTACGCGAAGGATCAAAAAATCGACTCGAGCGGCGAATTACCGACGGGAGAAAAATTCACCGGCGTCGCCGACTTCCGCCAACTCATCATCGGGCGCCATGATCAACTCACGCGCGCCCTCGCGCTGAAGCTCCTGACCTACGCCACCGGCCGCGAACCGGCCGTCACCGACCGCGCCGCCGTGGACGCCATCGTCAAAGACCTGCGGACTCCTAGTGGCGGTCTCCGCGACATGATCCACGGGATCGTGGCGAGCGCCGCGTTTCGGGAAAACTGACGTTTCATCTACCCCACCGATCCCCATGCCCAACCCCAACGGCTCTTTCCGGGCCCAACCACAACCCACTCCGACCACCTCGGAAATCGGGCTTCGCCGGCTCCAGTCACGTCTCACACGAATCACGCTGCTGATCTGCTTCCAGCCGATCGTTTCCGCGGCTTTCGCCCAACTCGCGCCCGCCACGTCCGGCTCCACCTCGCTCGCGGACGACACCAAGTCAGCCGCCAAGGAACAGGTCGTCGAGTTGTCTCCGTTTACCGTCTCGTCGTCCGGCGACCGTGGCTACCAGCCGCAGTCGACGTTGGGCGGCAGTCGACTGCGGACCGACCTCAAGGATGTGGCTTCGCCCACCACCGGCTTTACCGAGCAATTCTTCCAAGATGTCGCCATCACGAGCACCGACGAGCTCGCTCGCTACATGCTCAGCACGGAGTATGATTGGGGTGAGGACAACGGCGCGGGACAAAACTTCATCAATGGCAGCACGCGGCAGGTGCGCATGCGCGGCCTCGGTGGCGGCACCGTCTCGGTCAACTTCTTCAAATCCGATTTCCCGACGGACACGTTCAACACGGAGCGCATCGACCAGTCGCGCGGCCCGAATTCCGTGCTCTTCGGCATCGGTTCCCCCGGCGGCCTCGTCAACGCGACCACCAAGCGCGCGCTCCTCAGCAAGCACGCGGTGGCCGTCGCCGTGCAGGGCCGTTCGGAAGGCGGGCTGCGCGAAGAAGGCGACGTCAATGTGCCCATCGGCAGCGCGCTCGCCGTTCGCGTCGCCGCCGTGAAGGACAATCGCGGCAGCTGGCGGAACTATGAGTTCAACGATTCGGAGCGCGCCTTCATCACCGGAAAATGGCGCATCGATCGGAAGACCGAGTTGAATCTCGACGCGGAGAAGGCCGCCATCACCAAGCAGACGAAGCGTTCCATTACGGCGTATGACGCCTACACGGCGTGGAAGGCGGCGGGCAGCAATGTCGGAACCGCCGCCAATGCGGCGCAGAGCATTTCCCTGATCGCCGCCGCCAACACCCGCTATCTGGTCCTCGACACCGCCTCCGGTTCCCTGACCGACTGGGTCAACAAAACGACGAGCACCGTGCGCCGCTCCGTCGACGGCGACAATCTCCCGATCACCGACTTCAGCGTCCTGCCCCGGGAAACCTCGGTATATGGACCCGGCTATGATCAGAACACGAATTTCACCCGACTCGGCGCCTCCCTGACCCGCGCGTTCACCCCGAATTTCAACGCCGAGCTCTCCGCGCTCCGCACCAGCAGTCACACCGCCGTCTGGGATCCGCAGACGGCCATCACCCGCTCGCTCTACGTCGATACCAACCCGACGCTGCCCTCCGGCGCCCCCAACCCGAATCTGCGCCGGACCTACGTCGAGGGTTTGCCGCAGGTCAACTTCACCGACCAGCTCAGCGATTCGGTGCGGACCGTGATTTCCTACCGGCGAAACTTCGGTCGGTGGGGCAAACACACGCTGGCCGGCGTCTACCAGTATGATTTCACCAAGGTCGGCATCTCGGCCTACCGCGAACAGGTCCTCTCGCCGAACGCCCCGAACCTCACCAGCGCGATCAACAATGCGAACCGCATCTTTCGCCGCACCTACGTCGATCTCAACGGCCCCAGCAGCGCGATTGTGATGGCCCCCTACAACCGCAGGCCGCTCGGCACCGTGACCGAGACCGTCAGCGGCCGGACCTACACGACCGACCTCGTGCGCTTCAACGCCAACGCCCAGCTCAACAGCTTCGACGACAAAACCACGATCGGGATGCTGCAGAGTTCATTCTGGCACGATCGGATCAAAACCATTTTGGGCGCGAGCCGCGACGACCGGAACGACTATGCCTCCACGCAGGTGCTGACTCCGGTGCCCGGTTTCACCACCGGCCTGCCGACACCCGTGCGAAGCCATACACCCAACAATGTCGTGGCGCGCAGTGTTTCGTTCAGCGGCGTCTTCCAAGTGAGCCCTTCAGTCGGGCTGACCTACAGCAAAGCCGCCAACAGCGGGCTGCCGTCGTTTTCGGGGCGGCTCAATACCACCAGCTCCGACCTGACGGCCTTCGCGCGTCCACCCACCCCGCGCGGCCGGAGCCAGGACATCGGAGTCAAACTGGACCTGCTCAACCACCGCGTGTTCGTGACCGCGCTCTATTACCAGACCGAGGCCGAGAACGATTTTAACTTCGGCAACATCAACTCGTCGATCAACCCGATCTGGGACGCGCTCGCCTTGGCCGGCAAAGTGCCAAGCGGCACATCCACCAACGCCACCGGACAAACGTTTGATTCCCGCACCCAAGGCTACGAGGTGGAACTGACCGCCAACCTGACCGAACACTGGCGCGCGTTCCTCAACTACAGCCAGGGGACGACGTCGCGCACGAACATCGGCCGCGACGACCTCGCCTACATCGCCACGTGGCGATCGCTGTGGGAGACAAACCGCGCGCTGCCGCTCGCCAACGGCACTGGCACGGTTGCCACGCAACTGGCGGCGCTGGATTCCACTACTTTCAACAACTACACCCTCGCGGATGGCCGGCTCCCGCTCGGCCAGATGCGCCGCAAGCTGAACCTCGTGACTAATTACGATCTCTCGGAAGGCGGGTTGAAGGGCTTCTCCATGGGCGGCGGCCTGCGCTACAGCGGCCGGCCGGTCATCGGCTACACCGCCAAGGGCACAACGACCGCCATCGTCCGCTCTGTTTTCTACGGCTCCGAGCAGGTCTTCGTCGACGTCAACGCCGCCTACCGCCGAAAGATCCAGTTCGCGGGAAAGTCGGTGCTGTGGTCGCTGCAGGCAAACATCAACAACGCGCTGAACAACGACGCCTTCGTCCGCCTCCAACTCGCGACCGACGGAACGCTGGTGAACTACCGGTTCAATCCCCCGCTCGAATGGGTGATCACGAGCCGGCTCAGTTACTGAGCGGCCGCGCATGGGCGTCATGCGGCATGGTCGCGATCGCTGCGGCCATCCCTGCGCTACATGGACGACGTGCACGCAACACTGGTGACATCTCCGAAACCGTAACGACTTCAGAATCCGCTTCCCTTCGCTCCCACTGCTCCATGAAAACGCACCCTCCTCGTTTCTTCGACGTCGTCGGCAAACGCCGCCTCATCGCGTTGCTCAGCTTCATTCTGGCGTCGACGGCCGCCGCCGCTCCGCTCCCCACCGCCTACGGCGTCTGGGATCGGGGCGAGGCGCAGGATCCTCGTGAGTTTCCTTTTCTCCGTGGCACGTCCTGCGACGCGCCTTGGGATGTGATCGAGAAAAACCCAGGGGCTTACGACTGGACCGTGATGGATGACGCGATCGAACAAGCCTACCGGAACAAGGTTTCGCTCTATTTCTCGTTTGAGGCCGGCCCGCGGACACCCGGTTGGGTTTACGAGAAAGGGGTCCCAAAAGTCGTGACGGACAACGAGCGGCACGCCGACAAGTTCCCGCACTATCCCTACTACCTGTCTCCGGTCTACAAGACCTACTACCACCGTTTCCTCACGGCCGTCGCCCAACACATCCGCGGCTACCCCAAGGACCGGCAGGAGCGCATCGCCTTCATCCAGGTAAAGACCGGATGCACTGGTGACGAGACGCCCTACAAAGGCCGGGCCCTGAAACCCGAATACGAGTTGGTCAAGAACTCCGCGGCCTGGCGCGCCTTCCGGCTGGAGACCTTCGCGCTGTATGCGAAACTCTTTGACCAAGGCCCGGAGCCGAAAATCAGCCTGCTGTTCGGGAGCATCAACGGCGACGGTGAGAACGAGGGTGAAGGCAAGAACCCGGAAGAATGGAAATGGGTGACCACGCACATGACCGGGAGCTTCGGCAGCAAAATCGGCGCCCTGTCGCGCGGCCATCATTTGAGCGGCGAACGGACCGTCGTGAACTTGTGGCAGCGATATCTCGTCGATCCCAAGGGCCCCCGGGCCTTCGCCCGATCCGAAATGGACCAGACGTGGACGAGGCCGTGGTATCAGCTCAACGTTCCGCTCAACTTCTATTGGGGTGCGGTGAACGCCCTGAATGCGGGCCAGAGCATCTGGGACATCAGCCGCGTCGCGCTGCAGGTGAGCAAGCAGCAGGGCTTCGACTACTCCTTTTTCTTTTTCAACAAGTATGCCGGCCAAATCTACCCGGCGACGGCCACCGATGCGTTCTGCGCGTTGCACAAAGGCCTCGATGCCGCCGATACCAAGGCCTACCCGGAATCCGTTTTCGGCCCGGCGGAGCCCGGGAATATCGCGCGCATGGAAAAGATCGTCGCCGCCTATGCGAAGTATGGCGCGGCCATCGACGACAAGAAGGCGCTCACCTATGGCCAGGTCCAGCAGCGGGGCGACCAAGCGGGCTTCAACGATGTGGGTTGGGATATCTGGCCCGAAAATTATTCCCGGCTACTGGAGCAAATCGACGCCGACGAGACTTCGATTCCACGCTGGCGCATCGGCGGACCGATCACCCCGACGTCCCCGATCTACGCCCGGTTCGCGCGCGGCTTCGAACACGCTACCGGAAAAGACGCCCTGTATTTCAAGCTGCGCGAAGGCTTCTCCGCCGATGCCACGCCCAAGGTCATGTCGATCACGGTCGTCTGGTATGACGCGCACGCCGGCTCCACTTGGAAACTGGCCTACGATGCCGGCATCCCGGCCATGAAGACGGCATTGGAAGTCACTGGGAAAGGGGACCAGCAATGGCACCATGAAGTCGTCACCGTGCGGGACGCGGTCTTGCGCCACGGCGGC
>JAEUHB010000251.1 GCA_016794665.1 Opitutaceae bacterium
GGGGCCCTGCTCTGGGTGTCTGCTTTCCGGCCGGGGGGGCTTTGGTTTTTTTTTTGGGGGGGGCGCCCCCACCCGTGTTTTATCACGGGGGGGGGGCGGCCCACCCCCGCCCACATCAAATCCGAGTCCGCCCCCTCCCGAAACGTGATCCGAAATCCCTCGTTCATCCCGCCGCGCAGCCAGCGGGGCTGGAGGCCCTTCAGGTCCGGATGTTCGGCGAGGATTTCCTGCGCGCGCTGCTCCTCGCCTTCCTTCGCGGAGACGATCACGAGGTCGTAGCCGGCCTTTCTCCAAGTGGCGATTTGGCGGAGGAATTCGTGCCGGGCGTCTTCCTCGACGCTCAGCCGCTCCTGCGCCACGAGCGCGTCGTCGGGATAGCGGCGGTGGTGCGCGAGGCTCTCGGTGTCCCACGTCGCCTCTGTCGTTGCCTCGTCAAACAGCCAGCTCGCCTCGTCGAGGTCGCTCATGCCGAACGCCGCGGCGCAGCGCGCGAGCAGCGGTGCGAATGCATCGTGTGCCGCCCGCGCGAGCGCGCTGAATTCCCCGTCGAGCGCCGCCGGTTCGACGCACAGCAGATGCGTGCCGGGTGACAGGTAGTCGGCGAGGCCGGTCTGCGAGACGCCGAGCCGCACGCGCGGCGACGCCGCGAGGGAGACGCTCTCCACCGCCGCGCCTGAGCGCTGCGTCACCGGATCGAACTCGCGGATCGACTCGATCTCGTCGCCGAAGAAATCGAGGCGGTAGGGTTGGGTCGTGGTGACGGGGTAAACGTCGATGATCCCGCCGCGGACCGCGTAGTGGCCGGGCGCCTCGCACACGGCTTCGGAATCGTAGTCCAGGGCGTGCAGCGCCTCGATGAGCCCCTGAAATGGCTGCGCTTGCCCGCGCGTGAGCGTGATCTCGCGCGTGGCGAATTCCTCCAGCGCCGGCACGGACTGGAGCAGAGCGGCCGGCGTGGTGGTGACAACGAGCGTGTCGGGCGTGCGGCCCAGCCCCCGGGTGGCGCGGAGGTGGGAGAGCACCGTCAGGCGGTCGCTCGAGGTGGCGAAGGCCTCCCGCATATCGGCGCCATCGGGCGTCGACTCGGGAAACACGAGCGCCCGCAGCGGCGCGCTCCCTTCGGCGGCGGCGTGAAAAAACGCGATGTCCTCCGCGAGCTGCTCCGCGGCGCGGAGATTCTCCGTGACGACCAGCCAGACGGGCGCCGGCTGGGCGCGCACGAGCGCCGCGATGACCGCGCCGCGCGCCGGCGGGCAGACGCCCGTGTGCTTGTGGCGCGGGAGGGAAGGGGGCGGCATCGGAGGCGACGAAAGGGAGCGGAATCGTATCGTTTGCCAAGCCCGGCTCACGCAAGCCGCGCGTGCGGCGGCCTCGCGCGCGGCACTGATCTCAGCGCAGCGCGATCCTTGCCAGCGCCTCGCGCGCGGCGGCCTCCTCGGCGCTCTTTTTCGAGTGGCCCCGGCCGGAGCCGAGCAAGCGATCGTGGAGGTAGACGGCAATCTCGAATTCGCGTTCGTGATCCTTGCCCGTCTCCGCCTTCACCTCGTAGCGGATCGCGGCGGTCCCGTGCAGGGGCTGGATGATTTCCTGGAGCCGGCCCTTGGGGTTGGCGATGTGATCAACGTCCTTCAACCGCGCGGCCAGGTCCCCGTAGATGCCGAGGACCACGCGGCGCGCGGTGTCGTGGCCGGCGTCGAGGTAGACCGCGCCGATGAGGGCCTCGAAGGCGTCCTCCAAGGCCTTGTCACGCGTGCGCCCGCCGCTCGCTTCCTCGGCCCCGCCCAGGCGCAGCGCGGCGTCGAGGCCGATCTCGCGCGCGAGTTGCGCGAGGAAGGTGCCGTTGGCGAGGGCGGCGCGGTGCCGGGTGAGCACGCCCTCCCGGCCTTGCGGGTAGCGGTGGTAAATCGCCTCGGCCGCGAAGCCGTGCAAAATGGCGTCGCCGAGGAACTCGAGCCGCTGGTTGTTTTCACGCTCGCCGCGGTGGTCCTGCGACCACGATGGGTGCGTGAGCGCGAGCTGGAGCAGGCTGCGGTCGCGGAAAGTATGCCCGATGCGGGCCTCGATGGCGGCGAGGGAGTCGGTTCTGCTCATGAGCTGGCGCTGGCGTAGCGGCGGAGGCCGCGATTGAAGACGAAGACGGCAAGGCCGAACCATCCCGCCGCCGCGGCGGCGAGCCACAGCCCGAGCCGCCAGTCGAAGCCGCTGATCAGCGTCTTTGCCGGAGTGTTGCTGACGACGACGACGGGCAGGGCGTAGACGAACAGCCAGCGGGTGACCAGGCCCTTGAACGCGTCGCGCGGCAGCCGCGAGAATTCCGTGAGCGTGAAATACGTCCCCTCGATGCCCTGTGCGCTCGTGAGCCAGAACGCGATCGAGATCGAGAGAACGAGGATGCTGTAGTGAATGATCACGCCGCACGCGACCATCAGGCAGTAGAGCGCGATCTGGGCCGCGCCAGGTTCGAGGCCGAGCTGGCGCACGGCGTAGACGACGACGGCGGCGGCGATGAGGGAGTTCACCAGGCTGTCGGGGTCGAGCTTGCGCGTCGTGGCCATGAACATGACGTTGCCGGGCTGCGCGAGGAAGAAGTCGAAGCTGCCGCTGCGGATGTTGCGGCCCATCTCAAAGATGCTGCTCCAGAAAAACCCCATCAGGAAGCGCTGGATGAGCAGCGAAGTGCCCACGAGCAGGATCATCTCGTATTTGCGCCAGCCGGCGATCGATTCCGTGTGCTCGTAGATCACGGCGATCGTCAGCAGGTTCACCGTCATCCAGAACAGCTCCACCAGCGCCCAGACGAAGAAGTCGCCGCGAAACATGAGCGTCCGCGTGATCGAATAGCGGGCGCTGGCGAGCCAGATGCGGGCGTAGTGGAGCATGGTGTTCTCAGCCTCCGACCGCGGTGTGGCGGCGCAGCCCGCGCGTCCAGAGCGCGTGGTTGACGAGCAGGAGCAGGATCACCCACGCGGCCTGAATCGCGTAGCCCTGCAGGATGGCGGAGGTCTCGGTGATGCGGCCGGTGAAAATCGCGGCGGGGAAATACATCTGGTAGTAGAACGGCAGCCACTGCGCGACGTCGTAGGCCCACTTGGGCAGCAGATCCAAGGGGAACATCTGCCCGCCGAGCACCGTCTCGAACGCCATCGACAGAATCACGAAGCCTTGGATCTCAAGGAACCAAAACGTCAGCATGCCGAAGCAGTAGGCGATGCTGAACTGGATCATCGCAGACATGATCATCGCGGGCACGCCGAACGCGTAGGGCGCGGCGTGCGCGGGAAAGGCGAGATACTGGCGCAGGAACGGCAGCGCGATCAGCAGCGGGAGGAAGACGAGCAGGCCCGACACCAGGCGCGCCGCCACAAAGATGCTCAGGCGGTAGGCGAAGTAGTTGATGGGCTTCAGGAGAAACTGGTTGATGAGCCCGTTGCGGATTTCCTCGCTGATCTGGTAGTCCTCGTTGAACGCGCTGATGAAGAACTGCAGCACGAGCAGCGTGATGAAATAGGTGATCGTCTGGTTGAGCGAGAAACCGCCCAGTTCCGTGCGCCCTTCCGACGCCGCGCCCCAGAGAATCACGACGACGGCGAGGTGGAACAGCGAGAAGAAGCCCCGCACGGCGAAATTCCATCGATAGACGAGGTTGCCCTGCAGTCCGACGAGGAAGGCCTGGCGGTATTTGGCGAACACAGGAAAAGTAGCGCGTAGTGAGTAGCGGGTGGCGAGTAGGAAGAGGCAGCGGAAAACGGATTCCTCGCTACACACTACCCGCTACTCGCTACTTCCCGGCCAGCTTGAACCGCGCGATCACCTCGTCGGCGAGCTTGCGGTAGGCGGTGGCGCCGGGGTTGAGCGGGTCGTAGGCGAAGATGGTCTGGCCGAAGCTCGGCGCCTCGCTGAGGCGGACCGTGCGCGGGATCACGGCCTCGAAGATTTTCTCCGGCAGGTGCTGGCGCACCTCCTCGACCACCTGGCGCGAGAGGTTGGTGCGGAGGTCGAACATCGTCATGACGACGCCGCCGACCTCGAGCGCGTCGTTGATGTGCGCAGCCTTGAGGCGCTCGACGTTGCGCAGGATTTGGCCGAGGCCCTCGAGGGCGAGGTATTCGCACTGGAGGGCGATGAGCAGGTAGTCGGCGGCGGCAAGGCTGTTCATCGAAAGCATGCCGAGGGCGGGAGGGCAGTCGATGATGACGGCGCGGAAATTCCCGGCCTTGCGGATGGGGGCGAGCACGGAGCGGAGACGGCCGAGGTAGTTTTCCGCCTGCGCGAGCTCAATCTCGGCGGCGCCGAGGTCCTCCTCGCTCGGGATGAGCGACAGGCTGGGAATGGCGGTCGCGGTGATCATCGAGGCCGCGGTGCCTTCGCCGCACATCGGCCCGTAGAGGCTGCGGCCGGCCTTTTTCTCGATGCCGATCGCGCTCGTCGCGCTGGCCTGCGGATCGAGATCGATGAGGAGCGTGGGGATTTTTTTCTCGGCCAGCGCGGCGGCGAGGTTGACCGCGGTGGTGGTTTTTCCGACGCCACCCTTCTGGTTGGCGATGCTGAAGACGGTGGTGCGCATGAAGCGCCCATGACCTAGGGGCGCGAGCGGCGCGGCGGCAAGCGCGGTGTCGGGTGATTTCGGCACTTGCGCGGCGCACTTTTTCCGCCAACGTCACGCCTCCCCGTCACGGTGCGGTAGCCAAGTGGTAAGGCCGAGGTCTGCAAAACCTCTATTCGGCGGTTCGATTCCGCCCCGCACCTCCAATTTTTATCTGCGCTGAAGCAGGGAACTTAGGAGACGCGAAGCGGTGACGGACACCAAACGGACACCAAAACGGACACCAAATCCGTCACTCTGCCACAACTTCGCGACCACTGGCGGCTGCTCGCCGACAACTCGCTAACGCTGCGGCAGGGCGTCCGCCTATCATCGGGATTGCGCACCAATCCCATGAAAAAAACTCACTACCGTCTCACCCGCCGCGGCAGCCGCGGCGACACCTTCTACTGCGTCGACACGCGCACCGGCCGCCGCTCCAGCCTGCGCACGAGCGACGAACGCGAGGCCGAGCGCCTCGTGCATGCCCGGAACGAGGCCGAGGTTCAGCCCGTGCTGAACCTCCAGATCGCCAAGGCGTATCTGATGGGCGCCGACCGGAACCTCACCTCGCGCACCTGGAAGGACGCGCTGGACCAGCTCATCGGCACCAAGCACGGATCAAATCGCGATCGCTGGCTCCGCGCGGCCAAGGACCGCGCGTTCACGGCGCTCCTGCCCCTGGTCATCATCGAGACGACGGCCGATGTCCTGCTGCGGGTGCTGCGCGCGGGCCGCGTCTCGACCAACGTGCACCTGCGCCGGCTCCACAATTTCTGCGTGGATATGGGCTTCCTGCCGTGGCCGATTCTGCCGAAGCGGCAGTGGCCCGCCTTGCGCCACAAGCCGAAGCGCGCCGTGCAGGCGGGCGAGCACACGCGGATCGTGGCGCGCGAGCTGAACCCGGAACGCAAGGTGTTCTATCAGCTCGCCTGGCATCTGGCGCCCTCCCAGACCGACCTGGCCAACCTCGATGCCGCGGACATCGATTGGCCGAATCGGATTGTCTCGTTCTTCCGGAAGAAGACCGGATCACTCGTGCAGATTCGCTTCGGTGACGAGGTCGCCGCGGTCCTGCGAAGCCTGCCGCAGAAGGGCCCGCTGTTCCCCTATCTCCGGAGCGTCGACTCGCGCGCGCGGGCGAATGAGTTTCGGGAGCGCTGCCGCGGGCTCGGGATCAAGGGGATTTCCCTGCACAGCTATCGTTACTCCTGGGCGGAGCGCGCCAAGGCCGCGGGCTATCCTGAGCGCTACGCGCAGCTCGCCTTGGGGCACAAAATGCGAACTGAGCGTGTTGGTCATCTTCGCGAGCCAGGAGCGGTCCTTTGCCGCTTCCTGCACGTCCGCCGTCGCAAAGTATTTCACGCCGTTTGGCGCGGGATTGCCAAGGGGGCGCAACAGGCGCGCCGCGACCAGGATCGGAACATCGTGGGTCGCGCAGTTGAGCACCCACGCGGTTTGTTCTGCGGTCAGCCGTGCCGGCGGAGCGCCCAACAGGCTCAGAAAGCGATCCTGCTCTTCTCTCATCCTGAAGCCTCCGTCGCGCCGGTGCGGAATCCTTCGGTGCTGGATGCGGGGCGCGAATTGGAAATCAGCCGTGGGTTCACGACTTGATCCTGCGCGCCTT
>JAEUHB010000298.1 GCA_016794665.1 Opitutaceae bacterium
GACGACGTCCGGCTGCGCGGCGGCGACATTGCGCGTTTCGAGGGGGTCGGCGGCGAGGTCGAAGAGCTCGGCGCGGCCGCCGGCGCGATCGACGATCAAGCGCCAGCGTTCGGTGCGGATTGCGCGGTCGCCGTCGCCCCAGAAGCCGTGCGCGGGCTTGGCGGCGGGCGCGCGTGGGTCGGCGAGCTGCGCGCGCAGACTGCGGCCGTCGAGCGCGGCCGGCGCGGCGATCCCGCAGAGATCGGTGAGTGTGGGGAAAAGGTCGACGGTCTCGACCGTCGCGGTGCTTGCGGTTCCGGGCTGCACGAGTCCGGGATGGCGGATGAGCAGCGGCGAGCGGAGCGCGTGCTCGTAGAGGCAGTGCTTGCCCCAGATGGCATGCTCGCCGAGCAGGAAGCCGTGGTCGCCCCAGACGACGACGATGGTGTTTTGCTCGAGACCGGTCTCGCGCAGGGCAGCGAGCACGCGGCCGATCTGCGCATCGACGTAGCTCGCGCACGCGGCGTAGGCGCGGCGCATCAGGCGCGCGTAGTCGGCATCGGTGTCCGGGTCGCGACCGGCGTGGGCGTAGTTGCCGCGGAACTCGCCGCTGGCGTGCCACCCGGAAGGCCACGCGGGCTTGGCCGCGGCGGCGGCGGGGAGATCAGGCACGCTGCCCGGGGCGTGGAGGTCGTGCCATTTCTTCGGCGCGGCGAAAGGCAGGTGCGGCTTGAAGAAGCCCACGCCGAAAAACCACGGCTGTTTTTGCGCGGCGAGTTCGCGGAGGGTGGCGATGGCCTCGGCGGCGACCCAGGCATCGGGGAACGATTCATCGGGACCGTCGTGGTTCTGCAGCGGCGGCGATTTGCCCGGATCGCGCCCGGCGCCGCCGGCGTATCCGTGCATGATGGCCTGCGCGTGCGGCCACGGGCCGCGCGGGATCGTGTGGCGGTCCCAGGCGCCGGGCAGTTCCTGCGCGCCTTCGGCCCAGTTGCGGCCGGAGTAGCCGCCGGGATAGTGGCTGATTTTCCCAAGTGCGATCGTGCGGTAGCCGGCGGCCCGGAAGGTAGCGGGCAAGCTGCGTTCACCCCAATCGGCCTGGGTGTCGCGGATCGCGTTGTTGCCGACGTGCGCTGCCTCCGTCGGGTAGCGCCCGCGGAGCAGCGCGCAGCGCGACGCGCCGCAGGTCGGCACCTGCACGTAGTGCTGCGTGAAGATCCGCGCGGTGCGCGCGAACGCGTCGAGGTGAGGCGTGCGCGCATGCGCGGCGCCGAGCGCGCCGAGGTCGTTGCGCAAATCGTCGACGGCGATGAAGAGGACGTTGGGCCGTTGCTGGGACTCAGCGGCGGCTACGACTCGCGTCGTCGCAAAGATGGAAACGGCGGCGAGGAAGAAGCGCGCGGGAGAAGTGCGGCACATGGGGCGGGGACGCGTGCCACCAACAATCGCGAATGCGCAGCGCAGGTAAAGCGCGGGTTTTGGCGTGCGTTATTTCCGCTTCCACCACTTTTCTGTTACGGATTTTCGCGGGGATTTTTCGCGCGCCTCTCGCGTGCGAGGAACACGTAGCCGAGTGACCAAAATGTCATGGGCACGAAAAACCATGCCAGAGCATCGACGCGATCAATCTCACGAGGACGCCTGCCAGGCGTCTCTCCGATCGCGATCTGAAAAGTTATCACGCCGGCGGCGATGGCAGCCGCGACAAAGAACCGCTTTGACCACGAGGTCCGCTTGGGGTTTTCGGAAATCATCGCATTTCGTCGACGTCTGTGGTTTCCCGCGCAGCCTGACGAATTCCGGTCGCACGGGTCAATTGCGGCGCTACGAGGGCGCAGCGCGTTGCAGGATTGACGCGCTGGCGCGGCAGGAACCTCCTCAGTCCCGCTCACGCTCCCTCACCCCCTGCCGGCATGCGTTCCGGCCCGTCATCGACCATGCACCTCACGATCCGCGCTTTGCTTTTCTCCGCCTCGCTGCTGCCCGTTTTGCTTCCCGGCCAAACCACGCCGCCCGTGCCTGCGGCGAAAACGGACGTCGTCGAGCTCAGCCCGTTCGTCGTGAACACCAACAACGATCTCGGCTACGCCGCCGAGAACACCCTCGCGGGCAGCCGGCTCAATACGCGGCTGCGCGACACCGCCAGCTCGGTGTCCGTGTTCACGAAGGAGTTTCTCGACGACCTCGCGATCACGGACATCGCGCACCTGCTCGAATACTCGGTGAACTCCGAGATGGACACCAACTCGCAGGGCGCGTCCTCCGAGCAGAACCGCATCATCGGCGGCCATGCGCTCTTCGCCGGCATCCAGATCCGCGGGCTGCTCGCGAGCATCGGCATGGACTACTTCACGAGCATCACGCCCGCCGATCCGTATCGGGTGGGGCGCTTCGAGGATGCGCGCGGGCCCAACAGCATCCTCTTCGGCATCGGCGCGCCCGGCGGCTTGCTCAACCAGTCGTCGAAAATCGCGGAGACGCACCGCAACACCGGCGCCATCCGGCACAGCCTTGGGTCGTGGTCCCGCAACCGCCTCGAGATCGATGCGAATCGCGTCGTGCTCAAGGACAAGCTGGCCGTCTCCGTGGCCGCCCTGCACCAGGAAAACGGCGGCTGGCGCGCCTTTGACTTTCAGGACAAGGACCGGGTGTTCGGCTCGGTCACGTGGCGCCCGCGCCGGAATGTCACGATCTCCGCGATGGGCGAGGTGGGGCGCGACATCAACGCCGTCGTCCGCTCGTTCAGCGACGCGGAGCAGGTGCTCGCGTGGTATGACAACCGCGAGGCGCTCGGGGTCGGCGCCGTCACGTTCACGCCCAACAACAGCGTGCCCACCGCCGCGCAGCAGCTCGTCGGCGTGGTCGGCCGCGACGGCGTGGTCGGCGGCACCAACCACCGCTACACTTTCATCGAGAACGACGGCACGATCTTCGACGCGATCGGGACGTTTTTCACCGGCAGCTACAACACCGCCACCGTGCGCGCGCCCGACGGCACGCGCGGGATCACCGCGCCCGTGCTGCGCATTCACGACCCGAAGTTCTACCCGCTCAATAGCAACGCCGTCGGGCCGGGCATGTTTCGTGACCAGACGTTGCACAACTACACGTTCACCGCCGACTGGCAGCCGACGCGCAATCTGATCTTCAACCTCGCGCACAACTACCAGGAGACGCGCGCGGTCGTGAACCTGATGAATGGCAACGCGCCCATGCTGCGCGGCGAGGCCAACCGCACCCTCGGCGTCGGCGGCCCCGCCAATCCCTACGCGGGGAGGCTCTACTTCGACGGCACCTGGACGCGCGACATCCACTACGGCGACAGCCGCGAGTCGCGCCTCTCCGCCTCCTACAACCTCGAGACCAAATGGAAATGGCTCGGCCGCCACCGCCTCGCCGCCTCGGTCTCGCGCACGGACGTCAATGACCGCCGCGCCAACTCGTGGCTCGTGCTCGCCGGGCGCCCGTTCAGCAACGATCCCGCCAACGCCAACAACCGCGTGATCGTCCGGAATTATCTCACCGAGGGCAACCACGGCACCTACCGCGCCGGCGACTGGCGTTCGCTGCCGCAGACGCTGAACATTGGCGGCCGCAGCTTCACGACCGCCTACGCCAACGTCGCCGCGGGCGGCGCCGACAATGGCGGCATGGTGCAGAAGATGGATTCCAAGATGATTGCGTCGCAGAGCTTCTTCTTTGGCGGCCGGCTCGTGACAACCTTCGGCTACCGCGACGATCGCGTGAAGAACACGCAGCTCGGGTATCTCAACGACCCGATTCGCGGCGATGTCGTCGACCTTGATGAATCGAAGGGCGAAGTGAACCGCATGGTCGGCCAGACGCGCACGGCGGGTGTCGTCTGGCACCCGCTCGAGTGGCTATCCGTGATCGGCAACAAGTCGTCCAACGTCGGCATCCCGCCGCTCGCGCGCACGGTGTTTCCCGACGGCAACCTCGCGCCGCTGTCCAAGGGCCGCGGCCAGGACTTCGGCCTCGGCTTCGATCTGCTCGGCGGGCGGCTCAACGCGCGCGTCGTCTATTTCGAGGGCAGCGAGATCGGCCGGGTGACGGCGCCGTTCACCGGCACGCTCACGGGCGCCAACACGCGTGTGATGGACGCTTTCGGCGGCGTGCTCGTGGGCGCAGGCCGGCCCTTCAGCGCCGCCGACTGGGCGCCCATCCGCACGAAATACACGCCGCCCGCGTCGTCGGTCGCGTCGGACTTCGACTCGAAGGGCTACGAGACGCGCCTCACCGCCAACCTCACGCGCCAGTGGCGGCTCGTCGCCAACTACTCCTACACCGACTCGGGCCGCACCGAGATGGCGCCCGAGGCGGTGGCGTTCTACGGCTTCAAGCGCGCCGACGCCGTCCTGCTCACGCAGGGCGTTTCGCAGAACGCGGCCGGCCAATTCGTGATCGACGCCAATGCGTTCGAGGCGGGCGGCGCGATTGCGAAATGGATCGAGCTGGGCCGCGCGGCCGCGGCGGCGAACCCCTCCGTGCTCACGACGTCCAACGGCAACACGATCGCGCAGGAAGTCTTCAATGTGATCGCGGCGTTCAACGACGAGCGCGAGGCGCAGCAAAAGCGCTGGGGCGTGCGGCCGCACAAGATCAGCCTCTTCACCGCGTATGACGTGCGCAGCGGCCGCCTCGAGGGCTTCACGATCGGCGGCGGCTGGCGCTGGCGCAGCGCGAACATCATCGGCTCCAATTCCAAGGACGAGGAGATTAAGGGCCGCGCGATCACCGCGGCGGACCTGATGCTCGCCTACGCGCGCAAATTCCGCGGATTGCCCGGCCGCGTGCGGTTCCAGCTCAACGTGAACAATCTCCTCGACCGCACGGACATCATCCCGTCGCGCCTCGCGTTCTCCGCCACCGCGGCGCCCGACGGTTTCA
>JAEUHB010000310.1 GCA_016794665.1 Opitutaceae bacterium
AGGGCAGGCTGCGCCGGCGCGGCGTCTCGACAGCCTGCCGCCGTATGCCCGCGAGGCTGCGCCGTTGCCGGTGGCGACGGTCTCGGCCGCGGTGGCCAAGGCCGGTGTGCCGCACGGTTCGCGCGAGGGCGGCTGGCTGCCGGACCTCGTCTACACCGGGGAAAAATTTGAAGCGGGCCTCGCGTTCTTCGCGGACGCGACGGGACGCATCGTGCGCTTCACGCGCGAACCGGCGGACCTCGCGGTGGCGCGGAGGCTCGAAGGCCAGGCCGCGCTGCCGGGGCTCGTCAACGCCCACTCGCATGCGTGGCACCGCGCCCTGCGCGGGCGGGCGGGGGTGATCGAGCCGGCCATCGCGCAGCTGAACGACGAGGACGTCTTCGATGCGGCGCGGATGGTCTTTTTGGAAATGCTGCATGCCGGCGTGACGTGCGTGGGGGAATTTCACTTCCTGCGCGCGCGGCCCGATGGCTCGCCGTGGCCGGAGGCGCACCACCTCGCGGCGGAAATCATCCGCGCGGCGCACGAGGTGGGCGTGCGCATCGCGCTGCTCAACGCCGCGTGCGACGACACCGCGCCCGCCCGCAGCCGCCACGCGGGCGCCGATGCCTGGGTGCGCGAGACGGAGGCGCTGCGCGCCGGGGTGGAGAAAAATTATCCGGCCGACGAGGCGTGGGTGGGCGCCGGCGTGCTCATGCTCGGCGCGTTGCCCGCGGATCAGCTCAAGGTGGTTGGCGCCTACGCGCGTTCGCAGCGCATGAGGCTGCACGCGCAGGTCGGCGCGGCGGCGGCCGGCCGCACGCCGCTCGCGGTGCTGGCCGAGCTGGGTTTTTTGGACAAGCGCTTCACCGCGGTGGACGCGACGGCCTTGGGCGACGACGACGTGAAGCTGCTCGGCGCCGCTCGCGCGCTGGTGTGCGCCTGTCCAGGCGCCTCGCTGGCGGCGGGGCAGGGCGTGGCGCCGGTGGAAAAGCTTCTGGCCGCCGGCGCCGGCCTGGCGCTCGGGACTGACACGCACGCCCGCACCGACCTGCTCGGCGAGGGCCGGCTGCTCGAGCTGCACCTGCGCGGCGCGACCGGGCGGCGCGGGGCGCTCGGGGCCGACGCGGCGACGGCGGTTTTTCACGCCGCGACGGTGGCGGGTGCGCGCAGCCTCGGCGCGACGAGCGGCGCGCTCGAGGTCGGGCGGCCCGCGGACTTTTTCACCGTGAACCTGCACGACCCCGCGATCGCCGGGGCGGATCCGGGGGCCTTGTTGGCAAATGTCGTCTTCGGCTTCGAGCGCCGCGCGGTGCGCGACGTGTGGGTGGGCGGCCGGCAACGCCTCACCAATGGCCGCCATTTCCTGCACGGGCCCATTGTCGGGCGCTTTTCCGACGGACAGAAAAAACTCCGGGCCTGAGCGCAGCTTGCGCGGAGGCCGCGGCGGGCCATGATTTGGCCACCCCGCATGAGCTACCTGCCCCGCCTGGCCTCGTTCACCCTGCTGACCAGCGCATGGCTGGGCGCCGCGCCCGCGATCCCCAAGGGCCAGGTGCTGGCGCAGGTCGCGTGCGTCGCGGATCAGTCGCAGACCTACGCGCTCTACATCCCGACGACCTTTGATCCGGCGAAGAAGTCGCCGGTTTTGTTTTGCTTCGACCCCGGCGCGCGTGGGCGCAATCCGGTGGAGCGCTTCAAGGAAGCCGCGGAGAAATTCGGCTGGATTGTCGCCGGCTCGAACAACTCGCGCAACGGCCCTTGGGACGCCAACGCCGCCGCGATCAAGGCGATGGTGGGCGACGTGACGCGCCACCTCCCCGTGGACGGGAAACGCATCTATGTCGCGGGCCTCTCGGGCGGGGCGCGCGTGGCCTGCACCGTCGCCGCGAGCGGGATGGCGCAGGGCGTGATCGCGTGCAGCGCGGGGTTCGGGGGCAGCGAGACACCCGCGCGCGTGCCGTTTGCATTTTTCGGCACGGCGGGCGTGACGGATTTCAACTACCGCGAGCTGCGGCGCGTCGATCGCGAGCTCGCGGACCGCAAGGCGACGCACCGCGTGGTGATCTTCGACGGCGGCCACGAGTGGCTGCCGTCGACCCTGGCAATCGAGGCGCTGGGCTGGCTCGAGCTGCACGCGATGCGGACGGGCGCGCGCGCCAAGGACGCCGCTTGGATCGCAGCGCAGTTTGCGGCGCGCACCGCGGTCGTGCCGGAGCAGCCGGCGGTCGAAACATGGCGCGCGCTCCGGTCGCTCGCGGCGGATTTCAAGGGCCTGGCCGACACGGCGCCGATCGAGCAGCGCGCAAAGGAGCTCGCGGCCCGCCGCGACGTTCGCGACGCGCTCAAGGCCGAGGAAAAGGCGGAGGCGCGCGAGGAAGACACGGTCGTGAGCCTGCTCAGCGCGGCGGATGATGGCCGGGTCGCGGCGTTGAAAAAAACCGTGGCCGATTTGCAGGCCAAGGCGCAGGGCGCCGACGCGACGGAGCGCCAGCGGGCCACCCGGATCCTGCAGGGCGTCGCGTCGAGCTGCGGCGAGATGGCGCGCGAGGCGACGCGCGCCGGCGAGCACGAGCGTGCGGCGGGCCTGCTGGAATTGTCGGCCATGCTCCGGCCCGACCGCGCGCGCACCTTGGTGGAACTCGCGCGGGCGCGGGCGCAGACCGGCGAGCGCAAGGCCGCGCTCGAGGCGCTGGAGCGCGCGGTGGCGGCGGGCTACCGTGACGCGGAGGCGTTGGCGCAGGACAAGGCGTTTGATCGCATCCGGCGTGAGCCGGGCTTTGCGGTGGCGCTGGAGAAAATGAAAGCGGCGGGCGCGGTCAGTTCACCCGATTCCAGACGGCCTGGCCGGTGATCGCGGCGCGCGCGATGCGGGCGGAGGTCGTGCGCATCTCGACCATGCCCTCGGGCGAGCAGAAGGCCGCGTGGCACGTGCAGATCAAGTTGGGCGCGGCGGCCTCCTCGGCGGAGCGGAGCGGTTCGTTTTCCACGACATCGAGACCGGCGCCGGCGAGGTGGCCGGAGCGCAGCGCGGCGAAGACTGCGGCCTTTTGCACGATGTCGCCGCGTGCGGTGTTCACGAGAAACGTCCCTCGCCGCATCAGCCCGATCTCGCGCGCGCCGATCATGCCGCGGGTCTCGGCGGTCGAGGGGCAGTGAATCGAAAGGCAGTCGGCCAGCTTGAGCAGCTCGTCGAGCGAGCCGGCTTGCTCGATGCCCACGGCCTTGCGCGTGCCGACGGGCGCGTAGGGATCGAAGAAAACGACGCGGAAGCCAAACGCCTTGGCGCGCAACGCCGTGGCAACGCCGATGCGGCCGAGGCCGACCAGACCGAGCGTCTGCGTGCGCAGCCGGCGCATCTTGGGTGCGACCTCGATTTTCCAGCCGAGGCGCTTGGCCTCGGCGTCGAGCGGGAAGAGCTGGCGGTAGAGGGCGAGGATGAGGGCGATGGCGTGATCGGCGACCTCCTCGGTGCCGTAGTCGGGCACGTTGCAGACCGGGATGCCGGCCTGGGCGGCGGCGGCGGTGTCGACGGTGTCGAAGCCCACGCCGTTGCGGATGATGACGCGGCAGTGTTTGAGCTGCGCGATCACGGCGGCATCCATGCGCGGGCCGTGCCAGAGGATGTGGGCGTGCGCCTCGAGTGCTGCGGCGGGGAAGGGGGCGCCGAAGTCGAGCATCACGGTGCGGAGATCGGCGACGTCGGCCAGGTGCGGGCGCTCGACGCTCGCCTCCGCGTCGGTGAACTTGAATTCCGTGGGGCAGATGATGACGACAGTGGGACGGGCGGGCATAAAAGGTTTTGACCGGTGATTAGGCCGATGCCACGGATGCGGGCAAAGCCTTATCCGTGACTCCCGTGAAATCCCTGCTCCGCCTTGTCCTTTTGTGTGTTGCGCTGGCGCCGGCGGCCGCGCTGGCGCAGCGCGAAAAGATTCCGCCCGCTGATTTGGAGGTGGTGGAGAAGAACTGGCCCGCCGCCAAGAAGACGCAGACCGGCATCCGCTACGTGGTGCTCGCGGAGGGCAGTGGCGAAAGGCCCAAGCCGGGCGACAAGGTGAACGTGCTCTACGAGGGCCGCCTGCTCGACGGCAAGGTCTTCGACGCCGCGAAGGATCCGGCGCAACCCTTCACCTTTCGTGTGCGCCGCGACATGGTCATCGAGGGCTGGGACCAGATTTTGCAGCAGATGCGCAAGGGCGACAAATGGCTCGTCATCATCCCGCCGGAGCTGGCCTACGGCACCCGTGGCCAGCCGCCGAAGATCGGGCGCAACGCGACGCTCATCTTCGAGATGGAGCTGATCAGTTTCGGCAAGGACTGACCGGAGAGCCGGCGAGTGCGGGCGATCCCGCCGAGACCGCGCGGCGCGGGCGCCGGCGGCCTACTTCATCATCTCGGTCAGCAGCGGCTTGATCGCGTCGGCCCAGAGCTGGTAGCCGGCGGTGTTGGGGTGGAGCTGGTCAGGCATGATCGAGAACGGGATCTTGCCGTCCTGGCCCAGGAAGACGTCGTTGATGTTGAGGAAGCGCACACTTTTCCCGTCGTCGAGCGTGGCGAGCTGGGCGTTGACGCCGTCGATGATGGCCTGGCGCCTCGTGGCGTCGGCGATGGCCTCCGGGGTGATGACACCTTGCTGGTTCTTGCGGGCGCCGCGGGGGAAGACGGCGAGGACCAGGACTTTCGTGTTGGGGAGCTTCTCGCGGATGAGGCGGACGATTTTCTTGTCGGCGGCGGCGATCTCGTCGGCGGTGTGGGTGCCGGTGTTGTTGGTGCCGAGCATCAGGACGACGACCTTGGGGGAAATGCCGTCGAGCTCGCCGTTGGCGATGCGCCAGATGACGTGCTGGGTCTGGTCGCCGCCGATGCCGAAGTTGGCGGGCTGCATTTTCCCGAAGTAGGCGTCCCAGATGTGGGCGCGCGCGCCGTTGGCGGGCGTCCACCCGGCGGTGATGGAGTCGCCGAGGAACAGCACGCCGATCGGGCCGGCCTTGCCGCGAGCGAGGAAGGACTCGTGGGCGCGGAGGAAGGCGGTGTTGGGCTGGCCGTCGGGGCCGGCCTTCACGATGGGGGCGGAGGCGTCGGGCTTCGGGCCGGCGGGGGCCTGGGCGCCGAAGAGCGACGCGACCGAGAGGGCGGTGAGGATGAGGAGACGAGCGGGGGATTTCATGGGGAGAATTTTTCAGTGCCTGCGAGGTGTGATCAACTGTGGAGTAGTCGTGACGATTTCCCAAGATTCTCTGCTCGCTTACAGCGCATACACCTCCAAAAGCGCAATCCCGGTGCCGCCATCCTCGTCGCTCGCGGCCAGAGTGTAGTTGCCGGCGGGTAGAAAGATAACGGCCGCGGCATCGCGATCGCCCGGAACCAGCGGAAACGCCCCGACCAGCGTTCCTGCGGCGTTGATGACGTCGCTGCTCCCGGCGCGCCGGTCCCACTGTTGCACTCTGGAGAAGGATTGAACCACATTGCTCCCCGCCAGAGTGCCGCTAACATTGAGCTGCGGCGCCGCCATTGTGCCGTCTACGCCGAAGCGCTTCAGGCCGGGGCCGACCGCACGAATCAGAACCGGTTGCGTGCCTTTGCCTCGCACGACAAATCCAACCGTGAGCTGCGCGGCCCCGCCGCCTGAATAGGCGCGCACCGCGAGGTTGCGTAAGCGTGCCCCGGCCGGATTGGCGAACGCCGAGGGATTTTCGTAAACCTCTGCGAGCACAAGGC
>JAEUHB010000335.1 GCA_016794665.1 Opitutaceae bacterium
GCCTGCTGGATCGCGGACCGCCGACGCCAGTAATAGAGGAACATGCCGCCTTGCACCGCGGCGGAGACGATTGCGAGCACGCTAATCGTGATCTGCTGCACGAATCGCAAGTAGGCCTCGACACTCAGGCCAAGTTGCCCGGCGCTGAACGCGACGAGGCTGCGGAGCGCCTCCGGGATCGGCGGAACGTCGGGGGACTTCAGGCGCAAGGCGCAGTAGGCGAGCACGGCCGCGAGCAGGATCGGCTGGCTCGCCAGCAGCCACCTCACGCCGCGCGTGTCGGCGTGGCCGAGCTGGTTCACGCCATGCAGCTCCAGCGCGCCGGCGCCGGCGGCCGCGAGCCCGATGACGGCAAAGGCCGCCTGTTGATCGATCGCCTTGAGCAGCGCAAACGTGCCGGCGAGAACGAGCACGCTCAGGCCGTCGAACCGCGCCACTCGCACCACGCGGGCGAGGACTTCTGCGGGGAGGAGCGGCGGTCGCATGGAAGGGTTGTCATCCCGGCGCCGCCTCCGAAGCTCAAGCCTCTTTGTCTCCATGCCTGCGCCTGAGAAACCGTTTCCCTTCCGCCTCGAGTTCCCGCCGGAACTCCCGATCAGCGCGCGCGCCGAGGAGATCACGGCGACGATTCAGGCCAGCCAAGTGGTGATCCTGGCGGGCGAGACCGGCTCGGGCAAGACCACGCAGATCCCGAAGATGTGCCTCGCCGCCGGCTGTGGCACCCGCGGACGTATCGCCTGCACGCAGCCCCGGCGCGTGGCGGCGCTCTCGGTGTCGCGGCGCGTGGCCGAGGAGCTCGGCGTCCAATGGGGCCGCGAGGTCGGCTGCAAGATCCGCTTCAACGACGAGACCACGCGCGACACCGTGATCAAGTTCCTGACGGACGGCATGCTGCTCGCCGAGGTGCAGGGCGATCCGCTGCTGCGCGACTACGACACCATCATCATCGACGAGGCGCACGAGCGCTCGCTCAACATCGACTTCCTCCTCGGCCACCTCCGCACGCTGCGCTTCAAGCGCCCGGAGCTGAAGATCGTGATTACGTCGGCCACGATCGACACGGCGGCCTTCAGCGAGGCCTTTGACGGGGCGCCGGTCGTGCTCGTCGAGGGGCGGACGTTTCCCGTCGAGGTGATTTACGCGCCGCTCGACTCGCTCGGCAGCGATGCGGCGGAGGGCGACGAACGCGAGGCGCGGGCGGAGGCGCTGCACTACATCGACGGCGCGGTGGAGGCGGTCGAGCGCATCGTGCGCGAGAGCGACGCCGGCGACGTGCTCGTGTTCCTGCCGAGCGAGCGCGACATCCGCGAGCTGGGCGACCTGCTCGAAGGCCGGCGGCTGCGGGGCTGCGAGGTGATCCCGATGTTTGGCCGGCTCACGAACGCCGAGCAGCAGCGCGTCTTCGCGCCGACGCAGCGGCGGAAGCTCGTGCTCGCGACCAACATCGCCGAGACCTCGCTCACGATTCCCGGCATCCGCTTCGTGGTCGACACCGGGCTAGCGCGGCTGAGTCGCTATTCGCCGCAGGCACGCACGCGCCGCCTGCCGATCGAGCCGGTGTCGCAGTCCAGCGCCGACCAGCGCAAGGGCCGCAGCGGGCGCGTGGCCGACGGCGTTTGCATCCGTCTCTACTCGGAGAAGGATTTTCTCGAACGCCCGCGATTCACGCAGCCGGAGATCCAGCGCGCGAACCTTGCGGATGTCATTTTGCGCATGAAGGCCTTCGGCCTCGGCGACATCGAGCGCTTCCCGTTCATCAACATGCCCGCCGCGAAATCAATCCGCGCGGGGTATCAGTTGTTGGAGGAACTCGGCGCGCTGGAGCCGCCGAGCGGGAGAAAGGAGCAGGGAGAAGGGAGAAGGGAGGAAACTCATGTTCTGGCTTCTGTTCCTTCTCCCTTCTCCCATCCCCCTTCTCCCGCGTCAGCGGAGCTGACGCCCCTCGGCCGGGAACTCGCCCGCCTGCCCGTCGACCCGACGGTCGGCCGGATGATTTTGCAGGCGCGCAGCGAGAAGGCGCTCCGCGAAGTCGCGATCATCGCGGCGGGCCTCTCGATCCAGGACCCGCGCGAGCGCCCGATGGACAAGCAGCAGCAGGCCGACGCGGCGCACCGGCGCTTTGTCCACCCCGACTCGGATTTCCTCACACTCCTCAACATCTGGGAGGCGTTCCACGACGAGTTTGAAAACCTCACGCAGGCCAAGCTCCGCCGCTTTTGCCGCGACCATTTCCTCAGCTACACGCGGCTGCGCGAGTGGCGCGACATCCACACGCAGCTGATCGACACGCTGGAGCAGCGCGACGACTTCAAGCTCACGTCGGCCTACCACGGACTGAAGGAAGTCGATGAGAAGACCACGGTCTTCGGCACGCCGTCCTACCGTGCGATTCACCGCAGCATCCTCGCCGGCCTGCTGGGGAACATCGCGCACCTCGACGAGGAGAACGGCGGCTACAAGGCGACGCACGACCGGCGCGTGGCGCTGTTTCCCGGATCGGCGTTGTTTCGGCGGGAGGAGCCGAGGAAGCGCGGGGACAACGGGCCGCAACGCGACGCGCCGAAAAATGGGGCGAAGTCCCCGCGGTGGATTCTCTCCGCCGAGATCATGGAAACCACGCGGCTCTACGCGCGGACTTGCGCGCGACTCGATCCGCTGTGGGCGCTGGACCTCGGCGCGCACGTCGCGCGCGTGGCGCACAGCGAACCGTTCTGGAACGAGGAACAGGGCCGCGTGCTCGTGAAGCAGCGCACGCGCCTCTACGGGCTCGAGCTCGAGAGTCGCGCCGTGAGCTACGGGAAAATCGACCCGGCGCACGCGACGGAGATTTTCATCCGCGAGGCACTCGTGAATGACACCGTGCGCTACCCGCTTGACTGCCTCGCGCACAACCGCGCGGCCCGGGAGAAAATCGAGGACCTGCTCACGCGCGCGCGGGACAGCAGCTACCTGAACCTCGACGAGGCGGCGTATCGGTTCTACGCGGCGCGGTTGAGGAATGTAGGCGGGGTGCCCTCACCCCGCTCCGGCGAAGCGTCCGCAATCCCGCGGGGTGGGGGCACCCCGCCTACAACCGAAGGCATCTCGTCGGTCGCGGAACTCGTCGATCTCGTGCGCGAGCGCCGCGGCGCGGAGCCACGGTTCCTGTTCATGGAGCCGGCCGACCTCCGCGATCCGGAGACCATTGCGGTCGACGCGGCCGCGTTTCCGGCGGCGCTGCCGCTCGTCAATTCCGCGCTGCCGCTCAACTACGCCTACAAGCCCGGCCAGGCCGACGACGGGGTGACGCTCGATGTGAGCGTCCGGGAAGCCGAGGCACTCACGCCGGCCGCGCTCGATTGGGCGGTGCCCGGTCACCTCGAGGGCAAGGTCGAGCACTACCTGCGTGCGCTGCCGAAGGAGCTGCGGCGCGGCTTCGTGCCGCTGGGCGAGACCGCGAAGTCCCTCGCGACGCAGCTCGCGTCGCGCGATCGGCTCACCGCGCGGCGCGAGTCGCTGCCGGCGGCTCTGGCGGCGCAGATCGCGGAGCGTTTCCGCGTCGCGATCGATCCCGCGGTGTGGGCGGACAAGCCGCCGCCCGATCACTGGCGCGTGCGCGTCCGTGTGGTCGATCCGGACGGCAAGGAGATCGTCGCGAGCCGCGAACTGGCGGAGATTCGCGCGGCGTTGCTCGCGCAGTCGCGCGAGGCCAGCAAGGCCATCGCGCGCGAGGAACCGGCGGCGTGGCGCGCGATTCGCGCCAAGTGGGAGACGCCGGAGCACACGAACTGGGCGTGGGATGAGGTGCCGGAGCGCGTGCTGGTTTCGGACCAAGGCGGCGCGCCTGCCTATGCCTTTACCGGACTGCTCGCGGGCCGCGATGGCGTGGCGCGGCGGCTGTTCAGGACACCCGAGGAAGCGACGGCCGCGACCCGCCGCGGGCTTGCGGCGCTCTTCGAGCGGCAGCTCGGTCACGACCTGATGTGGACGCAGCGCGATTTGCGGGCGCTCCGCGAACTCGGGCCGCTTGCCGCCACGCTTGCGCCGATCGACGCGCTGCAGGAACAGGCCTTCGAATCGATTCGACGCTGGGTGTTGGAGCGGCCGGTCGCGCCGCTCGCGGCGGCGGCGTTTTCGACCGTGCTCGGGCGCGCGAAGACGGACCTGCGAGGGATCGTGCCGCGCCTCGTCGATCTGCTGCGCGAGACTTTCAACCTCCGGCTCGAGTTGCAGGTGCTGCCCGCTGCGCCCGCGTGGGTGGCGGCCGACCTCGCGGCACTGGTGCCGGCTGACTTCCTGCGCGTGACGCCCTATGCGCGGCTCGCGCATGTTCCGCGCTACCTGAAAGCAATGAAGGTCCGCGCCGAGCGCGCGCGGAAGAATCCCGCCAAGGACGCCGAGCGCGTGGCGCAGCTCGCGCCCTATGCGGCGGCGGCGGCCAAGCTGCGCGCGACCGAAGGCGGCGAGGCGCTGCGCTGGCTCGTGGAGGAATTTCGCGTAAGCCTCTTCGCGCAGGAGCTGGGGACGGCTGAGCCCGTTTCCGCGGTGAAGCTCGATCGTGTGGTTGAGGCGCTGCGCGGGCCGGCGACGCCGGTTGCGCCCACGGCGCGGCCCTTGGTTGCCACGACGGCGGGCGGCCCGAAGAAGGGCGCGCCGCTCAAGTCGCTCGGCGCGCTCGACAAGCTGATCGGACGTTGAGTGCCGGCGGTGCGTAGTGCTCACGGGCTTTCGGGTTGCGGGCGACGGAGCCGACGGCACAGTGGCCTCACCCCAGTTACCCCATGAATACCCCGATCTCCGCGATTTTGGACCGGAAGGGACGCAGCGTCTTTTCTGTTTTGCCAGCGATGACCGTGACCGAAGCAGTGGCCGAGATGAACCGCCACCGCGTGGGCTCCGTGCTCGTGCTCGATGGCGGCCGTCTCGTCGGCATCTTCACCGAGCGCGACGTGCTGCGCCGCGTCGTTGGCCCCGCGGTCGATCCCATGCGCACGCGCGTCTCGGAGGTGATGACGCCCGGTGTGATCACGATTTCGCCCGACGCGACCATCGAGCAGACGATGGTGCTCTTCACCGAGAAGCGGTGCCGCCACCTGCCGGTGGTCGAGCACGGCCGCCTCGTCGGCACGATCTCGATCGGTGACATCACCCGCTGGATGGCTGACGCGCATCGCGCGGAGGCCGAGCATCTGAAGAACTACATCACCGGCGGGTTTCCGACCTAGCGGCACGGCCGCCGCGCTCAGCGGTAGAGCCAGAATTTCTTCGCCTGCTCCTGCCACGCCTGCGCCTGCGTGCGCCAGATGCGGAGCCAGGCATCGACATCGATGCGCTCGCCCTTGGCGACGAGTTCCTTGGCGAATTCCGAGGAGCCGAGCAGCTTCACGAAGATCACGCGGTCGTTGACGCGGCTCGCGGTGAACGGATTCCTGCCCTCGAGCTTGCAGGTGAGCTTGAGCAGCCAGAAATTCAGCTCGGCGGGGCGCCATTTTTCCCAGTCGGTGATTTCGACGTGGAGGCCCACGCCGGGCTGGCCGGTGCGGGGATTGGGCGCGGTGACCCGGCGGAACTCGATCCCGGGCAGCTTGAGCGCGCGCAGCTCGCGTTCGTAGACGTCGAGCTTGGCGGACGTGTGGGAGAGCCCGCGAAACGGAAACTGATCGCCGACACCGTGGCGAAAGCCGCTCGGGGGTTCGCAACCGAGGCCCGTCATGGGGTAGCCCATCACCGCGGAGAAATCCCGGATGAGCGGCGACGTGGGCACCCACTTGAGGCCGGTGTCGCCCCAGTTCATGGCGCGCGTCCAGCCGCGCATCGGCACGACGGTGAGGCGGCCGCGGTTGCGGATTTGATCGGGCGTCGAGAGGACGCCGTGCGACTCGCGCGCGAGCCGGGCGAGCTCGCCCATAGTGAGCCCGTGCACGTAGGGAATGCGGAAGGCGCCGACGTAGTTGTTGACCGAGAGGTGAGCGTCGAGCGGCGGGCCATCAGCCTTGAGGCCGCCGAGCGGATTGGGGCGGTCGAGGACGATGAGTTCCTTGTCGTTTTCGAAACACGCCTCGGCGGCGAGCTTCATGGCGCTGATAAACGTGTAGCTGCGCGTGCCGATGTCCTGCAAATCGACGACGAGCGCGTCGAGGTCCTTGAGCTGATCCTTCGTTGGTTTGCGGGACTTGCCGTCGTAGAGCGAGCGCACGGGCAAGCCCGTCTTGGCGTCGGTGTAGTTGTTGTAGTTTTTTCCCGCGGGAAACTCGTTGTTGATGCCGTGCTCGACGCCGAAGAGCGCGACGAGCTTCACGCCGGGCGCGCCGCGGAGGACGTCGATGGTGCTGACGCCCCGGCGATTCACGCCCGCGGGATGGGTAAGCAGGCCGAGGCGCTTGCCGCGGACGGCGGCGAATCCCTCGGATTCCAGCACGTCGATGCCGAGCATGACCGGATGCACCGCGGCGGGTGCGTCCTCCGGCTTGGGTGCGGTGGCGACGGCGGGCACGGGACCGGCGGGCTTCGGCGATTTCGGCGCGGTTGTCTCATTGCAGCCGAAGACCCCTAGCAGCGCCGCCAGCCAAGGGAGCAGGCGCGGGACGGGGATAGCGCGGGGGACGCCGGACATAAGGGCGTGAAAATGCCGGGCGGTGGCGTTACGGTCGAGCCGTTTCGCGGCGCGGTTATTGACACCCGCTCACCCGATATGCGCGCGCACGGCGGCTTGCAGGAATGATCCCGCCTCGCGCAGCGCGCGATCAAGCGGCACGCCGTCCGGTGTGATCGAGTGCAACGCGAGGCGCGGTGGCGGCTGCGCGACGGCGGCGCGGCCGGCAAAGACGTGGACGTTTTTTCCGAGTGCGAGCGCGCGCGAGGCTACCTCGCCGGGGCCCTTGCCGCTGAGCGAACTGTCGTCAAAGCGCCCCTCGCCCGTGATCACGAGATCGGCGGCGGCGAGGCGCGGCGCGAGATCCAGCCACGCGGAGACCAGCTCTGCGCCGGGGACGAGTTGCGCCCCGGCCGCGGCCATGAGGCCGAAGGAAATGCCGCCCGCCGCGCCGGCGCCGGGTCGATCCACGAGCGAGGCGGGCTGACTGGCGTGCGCGCAGAGCAATTGCGCCAGCCGCGCCGCCTCGGCCTCGTGCCGCGGGAGATCGGCCGGGCGCAGGCCCTTTTGCGGGCCGTAGATCGCGGCGGCGCCGCGCGGCCCGAGGAGGGGATTGCTCACATCGCACGCAATCCGGATGGGCAGCAACGTGCGCGGCAGCCCGCCGCCGAGGCGCGCGATGTCCGGCCAGCGCAATGGCACGGGGAGCGGCACGCTCTCGTGGGCGCCAGTCTCGAATTTCAAGCCGAGCGCCGCGAGCGCGCAAAGGCCGAGGTCGCTCGTCGCGCTGCCGCCGACGCCGAGCAGAATCGCATCGACCCCCGGCCGCGCGGCGAGGCGCAGCAGTTCGCCGGTGCCGGTGCTGTTCGCGAGCCACGGATCGCGTTGCTCGGGTTTCAGCAGCGCGAGGCCCGAAGCGGCGGCCATCTCGATCACCGCGACGGTGGTCGGGCTCCCGATTTTCGATTCTCGATTCTCGATGCCGAGCAGTGCGCGCGCAGCGGAGGGGATTTTTTCGAGTTGAACGAGGCCGAGGGCGGCGCGCACGGGGGCGCCGCGCGGGCCGGTGACGGTGTGCGTCTCGAAGGTGCCGCCGGCGGCGCGGGTGAGAATCTCGCAGAATCCTTCGCCGCCATCGGCGAGCGGGCAGAGGTCGAGCTGCCAGTCGGGATGCCCGGCGCCGAGCGCGGCGGCGGCGTGCGCGCAGGCTTCAGGCGCGGTGAGGGCGTCCTTGAATTTGTCGAAGGCGAGGAGAACGCGCATGGCTCACAAACTCATTCCTCCGCGACGCGGGCGAATCGCGGCACGCTTTTTCCTTCGCTTACCACCGTCTCCGCGAACATCGCGGCGGGTCGCACCCACAATCCGCGCTCACCGTAGAGCGCCTCGTAGACGACAAGCGGCTCGAGTGTCTCCGAATGCCGCGCGAGGCCGATGACGCGATATGGGTTGCCCTTGTAGTGGCGGTAGACGCCGGCGCGCGGCTCGGCGGGAAGCGGTGGCAGCGGGGCGGACATGGGCGCGGAAGTTACTCCACGCGGAGGATGCCCTTCATCAGCTGCGCGTGACCGGGGAAGGTGCACACGTAGTCGTAGTCACCGGGCTTGGAGGGCGCGGTGAAGAAGATCGTGTCGCTCGTCTCCGGCAGCGTGAGCGCGGTGTGGAAAAGGACGTCGGGGCTGTCCGGGACGTAGTGCTTGGCGGCGCCCTCGGTGCCGAGGGCCATCGCGGCCTCGCCCACGGCCTGGCCGCGGCCGGGCGCGCAGAGGACGAAGTTGTGCAGCATGTCGTCGGTGTTCTTGAAGATCAGCCGGACGCGCGCGCCGGCCTTCACGGTGAGCAGCGTCTGGTCGAACTTCAGGCCGGGCTGCGTGCCGAGGAGGATCTGCTTGTCGCCCTCGTCGTTGATCCAGTCGCCGGGCGCGCGCAGCGGGTGCTTGGCCGTGTGGCCGAGCGCGGCCTCGACGATGGGAGAGACGCACAGCTCGGCCTCCTTGGGATCGAGCGGCACAATGCGGTCGCCGGCGGGGAGGCGGTTGAGCGTGTAGAAGGCGACCGGATGCAGCAACGGCTCCGCGCCGCCGGCGGCGCGCAAGCCGGGCGCCTTGACCTCGTGCACGTAGCCCTCGCGCAGGCAGGCGAGCGCGAGGCGCACGCTCAGGCCGTCCGGCGCGACGACGACCTTGCGGACCGGGCACGCGAGGCGGTTCACCGGCGCGCTGCCGTAGGCCTTGTGATAGAGATAGGTGAATCCGCCGACGGAGTAGCTCGCGGGATTCTCCGCGGTCGCACGATCCACCGGCGTGGTAAAGGTGAGCGTGAAGCCGTCGGGCTGCGCGCGCATGGCCTTGATCTCAAAAGGCGTCTTGCCGGTCCACGTGAGGCGCTCGAGGCCCTGCTGCTTGGAGCCGACGGCACCCCAGCCGCGCGCGGTCTCACCGGCGAACAGCACGCCGTCCTCGCCGTGCGCGAGCCGGATAATGCCGCATTCAAAGCCCTCGCGAAACGCGATGGCCATCCCCTGCCAGACGCCGCGCACCTGCTCGAGTGCCACGCGCGCGATCTTGCTCTGGCCCTGATCGGCGACGAAGAGCTGGCCGGCGAAGGGTCCGAATTTTCCGCCCGTCAGGTCCTCGATCATGCCGGCGTTGGAGATGCCGAGCACGGTGTGCGGGAGCCAGACGGCGGGCGGCTTCACGCCGGGGACTTTTTTCGCGACCTCGTGCATCGGCTCGCCGAAGTCGGCGATGTCATCCGGACGCAGCTTGACGGTCGAGCCCGGCGTGCGGCTCCACGCGAGGCCCGCGGGGTGGCCGCCGAAATCGCCGGGCTCGACATGGGTGATCCGGCCGGAGCCGACCCACTCGCCTTGGTTCTCCGAGTAGAACCATGCGCCCTGCGACGTGACCAGAATTCCGCACGGTGAGCGCAGGCCGGCCGCGATGGGCATCAACTGGCCGTCGGGCGTGATCTCGACCATCCAGCCGCGCCACGGCGCCGGCGCCTGCGTGGCGCCGCCGAAGGCAACGTTGAGCGAAAGGCGGAAATTGCCGTTGGGCGCGAGAACGGGGCCGAAATTGTATTCGTGGTAGCTGCCCGAGATCGGGAGCTTGGCGACGGTTTCAAAAACGTCGGCGCGGCCGTCACCGTCGGTGTCCTCGAGGCGCGTGAGCTCCTGGCGCTGCGCGACGTAGTAGCCCTTTCTCGGTGACGGCGCGGGCAGAATGCCCAGCGGCTCGTGCAGCCCGGAGGCGAAGAGCGTGAACTTTGGCTTAACGGTGTCGCCCGCGGCGTAGGCGCCGTCCACCCACCAGATCTCGCCGCGGCGCGTGGTCACAAGCAGGCGCTTGCCGGCGATCGGAGCGATGCCGCTGGCCTCGAGCACGATGTTCTCCGGCACCTCGAGGGGCGTGCGTTTCCAATAGAGATCCTCGCGCGCCGTGAGCGCGTCCGAGGGCTTGGCGAAGCGCTCGGCAGCGGAGGGGTTGTTGACGCGCGAGGGCGCGGATGCGTCGGCGGCAAACCCGGCGGGGACAAGAGCGATGATGGAAAAAAGAATGGCGCGGTGCATGGCGGTGGTCACCAGACGATCGAGTAGGAGAGGGTCTTTTCGAGGGCGGCGGCGGTGAGCAGGACGGCGAGCTGCTGCCGGCCGTTGACGGTGCGAAGCACGGGGCGGTGCGCGGAGTCGGCGGGCCAGTCGAGGAACCACTCGCGCGCACCGACGACCCAGCCGCCGGCGGCTTGCGGCGTGATCGTATCCGCTTCGGCAAGGAGGACCCACGCTGACCACGAGGGCAGGGGGCCTTTGAAATTGAGGGTGCGCGTGAGGCCGCGGCCATCCTTGGCCGGCGCGACGCGATCGCTGATGGCAACGGCGGCGAGCTTTGACAGGAACACGGGCTGGCCGTCGGCCTCGAGCTTGTAGCCTTGCGGGGACCACAGCGGATCGGATTGGTCGGGCCAGTCGCCGGTGGCGGCGTTTTCGATCAGGGCGACGGCGGGCTTGCCCGACAATGTGAGCGCAGGGCCTTCTGGGCGTGCCAGCTGGTCGTTGCCACGGCCATCCCACATGTCCGCGGCGTTGATGAACGGTCCGCGCCAAGCACGCAGGATCGCGCCCGTCTCGAAGTCGTAGGCGTAGTGGACACCGGCGGGCGTGCCGACGGACGCGGCGTAGAGGCGCTTGCGCGGCTCGAACGGCACGAAGCCGCGCTGGAGCAAGATGCGGTCGGTAGGCTCGACGGCGATTGACCGGGCGGCGCCGCCTCGGCCCCGCCCACGGCCAGCGAATGCGGACTCGGCTTGCTCCCGCACCGTCAGCGCGTGCGGCGCGATGCCCGGTCCCTCGGCGATGAGCTCGAAGTTCGGGCGAAAATTGCTCGTCTGCACGAAGTCGGCGCGAAACGGATGCTTTCCGGCGGCGAGGGTGATGATGCCCGGCTGACTGCCGCGTTCGAGCGGCTGCACGACGGTGCGGCCGTCGATGAGCAGCCGTGTGACCCCCAAGCCCTCCCCGGCGAACCGGTAGGCGCCGGCGCGCGGCACCTCGAGCGTGCCGGTGAAGACGAGCGCGAAGCGCCCGGTTTTCTCGACGGCGCCGTGGGCGAAGCGAGCCGGCACGCCCTCGGCCTTGGGTTTCTCCGAGTCGTAGCTGCCGACGGTCGGGTAGTTGCCGGAGTAGAGTTTGTAGCGCAGGTCGGAAACGCCGATGGTGGCGTCACGGTCGAAGCGCTTTACACGGATGGCGCGGAGCGCGACGGAGCCGTGGTCACCCTGAATCATGAGCGGGCCGATCGGCACCTCATTCTCGGCGAGGCCGCTGCGCGTGGGGCCGGTGGCCTCGACGTTTTCATGGATGGTGAAGCCGTTGAGCACCACACGGGTGAAGCGGGCGTTGCGTGTCTTTTTGCCGGCAGCGTCAAAGCGCGGGGCTTGGAATTCGACCCGGAGTTTTTGCCACAGGCCCGGGGCTCGGCTGGCGTTGGCGCGCGGCGCAATGCCGTCGAAGGCTTCCTTGCCTTTGCCGCGGGCGGAGTCCCAACGGGAGTAGATTCCTCCGCAGTCGGCGGCCTTCGGCTCCTTGACGCCCCAGCTGTCGAAGAGCTGCACCTCGTAGCGTCCCTGCAGGTAAACGCCGGAGTTGGAGCCGGGCGTGAGGAGGAACTCGAGATCGAGCTCGAGGTCGCCGTGCTCCCACGTTGTGACGAGATGCGTGCGCGTTTCCTTTTCCTTGCCGGGATTGCAGACGAGCATGCCGGTGCCCGCGACCGCCGTGAGGGTCTTTTCGCGACGCGGATCGCCGGCAAGCTCGGAGGCGAGCTGCCAGTTGGGACCGGCCGGCCGGAAGGCACCGAGCGAATCGAGTCGCACGGGCTCCGGCGGTAGCGGCTGGGCGCGGATGGACGCGGCTACGGTGGCCGCAATGCAGGCAAGGATGAGGGTGCGCATCGGGGTGAACGCTGACCCTCGGGCCGTGTCGGGCCAACGGCAAACCTTGAATTCGCGCGGGCCGCCCCGCTGCCGTGCGTCAGCTCCGCGCCTCGTGCACGAAGAACTCGACGATGTAGTCGAGGTTGCCGTAGCCGCGCGACTTGAGCCGTTGCATGACGCCATCGATGGCCGCCTGAAGTTCCCCCGCCGATGCCTCGTCGAGATGCTCCACCGTGGCGGAATCACGGCGCACCACAGGGTAGCGACGAGCTTGCCCGGAAGCGACGGTGTAGAGTGCAGCGCCGCGATCGGAAAAGCCGCTGCGGTATACGATGCCGGCCTTCTCGAAAGCGGACACCGTCCGGTAAATCGTTACTAGGTCGCAGGCGGCATCGCCCATAAGTTCGTGGATTTGCTCGATGGTTACGGGCTGCGCGCAGGTGCCAAGCATGGCGAGGAGTGAGACCCGTTGATCGGTGACACGCAGTGAGGCTTGGCGGAGTCGGTCGGCGTATTGGGACTTGGCCCGGACACCGTGGGCAACGGTCGGCGCGGCGAGGGTTGAAGCATGCATGGGACGGAAGCGGTTGGCGGAAAGTCGAAATGCGTCGCGGCCGAGCTCAGTTGAGCTCAGGTTCGCGGGGCGCGCAGGCGAGGGCGACAGCTTGCCGGAGTTGGATCTCGTCCACGGGACGTGAAAGGACGTCGTGGGTGTCGGTATTGGCGAACGGCGCTCGATTCCGTTCGGTGAGGGCGATCGTGTGCGCCCACGGCTGCGTGAGCTTAATCTTCCGCAGAACGTTTGCGCCGTCGATGTCGGGTAGAGCGGAGTCGAGAATTACCATGTCGAACTGGAGCAATGAAAGTGCCGCCAAGGCGTCTGCCCCGCAGTGCACTCGAGCGGTGCGATGGGGCTCCAACCAACGGCTGGCTAACGTCCACCGATCGTTCGAGGCGTCGACTACTAGGATGCAAAGTGAGCTCATGCAGCGCAGGTCAGAGGTTTTGGGTAGCTGCGAGGGGCGGTCATCCAAATGACCGTCGCAAAGCGGCATCGAACAATAGCGAGCCGCGATCCACCTGAGAATGAGCCCGCAAAAGTCGTTGGTTCAGGCTGGGATCGGTTTGCCTTAGGTGGGCGGGCTTTCGAACTGGGCGTTACCAAAATGTAACGATTTTGTGGTGTTCCCCGAGGCCCGGTTTGTCGCAAATTTTGTAATGCAATGAAAGGTATTGTATTGTAGAAAACCTATGGTGTAAAAGATTTTGACACACGCCGTGGCCCAAACTGAGAAGGCGGGCAAATAGCCTTCGCGTCACGGCGGCTCGTGCCGAATCAACGCCGTCATGCAATTCGCCGCCTATTTCAGCATCGCTAGCGCCTGTTGCAGCGGTGCTTTGGCGTGCGCGGCGGCGGTCCGGGCGCGGCGGGCGATGGCGCGCTGGACCTTTGCCGGAGGCATGGCGGCGGTCGCCGCGGAAAGCGCGTTCTCGGCCCTCGCGCTGGTGGCGGAATCGGCGGTCTGGATCGAAAGATGGGAGGAGTTTCGTTTGGTTTCGATGGCGCTGCTGCCTGGGCTTTGGGTGGCTTTTAGTCTAAGTTATGCCCGGAGTGGGGGCGAAGGGGGGCCGCTGCGCCGGGTCTGGCCGGGGGTAGTCGCGCTAATTGTAGTGCCTTTGGCACTCGCAATCCTCGCTCGCCAAGAGCTGCTCGATTCGGTGCGCGACGTATCGTGGGGCACGCAGCGAATTTTTCAGTTCGGTTGGGTTGGGATGGCTTTGCACCTTTCGTTGTTGGGCGGGGCGGTTTGGGTGCTGCGCAACCTCGAGCGCACCTACCGGGGCGCCGTCGGCACGATGCGGTGGCGCATCAAATTCATGCTGCTAGGCGTCGGCCTGTATTTCCTGGTTCGGATCTACACGAGTAGCCAGGTGCTGTTGTATCGCGCGACCGACACCACGCTCGCTGCGGTCGACGCCGCGGCGCTGCTGGCGGCGAGCCTGCTGATGTTGCGGGCGTTTCTCCGTGCCGGGCATTTCGAAACGGTCGTTTACCCTTCGCAGACCGCGCTGCAGGGCTCGATTACTTTCCTGCTCGTTGGCGCCTATCTGCTGATCGTGGGAGTGCTCGCTAAGGTCGTGACTTTTCTCGGCGGCGACGCGGCGTTCGCGCCCAAGGCTTTCCTAATCCTCATCGCGCTGGTCGGACTCGCCGTCGCCCTGCAATCCGATCGGTTCCGGCTCCAGCTTCGGCAGTTCGTGAGCCGCCATTTCCAACGGCCGATGCACGACTACCGCGCCGTGTGGCAGAAATTCACCGAGGGCACTGCTTCGCGCGTCGAGGAAGGGGAGCTGTGCCGCGCGCTGGTGACGCTCACTGCCGAACACTTCCAGCTGCTGTCCGTCAGTGTCTGGCTGCTCGATGAGAAAAAAGAGTCGCTTGTGCTCAAGGCCTCGAGTTCTCACCTCGCCGGTTCGCGCTCGCCGTTTGAATCGCGGCGCATGGACGCGGGCGCGCTGCTTGCGCGTTTCCCCGGGCCGGCCGACCCCGTGGACTTCGAGGAATCACCGGAGCCTTGGGCCGAAGCGCTGCGCCAAGCCAACCCTACCAGCTTTGAGCGCAGCGGTCACCGCGTGTGCATCCCGGTCGGGGGCCGCGGCGAGTTGCTCGGCGTCATGGTGCTCGGCGATCGCGTGGCGGGGGTGCCGTTTTCGCTGCAGGACTACGACTTGCTTCGTTGCATCGGGGACCAGGCCGCAGCCTGCCTGCTCAACGTCCAGCTCGCGGAAAGACTCCGGCGCTCCACGCAGCTCGCGGCGTTTCAATCGATGGCGGCGTTCTTCGTGCATGACCTCAAGAACGCGGCGTCGACGCTCTCCATCATGCTCCAGAACCTCCCGGTCCATTTCGATGATCCGGAGTTCCGAAAGGATGCGCTCCGCGGGATCGGCAGCACGGTCACGCATATCAACCGCCTTGTGGGCCGCCTTGGCTCGCTGCGCCACGAGCTGAAAATCGAGCCCGCGCCCGCCGATCTCAATGAGGTCGTCGAGAATGTGGTCGGCGGCATCGAGCGGAGCCCGCGCTTTGCCATCACGAAGGAGCTGGGCGCGCTGCCCCGCTTCGCCTTCGACCGCGAACAGATTCACAAGGTGGTCACCAACCTTGTCCTCAATGCCACCGAGGCCGTGGCCGTGGAGGGAAGCGTGCGCGTCTCCACGAGCCTCGAAAACGGCTGGGCAGTCCTGACCGTGGCTGACAATGGCTGCGGGATGAGCGCCGACTTCATGGCCAATTCGCTCTTCCGTCCCTTTCAGACCACCAAGAAATCGGGGCTCGGCATCGGCATGTTTCAAAGCAAGATGATCGTCGAGGCCCACGGCGGCCGCCTCGCTGTCTCCAGCCAGCCCGGCCAAGGCGCCGTCTTCAAAGTGCAACTGCGGGCCACCCCCGCCGCCTGATGAACGACAAGAACCCATCCGACATCGCTCCGATCCTCAAGACGGTCGACTCTTCCGCGCCCATCGCGCCCGCCAAAGCGGGCGGCAAGCCCCGCCTGCTCATCGTCGAAGACGACGAGGAAATCCGCACCCAGATGCGCTGGGCGCTTACGGCCGAATACTCCATCGCCACCGCCGGCGACCGCGCGAATGCCGTCGAGCAGTTCCGCCTCAACAAGCCGCCCGTCGTGCTCCTCGACCTCGGCCTGCCGCCGCACCCGGGCACGCCGGAGGAGGGCCTCGCCACCATCACCGAGCTCCTTTCGATCGACCGCACGACCAAGATCATCGTCGTCAGCGGCCAGGGCGAGAAAGGTCCGGCCATGACCGCCATCGGCCTCGGCGCCTACGACTTCGTCACCAAGCCCGCCGAGATGGACGAACTCCGCTTCCTGCTCAAGCGCTGCTACCATGTCGCGCATCTGGAAAAAGAATACCGCCAGATGCAGGAGACGCTTGGCGGCGGGGCCTTTGAAGGCCTGCTCGGCAGCGGCGCGCGCATGCAGGCCGTGTTCGACTCCATCCGCAAGGTCGCCACCTCCGACGCGCCCGTGCTCGTCCTCGGCGAGAGCGGCACCGGCAAGGAGGTCACCGCCCGCGCGATCCACCAGCGCAGCGCGCGCCGTGACGGGCCATTTGTGGCGATCAACTGCAGCGCCATCCCGGAGACCCTGATTGAGAGCGAACTCTTCGGCCACGAGAAGGGCGCCTTCACCGGCGCCCACGCGCAGCGCAAGGGCCGCATCGAGCAGGCCGACGGCGGCACCCTCTTCCTCGACGAAATCGGCGAGGTGCCCCTGCCCATCCAGGTGAAGCTTCTCCGCTTCCTGCAGGAGCGCGTCATCGAGCGCGTGGGCGGCCGGGCCTCCATCAGCATCGACACCCGCGTGCTGGCGGCCACCAACGCCGACCTGAAGAAGGGCATGGCCGGCGGCACCTTCCGCGAGGACTTGTTCTACCGCCTCGCGGTTGTGCAAATCATCCTGCCGCCGCTCCGCGACCGCAACGATGACACGCTCCTTCTCGCGCAGGCTTTCCTCAAGCGCTACGGCGACGAGAACGGCAAGGCCGGCCTCGTCTTCGGTGCCGACGCCGTGCGCGCCATCCGTGCCCACCCGTGGCCGGGCAACGTCCGAGAGCTGCAGAACCGCGTGCGCCGCGCCGTCATCATGAGCGAGGGCAAGCGCATCGCGCCCGGTGATCTTGAGCTGGAGGTCGCCTCGGGGCCCACCCCTGGCTCCACGCTCAAGGAGGCACGCGACAAGCTTGAGGCTGAGATGATCCGCGCATCGCTCGCGCGCCACGCCGGCCGCATCACGGCGGTGGCGGCCGAGCTCGGCGTCAGCCGGCCGACGCTCTACGAGCTCGTCGACCGCCACGGCATCCAGCGGCCGGAGTGACGCTGCGGCGGCCTAGAAACGGGAGCCGTCGGCCTTGGTGCCGCACAGCGAGACCTCGAGCCCCAGTTCGCGGGCGAGGGCGGCCTTCGCATACATCGCGAGATCGGCCTCCTTCGCCGAGTTGGCGTAGGCGACGTGGATGTGGTTGGCCTTGTGCCGCGCCATCATCTGGTCGCGCGACACGCCGTAGGTCACGGCGTGCATGATGGGCCACTGCACCGTGGTCTCTTTCCAGCGGCGCTCGGTCTCCGCGCGGGGCAATTCGATCACCTTGGCGCGGCCGAGGTCCATCTTGAGCTTGCCGTCCGCCACGAAGACGCGGCTCCACACGATTTCGCCGGGCTTGGCGATGCCGCGCACGGTGCCGCCGCCGAGCCGGAAATACATCGGGGGCTGGCGCAGCGAGTCGGTCCCCGCGTAGCCGCCGATGTGATGCGCCGGCGGCGCGCTGCCCGAGATGAGGAAGACCCACACGTAATCGTCCGTGGTGCCGCTCGCGTCGGGCGCGCCCCAGCGCAGATCGTGCAGGGTGTTTTCCACCGGCTGCCCGAGCGCGGCGTGCACGCGCTGCGTGAAGAGGCCATCCAGGCCGGCGCATTCGTCGACCTCGTTGAAGTGCGTGAGCGGCTGGCCGGCGCGGATAATCTCGCCGCGGGCGTTTTTCACGGGCGGCCGATCGCTGTTGTTGAGGATGCCCTCGACGAGGTCGCTCGCGGGGAGGAGGTCCTTGAGGCCCTGTTGGTATTGGATGCCGATGGTCTCGCAGCCGAACTCATCGGCGATCCGGAGCGCGGCGACGTAGGCCTTGCACTGCCAGAGCACCTGGGCCTCGGTGAGCTCGGTGGCTTCGTCGGTGCCGAGATGGAAGGTCATGCCCTTGGCGCGCAGCCAGTCGTAGACGCCCCGGGCCTCGGCGTCGCTCACGTCACGGGCGGCGGCGTAGAGCGCGGACTGCGAGAGCCGCTCCTTGTAGACGCCCGTCTGAAACAGCAGTTCGTCCGGGATGATCGCGTTGAACATCCCCATGCAGCCCTCGTCGAACACGCCCATGATCGACTTCCGGCGGCGGAGGTCGGCGGCGATTTTTTTCGCGATGGCCTTGGCCTTCGCCGGCACGGCCGCGCGCGCGAGCGGCTTTGCGTGCGTGGTCGGGTGCTTGACCACGCCCGTCTTCAACCAGCGGGCGAGTCCGCTCAGGAAGAACTCATCCGTGAAGTCCGCGCTCCAAAGCGTGGAGTAGTTGACGCCGGCCTTGGTGAGCGAGCCGTTGAGGTTCAGCATGCCGACGAGCCCCGGCCAGGTGCCGCTCCAGTTGGCGACGGTGAGGATGGGGCCGCGGTGCGAAATCAAACCCGCGAGCACGTGGTGCGAATACTGCCACACGGCCTCCGCCACGATGAGCGGCGCGTCCGGATCGATGTGGGCGAAGACCTCCATGCCTTCCTTCTGCGAGGCGATGAAGCCGTGCTTGCGCGCCGGGTCGTAGGCGTGCGCGCGCACGATTTTTCCGCCGAGCTTCGCGACGGCGGCGCCGAGCGCCTGCTCCATGGCACGCTGGGCGGGCCAGCAGGTTTCGTTGGCGGATTGGCGGAGATCGCCGCTGGCGACGAGGAGGATTTTCTTCGGCATGGGAAAATGGGACTCCTCTCGAAATTCACCCCGTCACCCGCGTGCGGCGAGCCAATTTGCCCACCAGCCGTAGAGCGGGATGCCGAGGGCGAGGTTGAACGGAAATGTCACGCCGAGGGCTGCCGCTACACACAGGCCGGTGTTGGCCTCGGGGATCGCGACGCGCACCGCCGCGGGCGCGGCGATGTAGGAGGCGCTCGCGGTCAGCGTCGCGAGCACGGTCGCGCCCCCGGGTGAAAGTCCGGCGAGGATACCGGCCCAACCGCCCATCGCGCCGCCGACGAGCGGCACGATCATGGCGGCTCCGGCGACGAACACGCCGCTCTTGCGCAGGTCGGGAATCCGTTGCGCGGCGAGCAGACCCATCTCGAGCACGAAAAACGCGAGGATTGGCTTGAAAGCTGTCACAAACAGCACCTCAAACGGCTCGAAGCGCCCCGGTCCTGCGGCGAGGCCGATCAGCATGCCGGCGAGCAGCAGAAACACGGAGCGGTTCAGCATCACCTCGTGGATGACCGTGCCGTAGCTCGCGCCCTGGCTCTGGGCGCCCCAGCGGTGCAGGAAAATCGCGATCAGAATTGCCGGGATCTCCATGATCACCAGCAGCACGGAGAGGAATCCTTCGTGCGGCGTATTGTCGCGCGCGAGCATCGCGAGCACGGCGGCGAACGTGACGGCACTGGTCGACCCATAGTGCGCGGCGAAGGCCGCGGCGTCCGCCCTCGCGACCCGGCCGATTTTCGCAAAAAGCAGGAACACCGCGATCGCCATCACGACGCCCAGGCCGAGCGCCGCGAGCGCTGGCAGCGCGACCTCACCGGGCGAGGCCTTGGCCAGTTGCACGCCGCCCTTCAGCCCGATCGAGAGGAGCAGGTAGGTGCTCAGCAGGTGGTAGATTGCCTCGGGCAGCTTGAGCTCGGAGCGCAGCACGCCGCCGATGAAGCCGACCAGGAAAAACAGGAACAGCGGATCAAGGAGCGACTCAAGCATGGCGGGCGGATCACGCGGCTTTGCCGCCGGCCGCGCTCGTGATCACGGCGACGGCGGGATGGTGGATGCGGCGGTCCGCCGTGATGGCGAAGAACTGTTCGCGGCATTTCTCCGTGGCGCCGATCGCACGCAGCGAAAAGCGATCAATCGCCTCCTGCACCACGATTGTGGGCACGGGGATGAAGCCGCGGCCGTCGGCCGCCATCACCTTCATGAGCGCGGCGTCCTCGAACTCCGCGAGCACGCGTGGCGCGATGCCGAGCGACGATAGCCAGCGATCGACGGATCGGCGCAGGCCCGTGCCGTCGGCCGGCATGAGCGCAGGGGCCTGGTGGAGCGAGCGCGGGAATCCCTTGCGCAGCGCGGTCGCAAGGCGCGGGCCCGCGCAGAACGTGACGCTGCTCTCGCCCAGGGGATGGTTGAAGACACGGAACTTGAGGCCGCCCGGCGCGGGCTCGTCGGCCAGGACGACATCGAGCCGGTGCGCGGCGAGCTGGGTGAGGAGGTCGTGCACCTTGCCCTCGCGGCAGATCACGTGGACGGCTTGTGGCATCGCGAACACGGGCTGGAGAATCTGCTGGGTGACGAGCTTGGGAAACGAATCCGCCACGCCCACGTGCAGGCGAAGGGCCTTGGCCGTGGGCCGCTGTTTGATCGCCGAGGTAAGCTCGCGCCCCAGTCCAAAAATTTCATCGGCGTAGCGCAGCGCAATCTGGCCGGCCTCGGTCAGCACGTTGGCCCGGCCGGCCCGGCGGAAGAGTTTTTCCCCGAGCGCGTCCTCGAGCTCGTGGATCTGCGAGGAAATGGAGGGCGGCGAGACGTTCAGCTTCTCGGCCGCCGGTCGCAGCCCGCCTTCGCGGGCGACCATCCAGAAGTAACGCAGGTGGTGGAAATTAATCCATTCGGTCATGAATCGAAGTTAGGGATAAGTTAAGTATCGCTGTCAAATTGTGTATTAGTCGAAGCGAAGGAGCGCTGCTAGAATGGCGGCGCAATGAAACTTCTCCTCCAGCACGGCAGCGTCCGCCCTCGTCCCTCGATTGAACGCCTCGTTGAGAGGCGCCTGCTCGCCCTCGCCGCCCGCCAGCGCCTTGAGGAGGCGGTGGTGCGCCTGCACGATGAGCGTGAGTCGACGCCGCGTTTCCATGCCAGTGTGTTTCTCCGCGTGCCAGGGCCCGACGTCCATGCCGCCGGCTCGGATCGCACCGTGCGCCTCGCGGTGGAGAAGGCCTTGGATGCGGCCGAGGCGCAGATCGCTTCGCGCCAGGGTCGCCGTGTTGCCCGTCGCCGCCGTGAGCCGCTGTTCACCGCCAGCCAGGACTGGTGAGCGCGAGGGTTCCCCGATCCTAAGGCCCAAGCCGTCCGACTATGCCCGCGTTGTTTCCGTTTGCCGACTACTGGTGGTTCTACGCCTTGTTCACGCTGGGCGTGTTGGGGCTGCTCGCCCTCGACCTCGGGGTGTTTCACCGCCAGGCGCACGAGGTCGGCGTCAAAGAGGCTCTGGGTTGGACGGTCGTGTGGACGACGCTGTCGCTCCTGTTCTGCTTTGCCCTTTGGCGCTACGCCGAATGGAAGCTGCCGCAGGATCCGCGGCTCCTGGCCGCGGGCATGACGGCGGCGGCCGCGAGCGAGCTCGCGGACCGCACGGCGCTGGAGTTCCTGACGGGCTACGTGGTCGAGCTGTCCCTGTCCGTGGACAACATCTTCGTCTTCATCGTGGTCTTCACGTTCTTCGGCATCCCGCCCCAATACCAGCACCGCGTGCTGTTCTACGGCATCCTGGGGGCACTGGTGTTTCGCGTCGTGTTCATCGCGCTGGGCTCGGTCCTGATGCAGTTCCACTGGGTGATTTGGGTTTTCGGCGGCTTCCTCATCCTGACCGGGCTGAAAATCCTCTTTGCGCCCGAGAAGCCGATGGACCCGGACAAGAACCCCGCGCTGCGCTTGCTGCGCCGCCTCGTGCCCATCGTGCCGCGCTTTGAGGGGCAGAAGTTCTTCGTGATGGAGAACGGCGTGCGCCACGGCACGCCGCTGCTGGTGGCGCTGGCCGCAATCGAGGCGAGCGACATCATCTTCGCGGTCGATTCCGTGCCCGCGATCTTCGCGATTACCAACGAGCCGCTCGTCGTCTTCACCTCGAACGTCTTCGCCATCCTCGGCCTGCGCTCGATGTTCTTCCTGCTGGCGGGCGTGGTCCACAAGTTCCGATACCTGAAATACGGGCTCGGCCTCGTGCTCGTCTTCGTGGGCCTCAAGATGGCGTGGCTCAACGACCTCTTCGGCGGGAAATTCCCGATCACGTGGTCGCTCGCCATCATCGGCGCCCTGCTCGGGGCGGCCGTCGCGGCCTCGTTGTTGGTGCCGCCCCGCCGGCCGGCCCCGGCGGGCGTCGCCCCCGCGGCCTGAGACTTTTCTTCCCACTATGATAACCACCGAATCCACCGTTCCGTCTGATCTCGACCGCTATCTCGCCACGCACTCCGCGGGCGACATCCCCAGCACCGCCGATTATGTGGAGCGTGGCGGCTCGTTGGTCACCCCGCGCACGCTCACGCACCTGCGGGCCCTCCGCCAGCCGCTGCGCTCCAAAATCGCCGGCCTCGGCCACAATCTTCACCTGCGCACCGGCCTCGACCTGCTCGCGCTCTACCTCGACGAATGCGCGGCCGAGCGCGCCACGCTCTCGCCCGCGATTCGCGAGGCGGCGTTTGCGGTGCTCTATTTCCTCAAGGGCTTCGATCGCATCCCCGATTCCGTGCCCGAGTTCGGCCTGCTCGACGACGCGCTGATCGTCCAGTGCGTGCTCGATCGGCACGCCGCGGCGCTGCGGGCCCACTGGCTGCGCCGCCGCCGGCAGTGGCCGCTCGACAACTGAGCGCAAACTCCGCGTTGCGCCGCGGGGACGCTGCGGCCTTGCTCGCGCGCGTGCCTGTTTCCGCCTCTCCCGTCGTCACCTCCCTTCACGTCGCGCCGCTCGACATCCCGCTGCACGTGCCCTTCGGCATCGCCGGCGGCGCGCAGGCGATGGCCAACAACGTCCTCGCCACCGTCGAGCTCGCCGACGGCACGCGGGGCTACGGCGAGGCCGCGCCGCTCCCGCCCTACAATGGCGAGACGCAGGCCGATGCGCTCGCCGCCTTGCGCAGCGCCGAAACGTGGATCGCCGGCCGCGACCCGCGCGACTGGCGCGACCTCGGCGGGGAATTCGTGCGCCGCTCCCCCGTGCGCTCGGGCTCGGCGCGCTGCGCGCTGGAGGTCGCGTTGCTCGACGCGCTCACGCGTCACCGGCAGGTGCCGCTCACGAAATTTTTCGGCGGCGCCGGCACGACGCTGGAAACGGACATGACCGTCACCACCGGGACCGCCGCCGAGGCCGCCTCCGCCGCGCGCGACATCCGCGCCCGCGGCATCCGCCAGATCAAGGTCAAGGTCGGCGGCAAGCTTGGCCCGGCGCACGA
>JAEUHB010000349.1 GCA_016794665.1 Opitutaceae bacterium
AGAGCCCCAAGTGGCCGAAGTATGCCCACACCGCCGGCCCGGACTTCATGGATCTCGCCAACTACGGGACGATGCTCATCACGCAGTCGGATCGGATGGGCGAGGACGAGGTGCGCACCGCCAAGCTGAACGTGAAGAAGACCATCACGCTCGGCTCCGTCCCGCTGATCGTGAAGGCCGGCGGCGTCATCCGCGAGCAGCAGCGGGAACTCGACAACTTTTCGAAGCGCTACAACTACACCGGCGCGGACGGAATCCAGAACAACGCCGACGATGTCGGCACCCTTGGGCAGTTCCTGGATCGGACGCCGAAGTGGAGCGATTCCAACGAGGGCTATCGCCAGCCGCCGTGGGCGAATCCGTTCGCCGTGGCGCGGCACCAAGCGCTCTTGCCGAACCTCTGGCGCGAGGACGTCGCGTTCACCAACACGTCGCGCCTCACCGGCGACCGCGGCATCACTGAAACCGTCACCGCGGGCTACGTGATGGCCAACGTCCGCCTGGCCCAGCTCTCGGTTCTCGGTGGCGTGCGCATCGAGAAAACCGAGACCGACGCGGAGGGCCCGGTCACCGTCAGCGGCGTCATCCGCCGCCTCAACCGCAAGGGTTCCTACCGCGACGTGTTCCCCGGCCTGCACTTGCGCTACGCGCCGACGCGCAACTTCCTCGGTCGGCTCAGCTACTCCTCGGGCATCGGCCGCCCGTCGTTCGACCAGCTCATGCCGGCCGATACCATCAACGAGACCGCGCAGACGGTCACGATTCGCAATGCCGCGTTGCAGCCGCAATACTCCGACAACTTCGATGCCACCGTGGAGTATTACTTCGAGCCCGTCGGCCAGCTTTCCGCGAGCGCCTTCATGAAGCAGGTCGACGGCTTTCAGTTCACCGACAGCAGCCAGTTCGTCCAACCCGGCAACGACAATGGTTTCGACGGCCAGTATGTCGGCTATCGCATCTCGACCACGCGCAACGGCGGCAGCGCCAGATACCGCGGCCTCGAGCTCGCCTACCAACAGCAGCTCACCTTCCTGCCCGGCTTCTGGCGGGGATTCGGGGTCTACGCCAACTACACTCGCCTGCTCACGCGCGGCGACTACGGCGGCGCGACCGTCACCTCGACGGTCGCCGGCTTCGTGCCCAAGACCGGCAACGTCGCGCTCACCTACCTCGGCTACGGCCTCAACGTGCGCCTCAACGGTGTCTGGCGCAGCGAATATCTCGTCACTAACAGCGCCAACGCGGCGCTGCTCGTCTTCCAAGAACCCAAGTTCCAAGTGAACCTCAAGACGCGCTACAACCTTAGCCGCACGACATCGATTTTCTGCGACATCGAAAACCTCAACAAGTCGCCTATCACCGAGACGTGGGTCGGCTCCAAGGATCGTCCAAACCAGACCCGCATTGTCGTCGCCAAGGTCGTCGCCGGCGTGAGCGGGAGATTCTGATCCCGCTCGTGGCCCTGCTCGCCAGCCTCCGTTTGATTCGCGCCATGCGCCTGCTCGGCGCGTGGGCCATCCTTTCGACCGTCGCCTTGGTCGCCGAGGCGCTGCGTGTCGGCGCCGCGCGCGCCGACATCACGCCGGAGCCAGCGGTGCTGAACTGGGTGACGGGCAAGCCCTATGGCGCAGTCCTGGATCCTTTGTTCGTCCACGCATTCGTCCTGGACGACGGCCGCACGCGGGCTGCGCTCCTGCGTTGGGATCTCACCGACGTTTCCGAGTCGGCCCGCGACGAGGTGCGGGCGGCGGTGGGTGCGGCCCTCGCGATGCCGGGTCAGAACATTTTGGTCCACGCGAGCCACACGCATTCCGCGCCTTGGGCTCCCGTTTACCGCGGCGGTCATCGCGGGCTCGAGCGCGACACCTGGTGGGCGCTGCGCCACATGCCGCCGCAAAACGAGTTTCCGCCCTACGCCCGCTGGATGGCGCGGTTGATCGCAGCGAGCGTCGAGGCCGCCCGGCGCGCCGCCGACTCGGCCCAGCCCGCCAGCCTCGCGATCGGGCGCATCGCGGTGCCGGAGTTTCTCTACAACCGTCGCCCGCGTGCGCCCGCATGGGGCCTCGCGGAGAGCCGGCCAGCTGCGGTGCCCGCCCAAAGCCACCCGGATTGGAATGCGGAGGTGCTGCACGGCGGCGCAGCCTTCGGCCCGATGGACCGCACGCTGTCGATCGTTGCGGTGCGCGGCCCGGACGAGCGATCGATCGCGTCGCTCTTCCACGTGGCTTGCCACTCTGTCTCGATCTACCCGTCGAACCCCGCGATTTCGGCGGACTGGCCCGGTGCGGTGTCGCGCACCCTCTCCGCGGCGTTTGGCGGCGAGGCGCTCTTTCTGCAGGGCACGTGCGGCGACATCACGCCTTGGCGCCGTGGCGAGGCGGCTGTCGCCACGATGTCGGAGGCCTTTGCAGCGAAGGCGCGAACTGCGCTGCGTCACGCCGTGAAGCTCACGACGGCCCCGCTCGCCGTCGCGAGCACCACTATCCAGCTCCCGCTCACGCCCACGGCGAAGAAACGCCTCGGTGCCGACACGGTTGCGGCCGAGATTCAGGCCATCGTTTGCGGGCCGCTCGCTTTTGTGGCAATGCCGGGCGAGCCCATGACCGAGCTCGGCCAGGAGATCCGGGCCCGCTCGCCTTTTCCGCAGACGCTCGTGCTCGGTTATGCCAACGGCAACGGCGCCCACTACGTCGGCATGCCCGGGGAAAAGGCCCGTGGCGGCTATGAGGCCGGCGACGCCGGGGCAGGGACCGACGAGTGCGGCGCGCTGATGGTCGCCGCGGCCGAACGCGTGCTGCGCGGGCTGTTCGAGCGCACGGCCCCGGCGCGGGCGGCGGTGGAGCAGGCCCGCCGCTCGTCCCGATAACCGCCGCGGCTGTAACGGCGGGCGGCCCGGTTCGTCTTCGCTGCCGCCATGCGCCTCGTCCCGATGTTGTTATCCCTCGCCTTGCCGGCCCTTGGGCCGGCCGTGCGCGCCGCCGATTCCGCCAAGCCCGAGAAAATTCCGAAGGAGGAGCGGCGCGAAATGAAGCGGGCGGGCGATGCGCCCTCCAAAGATGACCGGCCCCGATCCTCCGACATGCAGGCCCGGATTTCCTCGCGCCTGCGTGAGCGCCTTGAAGTCACGGATGATGCTGAGTGGGCGGTCATCTCCGAGCGCATCACGCGCGTCGAGGAATTGCGCCGCGCCACGGCCGCCGGTCCGCTCGCTGCAATCGATCGCGCGAAGCGCAGCGCCCGCGGCGAAAGCGCCGGCACCGAGCGTGAGGCGCTCCGGAGCGCCGTCACCGACCGCCTTCCCGACGCGGAAATCCGCTCCCGGCTCGCGCGCCTCGGCGAGGCGCAAAAGCGCGAGGCGGCCAAGCTCGCCCAGGCGCAGGAGGATCTTCGCGCTGTCCTGACCGTTCGCCAAGAGGCGATTGCCGTGATGCTCGGGCTGTTGTCGCCGTAACGCAGCCGAAGGAGAGCGCGGGAGCGGAGCCACGCTTGGCCGCTACCACGCCAACGGAATCCCGCTCGCCCGCAGTTGCGCCTGGTAGTCCGCGAGCAGCGCGGGCTTCGCGCGCACGGCTCGCGGCGGCTCCTTTTTCGTGTGGCAAAAGGCGGCGAGTTCGCCGACGGCCTCGCCGATGTTCCACTCGACCGGGTGCAGCCGATAGCAGCCGTTGGTGAGATGGGTCACGCCGAGGTTTTTGCAGGCGGGCAGGAGATTCTCCATCCGGCGCGGGATCAGCGCGCCGAGCGGGATCTGGAATGGGCGCGCGGGGAAATCGATGTAGTTGTCGCCGCCGCTGCTCGGGTGGAGGTCGATGGCATAGCTGCCGATGCCAACGGAATCGGTGAACGGCTCGGCGCTTACCTCGGCCTCGGGCTTGCCGGTGAGCTTGGCGCGGGCGGCGGTGCCGACGTGATTTTCGGTGACCGTGAACTCAGCGCGGATGCGGCGGCTCTCGCGCACATAGGGGTATTTGGCCAGGCCGTCCTCGGTGCCGACGATGTCGGGGCGCAGCCGCAGGCCTTTCCATCCCGTGCCGCCATCGGGGCGGGGGCATGCCGTCTGCAACCAGTAGAGCCAAGAGAGGCTGAGCTGCTTGGCGGCGTCGAGGTGGCGTGCGGCCTCGGCAGGCGTGACCTCGCAGAGGTTGCCGAGCATATAGTCGTTCTGCGGCCAATTCACGAGGGTGATGTCGCCGCGGTAGGTGCCGGGCGCAAAGTTCGTGCGGTCGAGGATGCGGCGGTAGCGGAAAAGCCCCGTGCCCTTCTGCGGATCGAAGCCGTAGTTGAACGGCTTCAATGTGCGCGGCTGCGAGTAGAACAGATCGAGGAGCTTGCCGGGCCAGGGCGGGTTGAGCTTCGGCACGTGATCCCGCCAAAAAGCCCAGCCATGCGGGCGCTCGATGGTGTGGTCCTCGCCGTGGAGGTAATCCATGGCGAAGCAACACGTGAACGCCTGGTGGTTGTGGGGCTGCGCCTCGGCCGGGGCGCGTTCCTCGCCTGTGTCGCGCCGGGATTCGTAGCCGATGACATATTCGGTCTTCGTTAGCGGGAGGAGATCGCCGAGTTCGGTGGCGTCGAGGAAGAGCGGGGCGGTGAGCCCGATCTCGTGACCGGATTCCCGATTCGTGACGGTCAGCAAGGAAACGCGATCCCGGTCGGCGAAGGCCTGCGCAATCGTGTGCCGGCGCAAGACGCGGACCCGCCCGCTCGCCACGAACGGCGCGAGCATTTCCTCCAGCACGGCGAGAGCGACGCGCGGCTCGTGGCAGAGACGCGAGACGGAGCCGTTGCCGGGATTGAGGGCGGGATTGGCGCGGGCGGCGGCGGTGAGCGGGAAACTCCGCGCGTAGTAAGCGCGGACGCGCGTGCGGAAATCCTGGTAGCTGCGGGTGCCGCCGGTGGTCTCGATGAGCGCGTTCTCGTCGGGCGGCACCGCCTGCGACGTGAGCTGTCCGCCGATCCAGTCGGTTTCCTCCGTCATGATCACGGAAAGTCCGTGGCGGGCGGCGGCGAGCGCGGCTGCGCAAGCCCCGGTGCCGCCACCGATGATCACGAGATCGGCGGCGAGTTCCTTGGCGGCGGGTTTGCGGCCGGGCACCGCGGCTTGTGCACGCAGCATCGCCGGTGCGGCGAGCGCGGCAGGGACGGCGGCGAGGGAGCGACGGAGAAAGGCGCGGCGGGTTGGCATGGGGGTCGTCCAAGATTAAGTGCGTCGGGCGGGTCGCCGACTTCTTTTTAGGGGATTACGGTGCGCGCGCGGGGTCGAGCCTTTCGGACGCGGGCTGGCCCTGATGGTCGCTTGCAGCGCGATGCGCCTTGGTCTCCGCGCGATGTGCCCGGGTTGGAGCAAACGTGCCGCTGCTCCGAGGTGATTCTTGGTGCGCATCCCTCGTGCGTCATTTCGGGCCTAGTCTGAAATTTCGATTGCTGTGGCGGCTTTCCCCGATTGGGTGGGGCTACTCCAGCTCGCCCGCGCCGCCCCAGCGCAGACAAGCCGCGCGGCTCAACCGCCGGCCATCTCAACTTCCCCGCATCCAACCTCGCCCGGACGGCGAAAGATTCGCCGTTCTCCTGCCCCGTGCTTTTCAACTCCCTCACGTTTGTTGTCTTCTTTGTCGTCGTCGTCGGCAGCTACTGGCTGCTGCGCGGCTGGGAGACCCGCAAGAACCTTCTGTTGGCTGCGAGTTACGTGTTCTATGGCGCGTGGAATCCGCCGTTCGCGCTTCTGCTGTTTGCTACGACCGCGCTCGATTTTTGGCTCGGCGGGCGGATCGGCGCAGCCGCCGATCCCGTGGCGCGCAAGCGGTGGATGTGGGCCAGCGTCGCCTCCAACCTGAGCATGCTCGGGTTTTTCAAATACGGAAACTTCCTCCTCGAAAACACGCAGTGGCTGCTGGCGCGCGTGGGCATCGCCTACCAACCCCCGCACCTTGATCTGTTCCTGCCGATCGGGATTTCGTTCTACACGTTCCACTCACTGTCCTACACCCTTGATGTCTACCGCGGTGTCTGCGCGCCGACGCGGTCGCTGCGCGACTTCACCCTGGCGGTGTCGTTTTTCCCGCAGCTCGTGGCCGGCCCGATCGTGCGCGCGGCGGATTTCCTGCCGCAGCTCGGGAGTGCGCGCACGCTGGCGCCCAACCAGTTTGCCTGGGGCCTGTTCCTGATGACGCTCGGCATGTTCCAGAAGATCGTGCTCGCCGACACGCTGCTCGCTCCGATCTCGGACAACGTCTTCGGCCATCCGAGCCCGGTGCTGACGCTCGACGCGTGGGCCGGCGTGGCTGCGTTTTCCGGCCAGATCTTCTTTGATTTCTCCGGCTACTCGACCTGCGCGATCGGCGCGGCGCTCTGCCTTGGGTTTCACCTGAAGGACAACTTTCTCTTTCCGTTCGCCGCGGTGGGTTTCTCCGATTTCTGGCGGCGCTGGCACATCTCACTGTCCACCTTCCTGCGCGACTTCCTCTACATTCCGCTGGGCGGCAATCGCGTGGGCGCGGTGCGCGCGGCCTTGAACCTCGTGATCGTGATGTTCCTCGGCGGCCTCTGGCACGGGGCGGCGTGGACGTTTGTGGTGTGGGGGCTCATCCACGGGCTCTGCCTCGTGGTGGAGCATTTCTTCCGCACTGTGACCAAGGACGCGGCGTGGAAAGAGACACTGCCCGCCAACCTCGTGCTTTGCGCGATCACGTATGTCGTCGTCTGCATCGCCTGGGTGTTTTTCCGGGCGGCGAATTTCGAGGGCGCCGCGATGTTGCTTGGCGCGATGGCCGGGAAGATTCCCGTGGGCCAAGCCATCCTCTCGGGCCGGGAGATTCTTCAGGTGGCCCTCGTCATCGTCGGCCTGTGGATTTTCCACTGGCGCCTGCGCGACACGTCGCTCGAGGCGGCCATCGCCTCCAAGCCCTCCTGGCTTATCGGGGCGCTTTGGACCGTGATGCTCGGAGCGATCATTCTAACCCAAGGAAGCGGCAATGCCTTCATCTATTTCCAATTTTGATTTCTCCCGTCCGATCCCCGCGCTCCCGTGGCGCGGTCTGCTCATCGCGACCGCGCTGCTGACCACGGCGGCCACCGCGGCATGGGAGATCTCCGCGCGCGCGCGCGGCTACGCGCCGACGCTGAACGACACGCCCGACCTCTGGGCCGATCGCCGCGAGGCCGTGCAGCCCGACTCCGTCGTGATCCTCGGCGACTCGCGGCCGCTCTTCGACCTCGATCTTGACGAACTGGAGAAGGGCCTTGGGTCGCGCCCGATCCAGCTTGCGATCGCCGGCAGCTGCGCCTTCCCCAACCTTGAGGAGATCATCAATGACGGGCGCTTCCGCGGCACGATCATCTGCAGCATCGTGCCCGGCATGTTCTTCGCGCCGGGCGGCCCGCTTGAGAAGTCCGCCACGGACGCGCTGAAACGATACCGCGAGCGCACGATCGCGCACCGGGTCGGCCACCAGCTCGGGATGCTGCTCGAGGAGCGGATCGCCTTCATGAAGCAGGAGGATCTCGTGCTCGCGAAGCTGTTGCAGAAAATCGCTGTGCCCAACCGGGCGAACTCCTACCTGCCGCCCGATCTTCCGCCGTATTTCCAGACCATGGATCGCGAACGCCGCACGCGCATGTCGGACGCCGCGGCCCGGCCTGGGCCGCTGCAGGACCGCATCAAGCACGGCTGGATTCCGCTCTTTACGCCGCCGCCGTTCCCGGAATACACCCCGAAGGAAGTGCTCGAAGGCATGGGCCGCGCCGTCGAAGAACGCTTCGGCAAGGTCGCCGCGCTCGTGAAAAAGCTCGAGGCGCGCGGCGGAAAAATCGTGTTCGTCCGCTACCCGCACAGCGGGGACCTGAAGGTCCTCGAGGACAAGGCTACCCCGCGCTCCGCGGAGTGGGCCCGCCTCATGCGCGAGACCGGCGCGCCCAACATCTACTATTCGGATCATCCCGAGCTGATCTTCGACTGCCCCGAGTGGTCGCACCTGTCGGGGCCCGACTCGGTGGAGTTCACGAAGCGGCTCGTGCCGCACTTGAAGAAGGCCTTGGGGAAGTAGCGCCCGGCTGGCTTCGCTATTTCTTGCCGCGCTTTTGCCGGTATTCGTCGCCGCTCATCAGCGCGGCGCGCACCTGCTGCTCGGTGTAGCCGCGCTCGCGCATCGCCTTTTCATAGGTGGCGTAGCCGCCCGGATCAGGCTCGCGGCCGAGCACCTCGCGGTAGGCGCGGGTGATCGCGTTGCGGATGTAGGTGTCGCGGCCCTCGGGGCTGCGGCGCAAGTCGTCGCGAATCTGGCCCTGTGTCCAGCCTTCCTTCCATTTCGAGCGGTAGTGCGCTAGTCCCCGCGAGTCGGGGTCGCGGCCGAGCACCTCACGGTAGATTTTCGTGATGGCCTGATCGGCGTTGATCCCGCGGGCCTCGCTGCTGCGTTGCAGCTGCTGAATCATCTGCTGTTCGGACCAGCCCTCGCGGATGAGGCGCTCAGTGTAGGTGCGCAGGCCCTCCGGATCGGCCGGTCGGTCGAGCACCTCGCGGTAGGCGTGCTGGACCATGCGCTCCGCGGCTCGCCGGTCGATGCGCGGCTTCACCTCGTGCACAATGACGGGCGGCGGCGGGCGTGGCTGCACGACCACGACCGTCGGCGGCGGCGACTCGGGGCGCGGCGTTGGCTGCACGGCCGCCGGTCGAGGCGGCCCGGCGACCACAACCGAGACGATGGCCCGATCCCACGTGGCGCCGGCCTCTCGACCGCGGCGCTCGGCGTAGAGGTCTGGCAGATTGCGGGTGATTTCGAGGCGTTCGCCGGAGAAACCGGGGGCGTTGAACACGGTGGCGCGGGCCGCGCCTTCGACGCGCACCGAGGTGATGGCGAACGACCACGGTTGCTGGCTCGGGCGCGTCAGGCGCTCGAGGTTTTCCACGGACGCGCCGGCCTCCACCACGAGCGATTCCCCGCGGTAGTTGGGCTCGGTGAAGAACGTAACGCGGTCGGGGCCGACTCCCGCCGGAACCTGCGCGGCCATGGGGCCGGCAAACGCCGCAACGATGACAAGGGGGAGGAGAAAGCGGAGAAGGGTGCTCATGGCGGCGGCGTTCGGCGCGTTCGGACGCGTGGTGCGGTCATGAAATTCACTCAGCGCGCGAAAAACGGGTTGTGCTGCTTTTCCTGGCCGAGCGTGGTGAGCGGGCCGTGGCCGCAGGCCAGGACCGTGTCGTCGGGCAGGGGCAGGATTTTCTCACGGTTGTTGCGGAACTGCTCGTCGAAATGCGTCGGGCTGCCGCCCATCGAGCTGGCAAAGAGCGAGTCGCCCACGATGGCGAGCGGCCGGCTCAGGCCGCTGACGACGAACGTGGTCTGCCCCGGCGAGTGGCCCGAGGTCAGCAGCGTGCGGATGGCGAGCGCGCCGAGGTGAAAATGCGCGCCCTCGCGGAAGTAGCGCGCGCCGGGATGCTCGACGCGCTCCTGCTCGCTGGACCAGACTTCCGCGCCCGTGCCGGATGCGAGCCGCGCGAGATCGGCGATGTGGTCGGGGTGCGTGTGGGTGATGAAGATGTAGTGGAGCTTGAGATCCTCGGCCGCGATTATGTCGAGCATCGCCGTGCAGGAAGCGCCGGTGTCGAACGCGGCGGCGGCGCGCGTGCCCAGGTCCCAGACGAGGTAGCTGTTCACCGTCATGTCCTCGTGGGGCGTGTTGAAGGCGGCGAAACCGCGCGCGAACACCGGCGCCTCGGGATACCAGCGCTTGTGGGCGAGCGCCTCCAGGGCGTTGGGTGAAAGCCGCAGGTGGCGGGCGACGCGCCGGACGACGGCGTCGATGGGCTTGCCCGCCTTGACCGCGGCGAGGTCCGCGGCGGAGACCTCGGCGCGCTTCGCCAATTCCTCGTCGGTTATCTTCAGGCCGCGCTGAGACTTGTTGATGACGTCGTTGAAATTATCCTCGAGGGGGATGCGGGGCATACGGTTGGAGTTAGGACGCGAGCCCGCAGGGCCGCAAGCGCCACAATACGCCCGCGAAAATCCGTTGCCAGAGGAGGGCGTGGGCGGTTGTGCTCCCGTCCGCTTATGAGCAATCCCTCCGGCTATCTGAACTCACTCTACTCCCTTTCGGGCAAGGTTGCGGTCGTCATCGGCGGCACCGGCGAGCTGTGCGGCGCGATGGCCGAGGGCCTCGCGGGCGCGGGGGCCGAGGTCGTGCTCGTGGGCCGCAACGAGGAAAAAGCGCAGCCCCGGCTCGCGCGCGTCGCGGCGGGCGGCGGGAAGGGTTATTTTGTGGCGGCCGAGGCCAGCGAGAAGGCGCCGCTCCAGCAGCTCCTCGCCACCGTGCTCCAGCGATCGGGCCGCGTGGATATCGTCGTCAACGGCGCGGGCACCAACTCCGCCACGCCGTTCTTCGACATCGCGGAGGACGAGTTCGAGCGCATCGTGAAGCTCAACTACAAGGGCGTCTTCCTCGGCTGCCAAATCTTTGGCAAATATCTCGTCGATCGCGGTGAGGGCGGCTCGATCATCAACCTCGGCTCTATGTCGGGCATCGTTCCCCTCTCTCGGGTCTTTACCTACTCGGCGACCAAGGCCGCCGTGCACAACCTCTCCAAGAATCTCGCGCGTGAATGGGCGCCGAAGCGCGTGCGCGTGAACACGCTGGTCCCCGGCTTTTTCCCCGCCGAGCAGAACAAGAAGATTCTCTCGCCTGAGCGCGTCGCCTCCATCATGGGCCATACGCCGATGAAACGTTTTGGCGAGGCCCGCGAGCTCATCGGCGCGACGCTGCTGCTCGCAAGCGACAGCGCCGGCGGGTTCATTACCGGTTCCGAAATTGTTGTCGATGGCGGCTATCATGCCATGACGATATGAAGTCCGGCGGCCGATATGGCTGCGCTATCGAGAGCTTGCTATAGGAGCCGGGGGCGTTGCACGCTGCGCTTATGTTTACTGAGAAACTTAAGGAATTGGAGGCGACGAGGGCCAAACTCGCTATCCTCGAGCAGGCGATAGCCAACGAAAGAAAGACCGAGCTGGCCGGCCTGCCCGCGAAGTTTGGTTTCGCCTCGCCGGCCGAATTCATCGCGGCATTCAGGGCCGCAACCGGCGGCGGCCGTGAGCCACGCTCAGGCGCCCGGCGCGCACGCTCCGTGATCACCGATGAGATTCGGGGACGCGTCAAGGAACTGGTCGGTGCCGGCAAGACTGCCGGCGAAATCGCCGAGGCCGTCGATATCTCGGTCGCGAGCGTGCAGAATATCAAGAAGGCCCTCGGTCTCGTTAAGGGCTGACGATTAGTAGCGCGCGAGGCTGGGATCGATTTCTTCGGCCCAAGCATTGATGCCGCCGGCCACGTTGGTGACGGCGGAGAAACCGCGTGAGCGGAGGAACTCGGTCACCCGCATTGAGCGTCCGCCGTGGTGGCACATGATGAGCAGGTGCTCGTCCCGCGGCAGGTCAGGCAGGCGCTCGGGAATCTGGCGCATCGGGATCAGCTCGGCGCCTTTCACGCGGACAATCTCGGTCTCGAAGGGCTCGCGCACGTCGATCAGCATGACGCCGCAGGGCGACTCGTCGAGGAGGCGCTTGGCTTCGGTCACGGGGATTTCGAGCGGGTAGTCGTTTTCGTTCATGGCGGGAGTTGGCGCGCAGGTGATCGCGGCGTATCGGCCCGGATCGAGATCGCGGATCGCGGGGGACATGCCGCATAGCGGGCAACGCGGATCGCGGGGCAGGGTGAGCGTGCGGAAACTCTGCGCGAGGGCATCGTAGGCGAGCAGCCGGCCGCGCAAGGGCTCGCCGATCCCGGTGATGAGCTTGATCGCCTCGAGCGCCTGCAGGCTGCCGATCACGCCGCAGAGCGCTCCGAGCACACCCGCCTCGCCACACCCCGGCACGGATCCCGCGGCGGGCGGCTCGGGGAAAAGGCACCGGTAGCAGGGACCTCCCTGTGCCGGATCGAAGACGGCGACCTGGCCTTCGAACTTGAACACGCTGCCGTAGACCAACGGCTTGCCCGCGAAAAACGCCGCGTCGTTGTTGAGGTAGCGCGAACCAAAGTTGTCCGTGCCATCCACGATCACGTCGTAGCCGGCGAAGAGCGCGCGGGCGTTCTCCGCTGTGACGCCGGCGTCGTGCGTCACGACCTTGATGAACGGATTTGTGGCCCGCAGGCGGCGCGCGGCGGACTCGACCTTGGGCTGGCCGACCGCGTCGTCGTCGTGCAGGAGCTGGCGCTGCAAGTTGTGCGGCTCGACTCGATCAAAGTCCGCGATGCCCAGCGTGCCCACGCCTGCCGCCGCGAGGTAGAGGGCCGCCGGGCTGCCGAGGCCGCCGGCGCCGATGACGAGCACGCGCGCCGCGGCGAGTTTCTGCTGCCCGGCGACGCCGACCTGCTCCAGCAGGATGTGCCGGCTGTAGCGGGCGAGTTCACCGGGCGAGAGGGCGGGCATCGCGGCGAAAGAGAGCCGGAAGCCGCCGCGCCGCAATTGGAAATTGCCCCGTCGCGCGCCGCCCGCCGTCATGGCGCGATGCGCTGCCTCGGAATCGATCACGGGACCCGCCGCATCGGGCTCAGCTACGGCGACGAACTCGGCGTCGCCACGCCGCTGCCCGCGCTGGTTGAGGCCGATCCGGCCAAGCGCTGGGGGGCGTTGCTCGCGCTCATCCGGCAGCGCCGCATCACCGATCTCGTGATCGGCTACCCGATCAACATGGACGACACCATCGGCCCCAAGGCGAAGGAAGCCGAGGCGCTCGGCGCCCGCCTCAAGGCTGAGACCGGCCTGCCGGTCCATCTCATTGACGAGCGGCTCACCAGTTACGAGGCCGAGTCCACGATGGCGAAATCGCGGCGCCGCGACGTGCGCGCAAGCGGGGTTGTCGATTCGCGCGCCGCGACCCTCATCCTGCAGGACTTCCTCAACCAAAAGGTGCCGCTCGCGCCGCCGGAGGAGGAGCCCGCATGACGGCCGAGGTTCGCCGCTGGAAGTGCACGTGTGCCTACGACGGCGCCGGCTTCATCGGCTGGCAGAGCCAGGACGAGAAGCGCGGCGTGCAGGACGTGGTCGAGGCGCGGCTGCAGGAGATCTTCGGCGAACTCGTCCGCACGCACGCGAGCGGCCGCACCGACGCGGGCGTGCACGCGCGCGCGCAGGTGTTTCACTTCGACGCCGCGTGGCGGCACGGCGCGGACAAGCTCCTCGCCGCCCTCCGCTCGCGCATCCCGCCGCAGCTCCAGATCATTTCGCTGCGGCCGGTCTCGGAGAAATTCCATGCGCGCTTCAGCGCGAAAAGGAAACGCTACGACTACTTCGTGCACCTCGGCGACGCCGACCCGTTCACGCGGCCGTATTGCTGGCCGGTCTTCCACCCGCTCGACCTCGACGCGATGAAGGCCGCCGCGGCCGTGCTGCGCGGGCGGCATGACTTCCGCGCCTTCACGGCGCTCAACGGCCCTCCGCGTGAAAACACCGTGCGCGAGATCACGCGACTCGATGTGGTGCGCAGCGGGCGGCGCATCCGCATCACGGCGGAGGCGCCGGGCTTCCTCTACAAGATGGTGCGCAGCCTCGCCGGCGCGATCGTCGCGGCCGGGCTCGGCAAGATTACCCCGGCCGAGGTGCGCGCGCTGCTCGAGTCGCACCAGCGCATCCCGGCGGTGCTGACAGCGCCGCCCCAGGGGCTTTTCCTGACCAAGGTGTTCTACTGACGGCAAAACGTCCGCGCATGACCTCGCTGCTTCGCCAACTCGCGCGTGGGGTGGCCGACACGGTGTTCCCGCCGGTCTGCGTCCACTGCCGCGGCCTCGTGGAATCAACGGATGAGGCCGGCGGATTCCGGCACCTTTGCGCCCGTTGCGCCGGGCAGATCGACTACGTGCGGCCGCCGCACTGCGCCACCTGCGGACATCCGTTCTACGGCGAGGTCGAGGGCTCGCACCTGTGCATCAAGTGCGAGGGCCTGGAGCCGGCGTTCCGCGAAGGCCGGACGGCGGTGCTCTTCAAGGGCCCGGCGCGCGCGCTCGTGATCGAGCTGAAATACCACCGCGGGCTCCATGTGCTGGGCGACATGCGCGAGATTTTCCGCCGCAGCCCGCATGTGCTCGAGCGCGTGCGCGGCTCGGTCATCGTCCCGGTCCCGCTGCACGCCGTCCGGCTGCGTCATCGCGGCTACAACCAGTCGCAGCTCCTGGCCGAGGCCCTGGCGGAGGTCGCGGGGGCCGGCACGCGCGTCGAGTCGCTGCTACGGCGCGTCGTGGACACCCGCACGCAGACGGCCTTCGACCGCCGCACCCGCATGGCGAACCTGAAAAATGCCTTTGCACTCGCCGAGGGCGCGAACCTTACTCCCGCGCAATCCTACACGCTCCTCGATGACGTTTTCACCACCGGCTCCACGCTCAACAGCTGCGCGCTCGCGCTGCACCGGGCCGGCGCGCTGAACCTCGACGTCGTCACCTTCGGCCACGGCTGAACCGCCATGCATTTCGACAAACCGACCTACACGGTCCGACGTTCTCGCAAGAAAGACATCCCCAAGGGCCTTTACACGAAGGACCCGACGACGGGGGACATCGTGTTCAACAAGGAGGTCGAGGACAACCAGATGGTTGCGCCCAAGAGCGGCCACCATTTCCCGATCGGCGCCCGCGCGCGCATCGCGAAGCTCTTTGACGAGGGCACCTTCAAGGAGGCGGACGCCACGGTGAAATCGAGCGATCCGCTGAAGTTCGTCGATTCGCAGCCCTATCCGGAGCGCATCAAGCGCTACGAGAAGGACAGCGGCCTGCCCGAGGCCGTGATTTGCGGCGTCGGGAAAATCCTCGGGATCGAGGTGTCGGTCGCGGTGATGGATTTTCGTTTCTGCGGCGGCGCGATGGGCGCGGCGGCGGGAGAAAAAATCACGCGGGCGATTGAGACCGCGATCGCGCGGAAAATCCCGTGCATCATCTTCAGCGCCTCGGGCGGCGCGCGCATGCAGGAAGGCATCTACTCGCTCATGCAGATGGCCAAGACGAGCGCCGCGCTCGGCCGCCTCGCGCAGGCGCGCCTGCCTTTCGTCTCCGTGCTGACGCACCCGACGATGGGCGGAGTGACCGCCAGCTTCGCGACGCTCGGCGACGTGATCCTCGCCGAGCCCGGCGCGCTCGTGGGCTTCGCCGGCGCCCGCGTGATCAAGGACACGACGAAGCAGACCCTGCCCGCGGGCTTCCAGACCGCCGAGTTTCTCCTCAAGCACGGCCTCATCGATCAAATCGTGAGCCGCCTCGAGCTGCGCGAGCGGTTGCATGACCTGCTCTCGGCGCTGCACCTGCGCAAGAAGACGGCGGCACCGGCCGCGGTGGTTTCCTGACGCCTCCGTCATGCCTGCGCTCGAACCGGCCGGACACGCGGCGGTGACGGAGTGGCTCTTTGCGCAGAAGGCGCAGGGCGGAAAGTTCGGCGTCGACCGCATGGCCGCGCTCGCGGCTGAGATCGGCCACCCGGAGCGGGCGGTGCCTTGCCTGCATGTCGCGGGCACCAACGGCAAGGGCTCCGTCGCCGCCATGCTCGACGCGATTTTGCACGCCGCCGGCTGGCGCACAGGGCTGTTCACCTCGCCGCACCTCGTCCAGCTGGGCGAGCGCGTGCAAGTCGACCGCCGATCGCTCACGCCGGTCGAGATCGCGGGCTACGTGGCCGAGTTGCGCCCGATCGCGGACCGCTTGGCCCGGGCCGACGCGGATTCGGCGCCGAGCTTTTTCGAGTTCATGACCGCGATGGCCTTTCTGCAGTTCGCCCGGAAGCGCTGCGACGTCGCGGTGATTGAGGTCGGCCTCGGCGGCCGGCTCGATGCGACCAACATCGTGACCCCCGAGGTGAGCGTGATCACCTCCATCGCGATGGATCACTGCGAGATTCTCGGCGAGAGCCTGGAAAAGATCGCCGCCGAGAAGGCCGGCATCATCAAGCCGGGCCGGCCCGTGGTGCTCGGCCGCATGCCTGCCGCCGCCGAGGCCGAGATTCGCCGCATCGCCGCCCAGCGGGGGTCTCAGGTGCTTTCGGTCGCGGAGCACTTCGGCGACGACCTTGAGCGCTACCCGCACACGAACCTTGAGGGCGACTACCAGCGCTGGAACGCCGCGACCGCCACGCTCGCCGCCCGCGCCCTCGCGTCGCGCCGGAAAATCACTGACTCCGCGATCGCGCGCGGCCTTGACCATGTGGACTGGCCGGGCCGCTGGCAGCGCGTGACGCTCGGCGGCCGCCTCGCGATTCTTGACGCTTCGCACAACCCCGAGGGCGCGCAGGTGCTCGACTCAAATCTCGCCCACCTCGTCGCCGAGACCGGCCGGGCTCCGATCGTGATCACGGGCGTGCTGGGGGCGGCGCGCGCCCGCCCGCTCATCGAGGTGATAGCGCGCCACGCGCGGGAAATTCACTTTGTGGTCCCGCGGCAGCCGCGCGCGTGCTCGCACGACGAACTGGCCGCGTTGCTGCCCGCTGGCTATCACGGGCGCGTCGTCCGCGCGGCGGTGCCGGAACTCTTCCCCGCGCGCGATCGCTGCACAGCGGGCGGCCCCGACGACGTCATCGTCGTCACCGGCTCGATTTACCTGCTGGGCGAGGTGATGGCGCGGCTCCAGTGAGGCGGTGGGGCGGCGCCGGGGCTGAACGAGTGCTTGCACCGCTGGCTAAGACTTCCGACGTTTGTTTCCTCCAATCCAGCACCCCATGAAACTCATCGTCGCCGTCATCAAGCCGTTCAAACTCGAGGAAGTGAAGGAGGCGCTCGCTGCCGCCGGCATCGAGGGCATGACTGTCACGGAGGTGAAGGGCTTCGGCCGCCAGAAAGGCCACACCGAGATCTACCGCGGCAGCGAATACACCGTGGACTTCCTCCCGAAGGTTAAGCTCGAGGTGGCCGTCGCCGACGACGTGGCCGGCAAGGCGGTCGAGGCCATCATGCGAGGGGCCAAGACCGGGAAGATCGGCGACGGAAAGATCTTCGTGCTGCCTCTCGAGGAAGTGATTCGCATCCGCACGGACGAGCGCGGCGAGTCGGCGATCTGATCGGGCCAAGGCGGCCGGATCGCGAGGCAGGGCTGTCATAAGCCCAGTGCCCTCAATTCATGCGTTGATCGGTGGGCATGAACCGGTCTCATTCAGCGCGCCCTTCAATGCACGCCTTCACCCCGCTTCTCCGTCGTGCCGGCCTCCTGCTGGCGTTGTTTCTTTCCTCTTTCGCGCCGCTCGCGGCCCAGACCCCGACGCCGGCCGCGGCGTCGGCGCCCACCGTCGAGCAGCGCCTGGCGAGCGTCGAGGCCTACCTCGCCAATTCAGATCCGGCGGCGCCACTCAAGGTCGGGCCCAAGGACAAGGATGGCAACGCCACCATCCCCGCCGGCCTCACGACGCCGGCGGTCGGCATCCCGGGGCCGGGGCACAACGCGTGGGTGATGGTCAGCGCCGCGCTGGTGCTGCTGATGACGCTGCCGGGCCTCGGGTTGTTCTACGGTGGCTTGGTTCGGACGAAGAACGTCCTCTCCGTCGTGGCGTGGTGCTTTGGGATCACGAGCCTCGTCGCGGTGCTGTGGTGGGCGGTGGGCTACAGCCTCGTGTTCGGCAAGAATTTCAACAGCCCGTTTTTCGGCGGCACGGAGTTCTTTTTCTTCCGCGGCGTGGGCGGGGAGCCCAACACCGACTACTCGTTCTGGGTCTCGCACAGCGTCTTCGCGATCTTCCAGCTTTCGTTCGCGGTGATTACACCGGCGGTGCTGATCGGCGCGGTCGTGGAGCGCATGAAATTCGCGGCGGTCCTGGCGTTCGCCACGTTGTGGCTGCTGGTCGTCTACTGCCCGCTCGCGCACATGGTGTGGGGCGTCAACGGCTGGATGAACGGCGCGTTCAATGCCGGCGCCGGCATCCGCGCGATCGATTTTGCGGGCGGGTATGTGGTCGAGATGGCGTCGGGCTTCTCCGCGCTGGTGCTGTGCGTCATCCTCGGGCCGCGCCTCGGGCACGGCAAGACCCCCATGCCGCCGCACAGCCTGGTCGTGGCCGTGATTGGCACGGGGCTGCTGTGGTTCGGCTGGTATGGCTTCAACGCGGGCTCCGCCCTCGGCTCTGATCGCGTGGCCGCCAACGCATTTCTCACGACGACGCTCGCGGCCGCCGTCGCCTCGGGCGTGTGGGCGCTTCTCGAGGTGATGACGCGGGGCAAGGCCAGCGTGCTCGGCTTCTGCACGGGTGCGGTCGCCGGCCTCGTGACCATCACGCCGGCGTGTGGCTACGTGGATGTCACCGGCGCGATGGTCGCGGGCGTGCTGGGCGGTCTGATCCCGTTTGTCGCCTGCACGAAAATCAAGGCGGCCCTCGGCTACGACGACGCGCTCGATGTCTTCGGTGTCCACGGCGTGGGCGGGCTCGTCGGGCTCGTGATCACGGGGGTGTTTGCCTCGACGACGGCCAACCCGAACCTGTCGACCAACCTCTCCGGTCTCGTCGGCAAGGGCCTTTGGATCGAGCAGGTGAAGGGCATTGGCGTCACGTTGCTCATCACCTTGGTGGGCACCGCGCTCGTGGCCTACGTGGTCAAGGCCGTGATCGGCCTGCGCCCGACGATCGAGGCCGAGGTCGAGGGCCTCGACCTCAGCGAGCACGGGGAGGAAGGCTACATCTACGACGCCAAATCCTGAACCCCATCCACGCGCTTCCCATGAAACTCGTCATCGCCATCATCAAGCCCTTCAAGCTCGAGGACGTGAAACAGGCCCTCACCGCCGTCGGTGTCTCCGGCCTGACCGTGACCGACGTCAAGGGGTTCGGCCGCCAGAAGGGCCACACCGAGATCTACCGCGGCAGCGAATACACGGTGGATTTCCTGCCCAAGCTCCGCATCGAGATCGCGCTCACTGACGATCTCGTGCGCCCGGCCATCGAGGCGATCACGCAGGCCGCGCGCACGGGCAAGATCGGCGACGGAAAAATCTTCGTCGTGCCGCTGGAGGAACTCGTGCGCATCCGCACCGGGGAGCAGGGCGAGGCGGCGGTGTAAGCCGCCCCGCGCGTTAGTCGCCCTGTTTTTTCTGCGACTTCACGGCCTTCTGGCGCTCGCCGTTGTTGAGGATGCGCTTCCGCAGGCGGAGGTTCTTGGGCGTGACCTCGACGAACTCGTCCGTCGCGATGTATTCGATCGCACGCTCGAGGGATAGCTTGGTGGCGGGCGTCAGGCCCGCGGCGACGCCTTCGCCTTGCGAGCGGAAGTTGGTGAGCTTCTTTTCGCGGACCGCGTTGCACGCAATGTCCTCGTTGCGGGGATTCTCGCCGACGATCATGCCCTCGTAGACCTGCTCGCCGGGGCCGACGAAGAGTTTGCCGCGCTCCTGCACCATGAGCAGCGCGTAGGTGGTGGTCTCGCCGGCCTCGGTGGCGATCAAGGTGCCGGTGATGCGCGTGAGGAGATCGCCGGCGTAGGGGCCGTATTCCTTGAAAAGATGGCTCAGCACGCCGCGGCCGCTGGTGGCGTTGACGACGTCGATCTCCATGCCGATGAGGCCGCGCGTCGTGATGGTCGCCTCGATCATCGTGGAGTGCGGGTGCTTCTCCATGTTGGTGAGGATGCCCTTGCGGTTGGCGAGATTCTGCATGATGGCGCCGACGCACTCGTCCGGCACTTCGATCCAGACGGTCTCGAAGGGCTCGAGGCGCTTGCCGTCCTCCGATCGCTTTTCGATTACGGTCGGGCGGGAGACGAGGAGTTCGAAGCCCTCGCGGCGCATCGTCTCGACGAGCACCGCGACCTGCATGGCGCCGCGGGCCTTGACGTTGAAGACGCCGGCCTTGTCGGAGTCCTCGATCTTGATCGAGACGTTGGTCTTGAGCTCGCGCATCAGGCGCTCGCGCAGCTGGCGCGAAGTGACGAGCTTGCCTTCCTGGCCGACGAGCGGGCCGTCGTTGACGCAGAACTGCATCTCAAGCGTCGGCGGATCGATCTGGGTGAAGGGGAGGGCGTGGCCGTTTTCGTCGATCGTGAGGGTGTCGCCGATATCGACGTCCTCGAAGCCCGAGAAGCCGACGATGTTCCCGGCCACCGCGGACTCGACCTCGCGCGTGCCGAGGCCGGTGAACTCAAAGATCTTCGTGATCTTGCCGCGCACGCGCTTGTGGTCGGTGTGGCGGATGACGAACACGCTGTCGCCGATCTTGGCGGTGCCGCCGAGGATCTTGCCGACGGCGATACGGCCGACGTAGTCCGACCAGTCGAGGTTCGAGACGAGCATGTGGAAGGGCTCGTTGGGCTTCGCGAAGGGCGGCGGGATGTGATCGAGGATGGTCTCGAAGAGGGGCGTCATGTTCTTCTTCTCCTCTCCGAGGTGATACATCATGTAGCCGTCGCGGCCGGAGCCGTAGACGACCGGGGCGTCGAACTGCTCCTCGGTGGCGTTGAGCTCCATGAGGAGCTCGAGCACCTTGTCATACATCTTGGCGGGCTCGGCGTTGTCGCGGTCGATTTTGTTGATCACGATTACGACCTTGAGCCCGTGGTGGAGGGCCTTGCGGAGCACGAAGCGCGTCTGCGCCTGCGGCCCGTCGTAGGCATCGATGACGAGCAGCACGCCGTCCACCATGCGGAGGGCGCGCTCGACCTCGCCGCCGAAGTCCGCGTGGCCGGGGGTGTCGACGATGTTGATGATTTTGTCCTTCCAGTGGACCGAGGTGTTCTTGGCCTTGATCGTGATGCCCTTCTCACGCTCGAGGTCCATGGAGTCCATGGCGCGTTCCTGCACCTGCTGGTTGGCGCGGTAGACGCCGCCCTCCTTGAGGAGTTGGTCGACAAGGGTGGTCTTCCCATGGTCGACGTGGGCGATGATCGCGATGTTGCGGATGCTCTGGTTCATGGCGGACGCGGGCTGTTTGTTGGAAAAAGAGTCCCAACGTGCGAGCCGGCCGCGGTGAACGCAAGGCCGAAGGCGGG
>JAEUHB010000354.1 GCA_016794665.1 Opitutaceae bacterium
TGCGGGATCGCCAGAAGGCGCGCGTGGACAATTATCGGGAGGAACTGGCCGCGGCGGAGAAGGAGCTCGCGCCGCTGCTGGCGGCGAGCGGCCGCCGCCTCCTCGGGCCCGAGGAGGTGCCGCTTGTCAACGCGCCCGAGGAGGCGCCGCAGCTGCTGAAGAAGTAGCCCGCGGGAGGCTACAGCTTCAGGAGGTGCTCCGCCGCGCGCGCGACGTAATTCTCCCCGCGGCGGCTTTCACTCTTGGCCGCCGCCTCGAACAACGGCCGGAACGACGCCGGCCGATCCGGGAGCAGGGTGAGGTAGTTGAGCGACTCGAGCTGGAGCTCGGGGCTGTGCGCCTTGTCGAGCGCGGCGGCGAGGACGGGCCAAGCCGCGGCGGTGTCGCCATGGCGCGCGGTCGCGAAGGCCGCGGCGACGCGCACGGCGCCGTTCGGATCCTTCAGCAGCGGTGCGAGATCGGTGGTGACGCTCTTGGGCGCGCGCAGCGCGGCCACCGCCGCCCAGTAGCGGAATACCGGCATGGGGTCGGCGAGCGCCGCCCTGAGATCGACGCGCGTGGGCGCGGCCCCGAGCTGGAGCTTGTCGACGAGATCGATGATGCGCGCGAGCGGGTAGGCGGAGTCGTCGCGGGAAAACTCCGTCGGCGATCTGTCGGCGGAGAGCTCGCGGAGCAGGGACTCGGGCAGGAAGCCGGTGTCGCGGATGCGGAGCAGGTGCGCGCGGTTGGCGGCGCGGAAGCGGTCGAGGGTCTGTTTGTGCCGCGAATCGCCGGCGAGGTTGCGCACGTTGTCGTAGTCGTTGCTGAGGTCGAACAGCTGCTCGGCCGGATGCGGCTCGAAGAAGGACTTCTGCACGGCGTTCAGTTTGCCCTCCTTGTTGAGGCGATCCCAGTCCTTCATCGCGGCCTGCTGCCAGAGGTAGGTGACGAACTGCATGGTCGGCAGCTCGGGCCGGTAGTTGCGGATGTAGCGCCAGCGGCCGTCGGTGACGGCGCGGCAAAAGTCGATGCGCTCGTCCATGCGATCGCGGAAGTTGTAGGTGAAGTCCGGAGCCGCGGCTCGCGCGGTGCCGGCGAACGCCCGCCCTTGCAGGTGCGCGGGACCCTTGACGCCGGCGAGGCTCAGCACGGTGGGGGCGAGGTCGACCCAGTTGACAAGTTCCTGCGACCGTGAGCCGGGCGCGCCAGGCGCGAGGTGGCGGAAGTTCTTCCCGAAGCGCACGGCGAGCGGCGGGTGAGTGCCGACCTCGTAGAGGAAACGTTTGCTGCGCGCGAGCACGCCGCCGTGGTCGGCGTAATAGAAGACGATGGTGTCGTCCGCGAGGCCGTCCTTCTCCAGCTGCGCGAGGACCTCGCCGAGCTGGCGGTCGCCTTCGCTCACGCGGTCATAGTATTGCGCGATGTCCTTGCGGACCTCAGGCGTGTCGGGGAGGTAGGGCGGGAGGCGGACCTTCGCGGTGTCGGTCGTGATCGGAAAGCGCTTGTGGAGCGAGCTTTCGTGGCTGGTGTTGTTGTTGAAGATGGCGAAGAACGGCTGGCCGGGCTTCCGGTTCTTGTAGTGGGCCTGGTTGCTGTTGGCGTCCCAGGTGCCGTCGAGCACCGCGGCGTTATAGTCGGTCTTGGCGTTGTTGGTCGTGTAGTAGCCGGCGTCGCGGAGGTAGGCGGGGAAGTAGCGGAGCCAGGCGGGCATCGGGACGTTGCTCCGCATGTGGTGCGTGCCGACGGAGGGCGCGAACATGCCGGTGATGATGCTCGCCCGGGTGGGGGCGCAGACCGCGGACGTGGAGTAGGCGCGCTCGTAAAGGATGCCCTCGCGCGCGATGCGATCAAACGTGGGCGTGCGCGCGAGCGGATCACCGTAGGCGCTGTAATAGGTCGCGGCGGCATCCTCGGCGACGAGCCAGAGGATGTTGGGGCGCGCGGGCGACGCGGCGGAGCAAGCCGAGGCGGCGAAACTGAGCAACAGGGCGAAGGCCAGGGGGAGGTTGGGGGACTTCATGCGAGGAACCAGTGTCACAAATCCGAGCAGGCAAACAAGGCGTTTGTCTTTCCCGCGTGATTCGCGCACAGGGTGCCCGTGCGTCCGATGATTCCGACCGACCCCGTGCGCCGCGGCCTGCTCAAGGCGCTTGGCGTCGCCGCCGCGGCGGCGGCCTGGCCCCGCGTCGCTCGCGCCGCCGCCTCAGACCCGGCGGCCCGATCAATCGCGGCGTATCTCGAGGCGCTGCGGCGCGCCGACGGAGGCTACGCGTGGGGCGATCAAGGGCGGGCGCACCTGACGCCGACGTTTCACGTCATCGGCGCCTACCGCGCCCTCGGCCTCACGCCGCCCGGCCGCGAGGAGTTGGCCGCTTGGGTGCGCGCCAACCACCCGCGCGAACTGAAGAAGCTGGAGCAGGAACGGCGCATCTTTGACTGGCAGCAAATCCAGGCGCTCGTGTGGCTCGGCGCCGACGCCGCGGAGTTTCGCCCGCGGATCGCCGGGGTGACGCAGCCACTCGCTTACCTGCGGCAATACGAGCGGAACGGCTACCCCGTCATGCAATCGGAGCTGGGCGCCGTCCTCTCGCACGCGCTCCTCGGCCTTCCCACGGCGGGGATCGCGGGCGCTTACAACGACTACATCGACGTGCGCCGCCGGGCCAACGGCAGCTACAACAACACCCCCGCCGTCGATGGCGGCGACGGCCACGTGATGAACACGCTCTGGGCCTTGCGTGCCATGCGGGCGCTCGGCCGGGACATCCCGCAACGAGCCGAGCTGATCGTCTGGCTGCGCGCGTGTCAGCTGCCCGGGGGCGGCTTCACCTTTCAGCCGGAGCCGATGTTCGGCGGAGTCGACGACATCGCCTACACGCGCGCTGCGCTGCGCGCGTTGCAGCTGCTTGGCGCCGCCCCCGCAAACCGCGACGCGTGCCTGGCGCAGATCCACTCCCTCGCGAATGCTGATGGTGGTTTTTCCGATCGCCCCGGCTGGCTGAGCAACGCCGGTGCGACTTTCTGCGCCCTCGAGTCGCTCGATGCGCTCGGCGCGCTTGATACCCTTGCGACGGTGAAGCGGCGGCCGCTGCGCGCGCGCGCGACCCTGCCGCCGGGCTTGAAGATATTTTCGGCGCAGATCGAATCGCACGGGCAGGGCAGTCCGGCGGAGACCGTCGAGCTGGCGCGCGCCCTGAAGATCGATCTCTGGGGCGCAAAGAACGGCAAACCCGCTTGGTCCGCGCGCGTCCGCGCGATCGCCGCGGAACGAAAGGTGCCCGTGACGTTTTTCACCGCCGACGAGGAATACGGCACGTGGGTGCACATCCCGGGGCTCGGCACCTACAGCCACACCAGCGATCTCGTGGCGCCGATGGGGGCGGACATCGGGCCGCCGCTTGGCACGCGCGCCGCGCCGCCGGCGCCGGTGACATGGCCGGATTTTCGCGCGCGCCGGCTCGGTCCGCTCGAGCGGGGCGGCGGCCGGCTCATCTGGCAGTTCGGGGAAAACGAAGAACTCGTGCGCATGTTCCTCGACGACTCGGTCGAGCGCGGCGGCTTCGCGGCGATCAGCACGTTTCACTTCGGCAACCCCGACTTCATGAACACGGAGCCGTTTCTCAACCGCTGGCGCGGGCGGATTCCCTTCATCGGGCTGCAGGACGCGCACGGCCCGGAGCCGTGGTGGTTCGTGGATCAGACGACGGGGTTTCGCACACTCTTCCTCGCCACCGAGCCGACGTGGGAAGGCTGGCTGAACGCACTGAAGCAGAACTGGACCGTCGCCGTGCGGCGCGATGTGTGGACGAAGGGAGCAACCTGGATGCACGCCGGCTCGGATGAGGTCGGCGACTTCGTGCGCGCGCGCGAGCGCGAGTGGCGCTGGTGGGACAATCCCGCGGTTGCGCGACCGATGGTCTCGCTCGTCGCCGTGCGCGCGACGGATGAGTTTGAGGCGGCGCGCCCCGAGCGCGGCGTGACGCTCCGCGTCCGGTGCGCGTGGGAAAACACGCCGCAGGGTTTGCTTAAGGCGCCGCTCGCTGAACTCGTCGCGCTGACGGTAGACGGAGCAACGGTGACACCCACGCTTTTGGAAAAGACGCGTCCCAACGGCCTCCGCGACGAGCACGCCCACCTCTTTACACTCCCCGAGCCTGCGCGCGGCGCGCATACGGCAGCCGCCACCGTGCGCGTCCTCGCGAACGGCGCGACCGAGACCCGCACGGTGACATTTTCCGTTTGAGCGGGTCGCGACTTCAAAACCAACGCCGCACGCGGCGCACATAGTCTTCAAAGGTGGCGCCAAAGGCGGTGCGAAGCGCCGCCTCCTCCCGGGGAATCTGCACGAACCTCGTCCAAGCGAAAAAGCCGGCCGGCGCCGCTGCCCAAATGGGAGCGCAGGTTGCGGCCAACGGGGCCGCGAGCATGAGCAGGAGGCCGAGATACATCGGGTTGCGAGTGATCCGATACGGTCCGTCGGTTACTAGGTGGCGCGTGGGCCGACCGGGGCAGACCGCCGTGCGATTGCGGCGAAAGACGTCCCAAGCCCAAAGCATCAGTGTCAGCCCCAGCGCGAAGGGCAGGCCGGCCCAGGCACCGAGGGGCGGCCACAGCGGCTGGCGCAGCGCGGGAAATGCGCCGTAGAGGGCTGCTGTCCCCGCGAGCGCCGCAAGGGCGATCGCCGGCGGGCGAGGGCGCCTGGCCGACTCTGGCGGGTGAGGACGAACGGGCTTTGAGAGCCGCCCGAATCTCGGCGAGGCCAGCAGCCAGCCGAGTTGCGAGGCGCGCGTGTCGCGCACCTCGTCGAGGCCGAGGCGAAACTCGGTGGCCGTCCCGTCGGGATTGACGCGGTAAGTGCCGAAGATCTGATCCCAAATCGGGAAGACGGCTCCGAAGTTGCTGTCCGTCTCCGGTTGGTGCGCGGAGTGATGCACCCGGTGCAGACCCGGCGTGACGATCACGCGACGCAGCAACGACTCGACGCGCGCAGGCAGGCGGATGTTGGCGTGCGAGAAGACCGTCACACCCGCGTCGAGCAGCTCGTAGAGCAGGATCATTGAAGGCTTGAGGCCAAGCACGGCGGCCATTGCCGCGCCCGGCACGGCACCGGTAAGAAACTCAAGCGGGTGAAAACGCACGGTCGTCGAGACATCGAGCTCCGGATCGAGGTGGTGCACGCGATGTAGGCGCCAAAGCCACGGCACGTGGTGGTGCAGCCAATGGACGGCGAAGGAAATGAAAGCCCGGCCGAGAAGGTTCGCC
>JAEUHB010000358.1 GCA_016794665.1 Opitutaceae bacterium
GTTGCCGCCATCGGTTCGCAGGACATGGACGAAGCCACCTGGCTCAAGCTAGCCACGCGCGCCCAAGCCGCCCTCGACGAACCGGAAATCGCGGGCGTCGTCATCACGCATGGCACCGACACGATGGAGGAGACGGCGTATTTTTTGAACCTCGTCCTGCGCACGGAGAAACCCGTCGTGCTCGTCGGCGCCATGCGGCCGGCCACGGCCCTCAGCGCCGACGGCCCGATCAATCTCTTTAACGCCATCGCCGTCGCGACCCATGCCGACACCCGCGGCCGCGGCGTGCTCGTCGTCGCCAACGACGAGATCCACTTCGCCCGCGAAATCACCAAGACCGACACCACGCAAGTCGGCACCTTCCGCAGCGGCCACCACGGCCTCGCCGGCCTCGTCAACGCCGGCCGCCTCCACTTCTACGCGCCGCCCGTGCGCCGCCACACCGCGCGGAGCGAGTTCGCGCCGCCGGCCGCGCTCACCACGCCGTTTCCGCGCGTCGACATCCTCTACGCCCACGCCGGCATGGACCGCGCGCTCATCGACGCCGCCGTGCGCGTCGGCGCCCGCGGCCTCGTGCTCGCGGGCGTGGGCGATGGCAACCTGAGCGCCGCCGCGCTCGCCGCCTGCGCGGAGGCGGCGAAGTCCGGCCTCGCCATCGTGCGCAGCTCGCGCACCGGCGGCGGCATCGTCGAGCGCAACATCGAGATCGACGACGACGCGCTGGGGTTCATCGCCGCCGACGAGCTCAACCCGCAGAAGGCCCGCGTGCTGCTCCAGCTCGCGCTCACGCGCACGCGCGATGTGCGCGGATTGCAGGCGCTGTTTCTCGCCTATTGATTCGTCGCCATGAAGACCACCCCGCTCCTCTTCGCGGCCACGCTCGCCGCCAGTTCCCTCGCCGCGCAGACCCATGATCTCGTGCTCGCCCATGGTCGCGTGATGGACCCCGCCTCGGGGCTCGATGCGCCGCGGCACGTCGGCATCACCTCCGGGAAAATCGCCGCGATCTCCACGATGCCGCTCGCGGGTCGCACGGTCGTCGATGTCGCCGGCCACGTCGTCGCGCCCGGATTCATCGATCTGCACGCCCACGGGCAGACGGCGGCCGATCTGGCGATCAAGGCGCGCGACGGCGTGACGACCGCGCTCGATCTCGAGTGGGGCGTCTATCCCGTCGCGGCATGGCTGCGCGGGATGGGCGAGGCGATGCCGATCAATTTCGGCGCGACCGTCAGCCATATCAACGCGCGCTTCGCTGCGTTTCACCCCGGCCTTGAGATCGGCCACTGGGCGGTGAGCACGGCGGCCGTCGCGGCGCTGGGCGCCACGCCCGCGGGCTCTCACCGCGTCGCCACCGCCGCGGAACTGCGCGCGATGGAGGCGGCGCTGCGGCGCGGGCTCGACGAGGGCGCGCTCGGCATCGGCTTTGGCCTCGCCTACACGCCTTCCGCCACCCCGGGCGAGATGGAGGCGATGTTTCGCATCGCCGCGGAGCGCCGCGTGCCGGCCTTCATCCACGTGCGCGGCACCGGCCTGAAAATGATCGAGGAGACGATCGCCACCGCGCGGGCGACAGGCGCGCCGCTCCACATCGTGCACGTCAACAGCAGCGGCCGGGACGACGTGCCGCAAATCCTCGCGCTCATCGACACGCACCGCGCCGCCGGCATGGACCTCACCGCCGAGGTCTATCCCTACACCGCCGGCTCCACGCTCATCGAATCGGCACTTTTCGGCCCCGGCTGGCAGCAGCAGCTCGGCATCAGCCATGGCGACATCCTCTGGCCCGCCACCGGCGAGCGGCTCACGGCGGAGACGTTTGAAAAATACCGCAGGCAGGGTGGCTGGGTGATCACGTTTACGATGAAGGAGGAAAACATCGCGCGCGCCGTCGCGCACCCCGGCGTGATGATCGCGAGCGACGGCGTCCCGTTCGTCGGCGGCAAGGGCCACCCGCGCGGCGCCGGGACCTTTGCCCGCGTGCTCGGCCACTACGCCCGCGAGAAGAATGTTCTCCCCCTGATGGACGCGCTCGCGAAGATGACGATCTTCCCCGCGCGCCGGCTCGAGGGCCATGTGCCCGCCATGAGAAACAAGGGCCGCATCGCCTTGGGTGCCGACGCGGATCTGGCCATCTTCGATTCCGCGACTGTGATCGATCGCGCGACTTACACGGCGCCAACCACGCCATCAGCGGGCATCCCGCACGTAATCGTCGGCGGGACATTTGTCGTGCGCGACGGGCAGCTCGTCGCCGGCGCGCGGCCCGGCCGCGCCGTGCGCTCGAAGTAGGCCACACGGGCTCGCGGCTTGCCTCGCCTCGGGTGGTCTGCCGTCGTGGGCGCCCCTCCCGTCCGGCGATGCCCCGAACGCGCCCCATCCTTTTCGTCCTCTGGCTTTGCATGGCCTGGCCTGCGCGCGGATCGACCGCTGCGCTCGCGCCAGCGGACGACGCGTGGCTCGAGGAATTTTCGCGCGCTTCGTTTCGCTTCTTCGAGGAGCAAACCCATCCCGTCACCGGCCTCGTGCGCGACCGCGCGCGGGCCGACGGCTCTGCGTCGGAAGGCATGGCGAGCATCGCGGCATCGGGCTTCGCTTTCGCTGGCTGGGCTATCGCGGCGGAACGCGGCTGGGTCCCGCGCGACGCCGCGCTCGCGCGCGTGCGCCTGATGCTGCGCTTCCTCGCGACCGGTGCGCCGCGGAAACAAGGGTTTTTCTACCACTTCATGTTGCCCGCGACAGGCGAGCGCGTGTGGCAATGCGAGGTCTCGACCATCGACACCGCGCTCTGCCTCGCCGGGGCGATCGCGGCGCGGGAGCATTTTCAGGACGCCGAGGTGACCGATCTCGTCAACCGCATCTATGGCGCGGTCGACTGGCCGTGGTTCCTCAACGGCGGCGAGACGCTTTCGCTGAGCTGGCGCGACGAGCAGGGGTTCTCGCGCTACCGCTGGGACAAATACTCGGAGCACATGGTGCTGACGCTCCTCGGCCTCGGCTCGCCCACGCATCCGCTCCCGGCCGACACGTGGCACCGTTGGAGCCGCACCCCGCGAATCGAGCACGGGGGCCGGCGCTTCGTCGCGGGGCCCCCGCTGTTCATGCACCAGTTCGCGCACGCGTTCTTCGACTTCCGCGGGAAACGCGACGCCTACGCCGACTACCATCACAACTCCGTGCTCGCCACGCACGCGCACCGCGAGATGTGCATCGCGCTGGCGTCCGAGTTCCCCGCGTGGGGCGAGAACCTCTGGGGTGTGACCGCCTCCGATTCCGATCGTGGCTACCACGCCTGGGGCGGCCCGCCGCGCACGCGCGACGGCGGCCGGCTCGACGGCACCATCGTGCCCTGCGCCGCCGCGGGTTCGCTGCCATTCACGCCCCGCGAATCCATCGCCGCGCTCCGCCACATGCGCGACGCGTTCGGTGACCGCGTCTGGAAGCGCTACGGTTTCGTGGACGCGTTCAAGCCGGCCACCGGCTGGTTCAACCGCGACGTGATCGGCATCGACGTCGGCATCTCGCTCCTGATGGCGGAAAACGCGCGCACCGGCTTGGTGTGGAAAATGGTCAGCCGCGCCCCCGAGGCGCGCCGGGCCTTCGACCGCGCCGGCTTCGTTTCAACCGAGCGGGCGCCAGGGCCACGCGAAGCCGCAGCCGCGCATGCGCTGGCGGGCGGGATTTCACGCTCGCTCGCCAGCGCGGTGTGGACGCCTGACACCGCGGGCCTCGGTGTCGCGGCCGCGCTCGCCGCGGAGGCGCTGATCGGCAGCCAGGCAGAAAGTGATCGCCGTCTGCGTTCCCTGCTCGCGATCGCACCCCCGGCCGATCCGTTCGCAGCGGCGGAGCGCGCGGCCGCGCTCCTCGCGCTGCGGCAAGCCCGCCCCGCGTTGCGGCCGGAGATCGATCGGCTGCTCGCGGCGGTGGACTGGGAAAAACTCGACGCCGGTCCGGGCCAGCTCGGCTCGCGCCAGCGGCTCGGGATTTTCCTGCAAATCGGCCGCGGCACACGACCGGCCTCCGCATGGAGCGCGCTCTCGCGGGACGCCGTCTCGCTCGGCCCCGTGCAGGTCCTCGCGCCGGCGACCGTGACCGATCAACTGCGCCCGGGCCTGTGGCTCGACGAACGCCAGATTGTGAGCGGCGCCTCCGCCTCGCAGCTCGCCTATGCCACCCGCAACGACTCCTGGCCGCGCGGTGGAGGGATGGCCGCCGCGCTCCTGTTCACCTACTTTCCATCCGAAGCCCTCGCGCGCCTTGCTGAACTCTCCTCGGTCGACTGGCGCACCGTCCCGGTCGAGGAACGTGCGACACTCCTCATCGCGCTCGGCGGCGATCAGCTGCGCGCGTGGTTCCAAGCCGATCCGCTGGCGCAACGCGCCCGCGCCGCCATCCCGGAATTCGGCGAGGCGGCGTTCGGCCCGTGCACCTCACTCGTGCAACAGCGTGAACTCGCCGCCCCGCACCCACCGCGCCCCGTCCGCCGCGCGCTCGCGCGCCCCGCCGGCTCGCCCCGCGAGTCGTGGGATTGGCAAACCGTCGAGGGCGCCGCGTTTCTCGACACCACCGTCGATCAGCGGCCCGGCGATCCGACGGCGAGCATGCGCTTCGCCTTCACGTGGGATGAGACGGCGCTGCAGCTCCACGTCGAGGCCACGGACGAGACGGGCGGCTTTGTTTCCCCGGCCCGCCGTCGGCGCGCGATCGAGTGGCTGCTCGACCCGCAGGGCGACGGCCTCGACTGGCAGCTCAACGCCGACGCGAAGTTCACCTACGCCTTGGGCGCCGCTCCCGTCGAATCGATCCGCGGCTTGCCGTCCAGCGCCGAGCACAAGCCGCGGCCGCACGGCCACCAACTCGTCGCCAAGGTCGATTGGGCCGCGCTGGGATTGCGCCCGGCACCTGGCCTGAGCCTCTGCTCCACCGTGGCCATCACGGCCAGCGGCCCGGACGCCGCCGCTCCCACCACCCGCCTCACGTGGCTCTACACCGCCGAGGAGGACGGCCGTTTCACGCTCGGCACGGTCGAGCTGGCTCGCTGAACTTTTCCCGCAATCCACCCCTGCCATGAACTCCCGCCTGTTTCCGCGCGTCGCGCTGCTCGCGCTTGCCCCCGCCGCATTTCTCGCCGGCCAGACGGCGCCGGCCGCCCCCGCTGCGGCCGCCCCCAACGAGGCCATCATGCTCGAGAGCTTTGTCGTGAACACCGACAAGGACAGCGGCTACATCGCGGTCGATTCCCTCGCCGGCGGCCGCACCTCGACCCCGATCAAGCTCACACCCACGGCCATCTCATCGCTCACGCGCACGTTTCTCGACGACGTCGCGATCACCGATGTGCGCGAGGCGCTGAAGTGGACGGTCAACGTGATCCCCTCCGACCTCAACGCGGGCAAGAGCTCCTCGCCCTTCAACGACTGGGACTTCAATTTCCGCGGCGCCGGCCAGTCGCTCCAAGGCGGCTCCGGCCCGACGCGCAACTACTTCACGTTCTACCAGAGCGCCGACACCTACAACATCGAGCGCCTCGAGTTCGACCGCGGCCCCAACTCGATCCTCTTTGGTGTCGGCACCATCGGCGGCGTCATGAGCTCCTACACGAAGCAGGCCCGCCTCGATCAGAATTTCATCACCACGCAGTTCACGACCGACAGCAACGGCTCCTTCCGCTTCGAGGGCGACATCAACCGCCGTCTCACCGACAAGCTCGCCGTCCGCCTTAACCTCCTCGAGAAACACTTCCGCGGCTGGCGCGATCAGGACGAGGACTTCAAGCGCGCGGCCGATCTCGCCGTCACCTACAAAGTCGGCGAAAGGACCTCGATCCGCGTCGACGCCGAGATGAGCAAGGCCAAGCGCAGTTTCCTCCGCAGCACCGCCGCCGAGGGCGTCACGCGCCACGACGGCACCGTGTCCAACACCTGGGGCTCCACGCTCTCCACCGCAACCGGCGCCGTCGCCACGATGACCGGCCTGCCCGTCTATCGCGTGTGGATCGCGGGCCAGCCCGAACTCGGCCTGCAAAACTGGGCCGGCGGCTACCGCTCCAACGGCTACTTCCTGCCGATGGCGCCCAAGGCCGGCTGG
>JAEUHB010000002.1 GCA_016794665.1 Opitutaceae bacterium
ACGCGCGCGCGGTGGATCTGCACGTAAGGGTGGGCCTTGCGGGCGCGCGTCGCGCGGATGAGCGCGATGACCATCGCATCGGGCACATCGAACGCGTCGATAAGCACGCGCTCGCCGGGCTTGAGCGCGGTGGAGAATCCCGTGAGGCCGGCAGCCAGTTGATCGTAACGCGGGTCAATGATCATGATGGGCGACGACTAACGGCGCGGGCCGGCGATGCGGCAAGGGGAAAGGCGGGCGGATTTGTGGGAGACGCCGCGCCCTCGTCGCGTTCCGCGCCCAACCGCGGCGGGGGCGCCGCGGCTCCAACTCAAAACCCCGCCCTGCTTCCTTTTTGCGGGAAACAGATCCGCCCCACGGCCTCGTCGAAGTCCGCCGCCCCGCGCAGAATCTCGATCTCGAGGCGCAGGTAGTAGAGCGGCAGCGGGCACTTGAGGTCGGCGGCGATGCGCACGGCGTCCTTCTCCGTCGTCACGAGACACTCCGCGCGTTCGCGCTGCGCGAGCTCGAAAAGCCCCGAGATGTCCTCCTGATCGAAGCGGTAGTGATCGAGGAAGCGCTCGCGGCCGACGAGCAGCGCGCCGTAGTCGCGCAGGAATTTCTCGAAACTCTCCGGCGTCGCGATGCCGCTGAAACCGAACACGCGCCGGCCCTTCAGGAACGCCAGCTCCTCGCGCGCCCCGGGCGCGCCGTCCGCCACGCCAAAGCGCCGCAGATACTGCGGACGGTGCGCGCACTCGATGATGTCGGCCGCGGGATTGTGCGCCGCGATCAGGTTCTCTAGCTCGGGATCGCGCTGGCCGCTGGACTTCGTGAGAAAAACGTAGCTGGCCCGCTTGAGGTGCTTGATCGGCTCGCGGAGGATGCCGCGCGGGAGCAGGTGGCCGTTGCCAAAGGGATTGGTCTTGTCGACGAGGAGCAGGTTGAGGCTGCCCTTGAGCGGCAGGTATTGGAAGCCGTCGTCGAGCACGAGCGTGTCGCAGCCGAACTCCCTAATCGCATACTCGCCGGCCTTCACGCGGTTCTTGTCCACGAGCACGATCACCCCCGGGAGGTTTTTCGCGAGCATGTAGGGCTCGTCGCCGGCCTGCTCGCTGTCGAGCAGCACGGTCTTGCCGTCGCTCACGATGCGCGGCGGCGGCTCGTCGGTGTGCGTGAAGCGATACCAGAGCTTTTTCCAGAGCGGCGGGGACTTGCTCTTGTAGCCGCGGCTCAGGATGGCGACGCGCCGGCCGCGGTCGCGCAGCGCCCGCGCGAATTTCTCGACCACTGGCGTCTTGCCCGTGCCGCCCACGGTGAGATTGCCGACCACGACCACCAGACAACCGAGCGGCTGATCATGAAGGATGCGCTTCCGGTAGAGCCACAGCCGCGACTGCGCTATGCCGCTGAACAGCCACGACAGCGCCTGCAAAAACGCCCCGTAGATCGCCGCACCCGCGCCCGCGCGCCGCCCATAAATCAAATCGATCGTGTAGAGTTCGAGGGCGTTGACCTTCTTCTTCAGCCAGGGCTGCGACATGCGTAATCATCAATGAAGGTTGACGCGTTCATCCGCACAAACAGTTTTTCGGGCGCCTACGCGCCCATATCATGAGCTACAAACTCTTCATTCCCGGTCCCATCGCCGTCTCGGAGAAAACCCTCCGCGCCATGTCGCAGCCCATGATTGGGCACCGGAGCACCGACTTCGTCGCGCTCTACAACTCGATCCAGCCGGAGCTTCAGGCGCTCTGCTACACCAAGGACCCGGTCTACCTCTCGACCAGCAGCGCCTGGGGCGTGATGGAGGGCTCGATCCGCAATGTCGTGAAAAAGAAGGTGCTCAACTGCCTGAACGGCGCCTTCTCGGACAAGTGGTATGACGTCGCGCTCCGCTGCGGCAAACAGGCCACCGCGCTCAAGTTCGAGTGGGGCCAGCCCGTCGATCCCGAGGCCGTGCGCCGCGAGCTCGCCACCGGTGCCTACGACGCCCTCACCCTCATCCATAACGAGACCTCGTGCGGCTGCATGAGCGACCTCGCCGCGATCATGAAGGTCGTGCGCGAGTTCCCCGACGTGATCGCGATCGTCGACACCGTGAGCTCGCTCAGCGCCCTGCCGATCAAGAAGGACGAACTCGGCATCGACGTGCTCGTGAGCGGCTCGCAGAAGGCCTTCGCGCTGCCGCCCGGCCTCTCGTTCCTCTCGGTCTCGAAGAAGGCGCTCGACCGCGCCGCGACGATGACCGACCGCGGCTACTATTTCGACTACGTCGAATTCCAGAAGAACCACGAAGCCGGCATGACGCCGAGCACGCCCGTCATTTCCCTCTTCTACGCGCTCCGCTCGAAGCTCGACGACATCAAGGCCGAGGGCCTTGAGGCCCGCTACGCCCGCCACGCGCGCCTGAACAAGACCGTGCGCGACTTCGTTTTCGCAAAAGGCTTCAAGCTTTTCCCCAAGGAAGGCTACGGCTCGGTCACGCTGAACTGTTTTGCCAACACGCAGAACCTCGACCTCGCCGCGCTGAACAAGACGCTCAAGTCGAAGCACAAGCTCGTCATCGACGGCGGCTACGGGAAGCTCAAGGGAAAGACCTTCCGCATCTCAAACATGGGCGACGAGACCGACGAAACGATCGCCGCGATGCTGAAGTCGCTCGACGCGGCGATGGCGGAGACGCCGAAGGCCGCGGCGTAAGCGGGCGGCTTCCGGTCCGCCTTCACCAAGCGCGACAGGCCGGCTCAGGCCCGCCGATCGGATCGCGCTTCGCCCGCCCGCTCCAGCTCCGCCCGCCACAATTCCACCTCGCTTGGGAGGCCATGCGCTCGCAGGGCCGTGGCGATTTCATCGTGCGTCGGCTCCACCACGCGGTGCTTCGGATCGCCGGGCAAATCGGGGCGCACGGCGCGCGCGAGCGCCCAGCACGCCCACGCGCGCCAGCGGCGCTGCTCCCGGCGCGGCTCGTTCATGCGATCGGCGTAGTGTTGGAAATGCACCCGCGGGTTGCCCAGGAACACCCCCGGGGGCGTGTGCGCGATGAGCCACGCCATCGCCGCATACGGCAGGGGATGCGCGCGCAACTCCGGCTCGCCGCCCGCGAGGTCCGCGCCCAGCGCGCGGTCGAGGCAGAGGAGCGTGCGCGCCGCAAAGCCGCGCTGCCAGAGCGCGTGCCCGTATTCCAAGCACGCGAGGTAGAAGGCACCACCCCGGTCCGCCTCGCGAAACGCATGCAGCACCCGCCAGTCGAGCCCCGCCCGCGGCGCAGGCAGATGGGGGCACGGTGGCAACGGCGACGACATGGCCCGCTCTCGTGCCGGCGAAGGCGGTGCGCGTCAACTGCGGCAACACTCCCGACCGCACGTTGCTTCGATCATTCGGCAATCAACGCCTCCCTCGTGAAGCGCCCTCTCGCCATAGTTTTCTCCGAGGGCCAGGATCGATGAATAGTCTAAAGCCCGTCAGAGCCGCGGTGGGGGTTGGTCCGCTCGAGTGCACGCACTTTCGCTTGGCGCGTGTGGGCGTTTCGCCGACAACGACAAGTCCTTGAACCCGCCGTCGCCGCCCTCCGCCGTCCCGCCGAACACCGTGCATCAAATCGCCGGCTGGCGGCGCGCGTTGCTCTGGCCGCTGGGCGTGCTGCTGCGGCTGTGGGGGCGCTCACTGCGCTTCGACGCGACGCCGGAAGACCTGCGCGCCTACGCCAAGCGCGACGAGCCGGTCGCGATGGTGCTGTGGCACAACCGGCTCTTCCTCGCCGCCGAGATTGTGCGGCGCTACCGCGGCGGGCGGCCGGCGTATGCGCTCGTGAGCGCGAGCCAGGACGGCGCGTGGCTCTCGGCCTTCTTTGCGCTCGCGGGGCTCGCCACCGTGCGCGGCTCGAGCAGCCGGCTCGGGCGCGAGGCGGCGATGGCGCTCGTCGACACGCTGCGCGAGGGCCACGACATCGGCCTCACGCCCGACGGCCCGCGCGGCCCGCGCTACGAGCTGAAGCCCGGCGGCATCGTGGTCGCGCGCCGCGCGCAGGCGCCGCTGTTGCTGATCGGCGCGGAGTTTGAGTCGGCGTGGCG
>JAEUHB010000451.1 GCA_016794665.1 Opitutaceae bacterium
AGCATCCGTTGTCCGGTGAAGGATATCCGCGAGACCAACCGCGGCGCCAAGGGCGTGAAGCTCCTCACGCTCGCCGAGGGCGACAAGCTCCTCAGCATCGCGCGCATCGTCGAGACGGACGAGCAGCAGGCCGCCGCCGAGACACCGCCCTCGGCGTAGCCCGGCTCGCCCCGTCTATTTCGCCGCCGGATTCCCGCCGCTGATCAGCGTCACTTTGACGCGCACCTTCACGCCCTCGACCGACATCCAAAACGCCCCGAGCAACCCCGGCGTGATCTTCACCGCCGGGCGCGCGACGGGCGGCGACACATAGGTGCCTTCGCCGGCTGATTGCCACTGCTGCCCGTTCTCGAGCGCAAAGACCGTGCGCCCCGACCAGCCGCGGAATTCCCCCCGCGATCCGGCTTTCCGCCGCCGCGTAGTCGATTTGCGTGCCCGGCGTGAGCAGCACCTTGGCGCGCGCCAGCAGGCTGGTCTCGGCCTTTTTGGCCGCCGCTTCCTCGGCGGCGCGGGCTTTTGCGTCGGCCGCGAGCTTCGTGGCGCGGGCCTCCTCCTCGGCGCGCGCCGCCTTGGCCTCGGCGCGGGCCTTCCCTTCCGCCGCCACGGCCGCCTCGCGCTGCGCCGCGGCGAGCGCGCCGCTCTTGTAGTCGCGGATCAGCGCGTCGAGCCGCGCCAGCTCTTCCGCCGAGAGTTTAGCGAGTCCCGCCGCCGAGAAATCCGCCGCGGGGATCGTCTTTGAGAATTTCTCCTCGGCCGCGGTCGCGCCCATGCTTGCCGCCGCGCCCAACGCCACCGCCACGAGCATCCGTTTCATCCTGGGAAGTCAGCGGGCCGCGCTTTCACGCGCAACGCCATTTCGATTTCCTCCCTGCCGCGCCCCCGGCGCAGCGGCGCTTCCGGTTTTGATCTCACTTTTCTCCTTTCCTCCTGCGTTCTTCGGCATTCGCTCTGCGTCGCATGTCCGGCCGCATCACTTCGCTCCTCGATCCGTCGCGCATTGTCCTGCGGGTGCAGGGCACCAAGCGCACCGCCGCGCTCAACGAGATCGCGCGCCTGCTCGACGGTCATCCCGATGTCGCCAACTTCGCCGGCTTCTACGACGAGCTGCTCGCGCGCGATCGCCTCGACACCACGTGCCTCGGGAACGCCGTCGCCCTCCCGCACGCGCGCACCGAGCATGTGCGCAAGATCGTCATGGCCGTCGGCCGCTGCGACCAGGGCATCGCCTTCGATGCCAACGGCGAGATCGTGAAGCTGTTCTTTGTGCTCGGCACGCCGAAGACCAAGCCTGGTGACTACCTCGCCGTCGTCAGCGCCCTCTGCAAAATTCTGAAGGATCCCGCCGACCGCGCGACGTTCCTGGCGGCTCCGACGCCTGAGGCCTTCATCGCTGCCATCGCGGCCGCGGAGGCGAAGCTCGGGCTGTGAGCGGCGGCGGGCCGCCGCTGGTGGAGGCTACTTTTTCACCGGCGCGGGGCGCGGCAGCACGGGGAGCGGGTTTCCGGGGACGATCAGAGGGGCGGCGAGGAAGACTTGGGCGGAGCCAGGATCGACCGTCACGAGCACGGCGTGGAAATCCCGATCGCCGAAGGTCTCGAGCCGCGTGACATTCGGGAGCGGGGCGGAGTTGTTCTCGAAGCGCATGCCGACCTCGTGGCGGAAGCGGTGCTCGTCGGCGTGCACGAGAAGCACGGGTTTGGCGAAGGCGCGGGCCTCGGCCTCGACGGTTTTCAGGAACACTTCGAAGCCGGTGCGGTAGCCGGGCGCGTTGCGGTTGGTCTGAAAAGGCTGCGCTTGGAAAAACAGCGCGAGCCCGGGCGCGTTGGTTTCGCGGGCGGCCGAAAAGGTGGCGCGGATCCAAGCGGCGTTGGCGGCGTCGCGGGCGCGCCACTCGTCGATCGCGCCGGGAACGTTGGGCAGGTGGTTGTTGCTGCTGCCGGTGACGTGCACCGTGGCAAACACGACGCCGCCGTGCGACCAGCGGGCGTTTTCCACAAAATCCGAGAAGGTGGGGTCGCGGCGCTGCGTGATGAGCGCAATCGGTTTCTTCCCGAGGCTGCGCTCCGTTGGGAAGTAGATCTGGCGGATGCGGGCGAGGCGCTCGGTGGGTGTGTAGCCGCCCGCCTTTTCCGAGTAGGTGTCGGTCCACTCGTTGTCGCCGGGCGTGTAGACGAGTGCGGTGGCGAACGTGTCGAAGTCGGCGCGGCGTTTCATCAGCAGCGCGTCCGTGCATTTCTCATCGCTGGCCATCGTGTCGCCGAGATGGACGGAAAAAGCGGGCGCGTGGCGGTTGATTTCGGCAATGACGCGGGCGAAGCGCGCATCGACATCCGGGTGGCGCGCGTAGGGCATGCAGCCGAGCGCGGCGAAGGTGAAGGACGCAGTCGCGGTTGGCGCCGGCTGCGCCGCGCGCAGTGGCAGAGACGAAAGTGCCGGGCAGGCGAGAGCGGTAAGGCAGGAAAACGCGGCGCGAAGGAGCATGGGGCGAATTGGGGTGAGTGCACGCGCTGCGCGGCGCGAGGACGTTCACGTCTGGCCGAAGGTGGGGCAAGCTCGCGCTCGTCCTCGACCGAGAGCAGGGCCCAGCGTGGGCTAGTTTTCCTTCGCGGCGGACGGTTTCTTCGGCCGGCGCGTTTCGCGCGGGAGCGTCTCAATCAGCTCGTTGGGTTGGCCCTCGCGTTTGCGGAGGGTGAAGGCGTCGTAGAGGCGGCTGGTCGCGGTGCGCGCCTCGTAGCGGAGCTCGGCGCCGTCCACCGTGATGAGTTGGAAGAGTTGGGTGTCCTCGGCGGTGCGCACGGCCCACTGGTCGGACATAAGGTCATACATCTTGGGGCCGCTCACGGAGACGACATAGACGGTGCCGACCGCGGGATCGTAGACTTGGTTGTAGCCCTTCGCGGCGTTGACGGAGCCGACGCGGGCGCGGCCGGCCATGTCGCCGCTGCGCGCGTAGGTGTGGTCGTGGCCGGTGAGCACGAGGTCGACTTTGAACCCGTCGATGAGGGGCTTCCACAAGGCGCGGAGCTTCGGGTTGTCGCGGTCGTTGGCCGGGGAGAAAATTGGGTGGTGAAACGTGAGGATGGTCCAGCGCTGTGGATTTTTCTCCAGCACGGCGCGCAGCCACGGCACCTGCTCCTCATGGAGCCGATTG
>JAEUHB010000273.1 GCA_016794665.1 Opitutaceae bacterium
CTCCAGAGAATCTCGCCCGTGCGCGCGTCGCGAAGGTTGGCGCCGTGCTCGTGCCGCACGTTCTCGTGAATCGCGAAGACCTCCAGCCCCGGCCGCGTCGGATCGAGGTCGGAGACGTGCAGCGCGTCGCCGTGGCCCAGACCGGTGGAGTAAAGGCCTTTGCCGTCGGAGCCGATGGTGCAGGCGCCGTAGATGATGTCGTCGCGACCGTCGCCATCGACATCGGCGATGCTGAGGCCGTGGTTGCCCTGGCCGCGGTAGTGCTCGTTGCCGGGCGTGCCGTCGTTGCTGTCGAAGGTCCAGCGTTGCGTGAGCCGGCCGTCGCCCCAGTCCCACGCGACGAGCACGGCGCGCGTGTAGTAGCCGCGGCAGAAGATGGCGCTCGGGCGCACGCCGTCGAGGTAGGCGACGGCGGCGTTCATGCGATCGGAGCGGTTGCCGTAGGCGTCGCCCCAGTCTGCGACATTACCGCGCGCGGGCAGGTAGTCGGTCGTGGCGAGCGCGCGGCCGGAGCGGCCGTCGAAAACCGTGAGATACTCCGGCCCGCGCAGGATGCGGCCCTCCACGGAAGCGCCGCGGCCGCCGCCTTTTGTCTCGGTGCTGCCCGTGCGATCGCGCGAGGGGACGATGGTGCCGGCGGGCTCGCGCCAGTCGGCGGTGGCGTCGCCGATGATTTTCCCCGTGCCATCAATCGTGCCGTCGGCGGTCTTGCACATGAGCTCGGCGCGACCATCGCCATCGAGATCGTAGGCGAGGAATTGCGTGTAGTGCGCGCCGGCGCGGATGTTGCGGCCGAGGTCGATGCGCCAGAGCCGGGTGCCGTCGAGCCTGTAGGCGTCGAGGAAAACGTGACCCGCATAGCCGGCGAAGGCGTTGTCCTTCGAGTTGGTGGGATCCCACTTCAGGATGATCTCGTATTCGCCGTCGCCATCGAGGTCGGCCGCGGAGCAGTCGTTGGCCGTGTAGGTGTAGCTGCGGCCGTCGGGCGTGGTGCCGCCGGGCGGAGGCTCGAGCGGGATGGAGAGGTAATTCCGCGCGGGCGCGGCGGCCGAGATCGTGAAGCGTGCGCTGGGCGCCTGCTCGCGGCCGGCGAGCACGGGACGCACGAAATAGGCGACGGCCTGCGTGGGGTCGGCCGTGGTGTCGGTGAAGTTGCTGACGAGCAGCGGCGCGGAATTCAGTTTCACGGGCGCGGTGCCGGCGGTGCCCGTGGCGCGGTAGAGGTTGAACGCGAGCCCGTCGGGATCGGTGCCGAGCACGCGCCAGGAGACGAAGATTTTTCGCTCCTCGATCTTCAGCGCGACGACGCCGCGGCCGAGGGCCTCCATCTGGCGCGGCGGAGTGGCGGCGGGCGCGGGAAGACGCGCGACACCGAGCATGAGCACAAGCGCGAGGTGGCAGGCGGGGAATTTCATGCGGCAGGGATGTCGCCCGGCCATACGCGACGCGCGCGACTTCGTTGCGCCGGCCGGGCTCGGACAGTTTGGCGTCGCTCAGGCGGCGTCGCCCACGCGGATCGGGAGGATCACAAAGGGCAGGCTCGCCGCGAAGAAGCGGCGCTGGAGCGCGAGGGCGGTGTGGTTGTGCAGCAGGCGCGTGAGGCGCGTCTCGCGGGCGAAGAGGAGCTGGCCGGCGAAGAAGACGCTGTTCGGGAATTTTTCGCGCGCCGCCGCGGCGAGCGCCATGATTTCCTCGGTGGTGTCGTGGCCGATGGCCGTGAACGCGGCGGCGGCGTAGCCGTGCGTGCGCGCCCATGCGATGTAGCGCTCGGCCTCGGCGGCAGTGTGCGCGCGGAGGGTGTCGAGCTCGGCGGCGCCCTTGAAGTTGCCGGCGTCGACCGTGCCGACGGAGAGGAAGACGAAGTTGCGGAACGTGTCGCCGAAGAGCCGCGGCACGTGGAGCACGGTGTGGACGCCGAGGCCGTTGAAGCCGTTGACGAGCACGATGGCGGTGCGGGCGGAGGGATCGGGCGTCGTGCTGTGCTGGAGGGGCGTGCCTGGTGCGTGCTCGAGGGCGCGGTCGAGCCGCTCCCCCACGAGCAGTTCGTCGAGCCGGCGGAGCTGCGCGGCGACGTGGTGGTAGTGCCGTTTGATCGCAAACGCCACGCCCACGAGCGCGCCCGTGATCAGGAGCGTGGCCCAGCCGCCCTCGTGGAATTTCACGATCGTGAGCGAGACGAGGATGAACGTCGTGAGCGCGAGGCCGAAGCCGTTGATCGCGAGCTTCCGTTTCCACTGCGCCTCGCCGCCGCGCGCGCGCCACCAGTGCACGACCATGCCGAGCTGCGAGAGCGTGAACGTGATGAAGACGTTGATCGAGTAGAGCACGACCAGCAGCGCGACCGAGCCGCCCGTGACCACCATCGTGAGCAGCGCCGCGCCGCCCATCAGCAAGATGCCGTTTTGCGTGACGAAGCGATCGCTCAGGTTGGCGAAGCGCGTCGGGAACCAGCGATCGAGCGCCATGTTGGCGAGCACGCGCGGGCCATCGAGGAAGCCGGCCTGCGCGGCGATGAACAGCAGCGCCGTGGCGGAGACGAGCGCGGCGACGACAAACGCGCCGCCGCCCAGCGGCCACGCGGCCGTGATTTTCTCGAGGAGCACGGCGTTGAGCGTCTTGCCGGCGACCGGCTCGACGCGGAACAGCAGGAAGGCGATGAGCAGGCCCGCCACCGTGATCGCGAGCGAGGCGCCCATGTAGATCATCGTGCGCCGGCCGGTCTGCACGCGCGGCTCGCGCAGGATCGGCAGGCCGTTGCTCACGGCCTCGATGCCGGTGTAGGTGCCCGCGCCCATGCTGTAGGCCTTGAGCAGCAGCGCGAACAGCCCGAACCAGCCGATCTCCGCGGACACGGTGCGCACCTCGCGCGCGGTGGCCGCGGCGACCTCGCCCAGCCCGCTCGTGTGCGTGCCGATCGCCCACATGATCGCGAACGCATGCGTGCCGACGAACACAAAGAAGATCGGCACCCAGAGGAGCACGGATTCGCGCACGCCGCGGAGATTGAGCAACGTGAGCACGGCCACGCCCGTGCACGCGAAGGCGAGTTTCCATGGGAGCCACGCCGGCGGCAGCAGGCTGAACAGCGCGTCCGCCCCGCTCGCGACGGAGATCGTGATGGTGAGCACATAGTCGATGAGCAGCGCGCTGCCCGAGACGACGCCCGCCGCCGGCGAGAGGAGCTTGCTTGCGACGAGGTAGCCGCCGCCGCCCGACGGAAACAGCTCGATGATCTGCATGTAGCTCGCGCAGATCGCCACGATGGTCACGACGCCCGCGAGCGCGACGAACAGCGCGAGATGGTGGTGCGCGCCAAGCGCGCGAAATGTCTCCTCGGGCCCGTAGCACGACGACGAGAGCCCGTCGGCGCCGAGTCCCACCCACGCGAAGACCGCGACGAGCGAGACGCTGTGAAACAAGTTGCGATCCGCGAGCGAGCGCGCGCGGCCGACGAACAAAGAACGCAAGGACATGGCAGAGGACTCCGAAATGCGCCGGCACGCGCGCACGGCGGGGCCGGGCGCGCACGACGGTGCGGTTGCGATGTGGAGCGACCGTGATGCGCCCGCCCGAGCGGGCGCGCAGTGGATCACCCTTCCCAATGCCGACGAGGTTAGCTGACGGGCTCGGTCCTAGGAAGTGACCTTGGCCGCGGTTGCCCGCGGCCGTGCGCCCCATCCGTGAAGTTTTTGCTTCACGGAAATTGGTTCCCCCGTGCTGTCCGCCGAGGAAGCGGCGGCAGCTTAGGCGTGCGAATCCAAAGAACGGACGCGGAGGATGGGCCCGGGATCGGCGCGCGCAAGCCCCGTGATTCCACGCTCGCGTAAAGTCCTGAATGCGAACTCGCGTGCCGCCAGGAAACCGATCACGGTGGGAGAATGGAAAAGAAACCGTTCGATCAGCTCGGCGTGTCGCCCGAGATCCTCAAGGCCGTCGAGAAGATGGGCTTTGAGGAAGCCTCGCCCATCCAGACCGCCGTCATCCCGGTGGCGCTCGCCGGCAAGGACGTGATCGGCATGTCGGCCACCGGCTCGGGCAAGACCGCGGCCTTTGCCATCCCCGCGATCGAGCGCGCCGACCCGAAGGAACGCGCCGTGCAGGTGCTCATCCTGTGCCCCACGCGCGAGCTGGCGGTGCAGGTCTCCGAGGAGTTCGGCAAGCTGTCCCTCTTCAAGCGCGGCATCTCCGGCGTGCCGATCTACGGCGGCCAGAGCTACGAGCGGCAGTTCCGCGCCCTGCACTTCGGCGTGCAGATCGTCATCGGCACGCCGGGCCGCGTGATGGACCACATGGACCGCGGCACGCTCAAGCTGGACAAGCTCAAGCTCATCATCCTCGACGAGGCCGACCGCATGCTCGACATGGGCTTCCGGGAGGACATCGAGAAAATCCTCACGGCGGTGCCGGAATCGCGGCAGATGCTCTTCTTTTCCGCGACCATGCCGCGCCCGATCCAGGACCTGATCGGCCGCTTCGCCAAGGACCCGGCCTGGATCAAGATCGACTCCGTCGCGCAGAACCGCCCGCAGGTCGAGCAGACCTACTTCGAGGTGGACCGCCGCTCGAAGATCGAGGCGCTCACGCGCCTGATCGACGTGAACGACTTCCGCTACGGCATCATCTTCTGCTCGACCAAAATCATGGTCGACGAACTCGACGAGCAGCTGCACGCGCGCGGCTACTCGACCGATCGGCTGCACGGCGACATCACGCAGGCGCAGCGCACCCGCACGATGGCGAAGTTCCACGAGCGCAAGTTCGAGTTCCTCGTCGCCACCGATGTCGCGGCGCGCGGGCTCGACGTCGACGACCTTGAGGTCGTGTTCAACTTCGACCTGCCCAACGACGCCGAGGACTACACGCACCGCATCGGCCGCACCGGCCGGGCCGGTCGCAAGGGGCGGGCCTACACCTTCGTCTCCGGCCAGGAGATCTACAAGCTGCAGGGCATGGTGCGCTGGGCGCGCCTCGACATCCGCCGCGGCCGCATCCCGTCGCTTGACGAGGTGGAGGAGGCGCGGACGAGCGTCTTCTTCGAGAAAATCCGCGCCACGCTCGACGAGAAAAAATTCCGCCCGCACGACCGGATGATCGACCGCCTGCTCGACCAAGGCTACGCGAGCACCGACATCTGTTCCGCGCTGATCCATCTACTCCAAGGCGGGGCACCGGGCACGGTCGCGAGCTCCGCTCCGCCCGTGTCGGCCGCCGCTGCCGTGAAGCCTGCGCGCACGGCGGCGCCGAAGGCTCCGGCGCCCGGTTCCCCTGGGGAGGGGCGTGCCGCTGCGGATGTCCCTTACGCCGGGGCGACGGCGGATGAGGCCGCCCCGCCCGCCGGCGGCGACGGCCCGTTGGGTGCGGTTTCGTCCAAGCCGCGCTACGAGCGTGTCGCCCGCACCGGCCGCACGGCCGGCATGACGACGATCTTCCTCAACGTCGGCCGCAAGGACCTCGTCCTGCCCGGCGACATCGTGGGCAAGATCGCCGGTGTCACACGCCTGCCCTCCAGCGTGGTCGGCGCGATCGACCTCCACCAGCGGCACTCCCTCGTCGACGTGGCGGAGAACGAGGCCGAGTTCATCGTCAAGAAGATGGCCGGCATCCGCCTGAAAGGCGCGACCCTGGCGCCCGCCCTCGCCAGCGAGACGCCGCTGCCCGCCGCGGACTGAGCCCTGATGGCGGATTTTATTCATCGGCGAGTGAGCCGATGCTTTCCTTCCTCATGCTGAACAGAAAACCCATTGCAATCGTGGGCGCCGCGCTGCTGATTTTCGCCGCGGGCGCTTTGGTCGGAAAATCGCGGTTGTTATCCCGCGAAGGAGTGACGCGGATGATCGAGCGTGGCCGCCGGCTCGCCGGCGGTGGCGGGGCGTTCGATCCAAAGAAGGTGATCGAGGCTCAGTATTCCAAGGACGTCGGTGA
>JAEUHB010000008.1 GCA_016794665.1 Opitutaceae bacterium
GGAGCCGTGGATGCGGTAGTCGGTGTCGCCGAGGTTTTCGATGGCGGCCTGAAGCGTGAGCCAGGGTGTGGCCCGCCAGCCGGCGCGAAGGTGCGCCACCGCGTAGCCGGGCGTGCCGCCGGCGGGGATGCGCTCGGTGTCCACGCGGTCCGCGGGAGCGAGGCGCTTCTGGCGCGAGGCGGCGCTCGCGGCGAGTTCCACCCAGCCCGCGCCCGCGGCGGGCGCCCAACGCACCGAGCCGTGGGCCGTGAGCGGCATGACGCGCGACAGCGGAGCGCGCTGGAGCAGCGTGGCGGCGGCGCTCGGGTAGTGGTCGAGATCACCGTGCATCCACGCGATCGAGGCGGCGATGGCCCAGGCCGTCCGGACCCGAGCAAAGGCGGCCGCCTCCACGCCTTGCACGCGGCCGGCGCCGGAGTTGCGCTTCGTCACCTCCGCGAGCCCGTCGACGCGCGCACCGGTGGGCGTGCGGATGATCTGGTTGCGGATGGCGGTGTGAAACGCCGCGATGGAAGCGGAGCCGCGCGGGCCTTGCGCGCGCCAGCCGGCCTCGGTGGTGACGAAGCGCTCGGGCTCGAGGCCCGGCGCGGGCGTCTCGATCTGCCCGCCCTCGGCGATGTCGAAGCGCGTGAGATCCGAGAGGTTGGGGGCGCGGAACGCCTGCGAGATCCCGGCAAACACGTTCTGCCGGTGGGCAGCGTCGAGGGGCGCGAGTGCGCGCAGGCTGCCCACGACGGAGCGCCAACGCCCGTCGATGCGCGTGGCGGCGCCGGTCAGGGGATCGCGCACGCGGCGGGCTTCGGCGGTGGCGTGGTTGAGGCGCGCGCCGGCGGTGAACTCGACCGGGCCCAGCCGCGGCGGGCGCGTTTCGAAAAAGACGCCGCCGAGGTCATAGCGCGCGTCGTCCGCGACCGGGCCTTGGATGTCGATTTGCTGGAGCGAGCCGTCGGCGCGGAAACGGCGGCTGTGGGAATCCACGCGATCACGATAGAACTCGGCGCCGCCGATCCACCGCCCGAGGGGAGCCGTGCCGTGGAGACGGACAAAGGCCCCGGGCGTCGCGAGGTCGAAGCCGGTGAATTCGCGCCGGCCATCGTTGCGCAGGCGGAACTGCTCCTCGCCCTGACGCTGGTGCGAGACGCTGGCCGTGAGCCGATCGATCCCCGGCGCGGGCCGATCGGAGTGGAGCTGGAGGGCGAAGAGCCGGCGTTCCTGATCGAGGGAGCGCTCGAGGTCGCTGCCCGGACTCGTGCCGCGCCAGCGGCTGCCGTAGATCGTGCTGTGCGTGCGCCACGCATCGTTCTGCCGGAAATCCTGCGCGAGTGCGACGAGGCGCGTGCCGGAGCCGACCTGCCACACCGCGGAGCCGTCGAGGGCCGTTTCCTCGAAGCCCGTGCGCGGCTGCGAGCCGGTGGCGCGGCCGGCGCGCAAGTCCTCCAAGCGCCGGTGGGAATAGCCAACGTGGGCGCCGGCGCGATCCCGCGTCACGCCGCGAGCCTCCAGGCGCGTCGTATGCGAGCGGTCCGCCGAGGCGAAGCGATGGCTCGCGCGCCACTCGGTCCCGGAGGCCGCGGCGAGGTCGGGGGCGGTGGTGACCGCGTTGACCGTGCCGCCGATCGCGTCGCTGCCGTAGGTGACCGACGCGGGGCCGCGCACGAGCTCGAGGCGGGCGAGGGCCAGCGGGTCGACGGTGCCCCAGTATTGGTTGGGGCCCTCGCGAAACGCCGCGTGGTTGAGACGGATGCCGTCGACGAGAAGCAGCGTGCGAAACCCGGTGAACCCGCGGATGTAGGGCGCGCCTTGGGCGGCGCTGGTCTTTTGCACCATCACGCCCGGCACGGTCTCGAGGGCGATGGGCAATGAGCGGGAGGACGCGGCGTCGAGGGCGCGCGCGTCGAGCACGGTCGTCGAATACGGCATCGCGAACGCGGGCTGCCCGTGGCCGGTGGCCTCGACGACGACCGTGGGAAACAGCACCGGATCACCGGTGCCAGCTGCGGTGAGGCGTGCGGCGCACGCGGCGACAAGAGGAAAGAGATGGCGGCGAGCGAACGGCATTTCCGGCAAGTGCGCCACGCTACCGCCCGCCGCGCGCCGGGGAATCCAATTCGTCCCCGGCCGGGGCGCTCACTTTCCCTTGGCGGGTGCGGCGGCCGGCGGCGCGAGCTTGGCGAGGTAGCGCGCGGGGTTGGCGCGGAATTTCTTTTCGCAGGGCGCGCAGCAGAACTTGATCACCTGGCCCTCGAACACGATCGAGACCTCGTCGCCCATCGAGTCGAGGTCGTTGTCCGTCACGAGGCAGACTTTCAGCGGGTAGGGCTTTGCGATTTTCGATTTTGGACTCTCGATTTTCGATTGCGCTCCGGTGGCGGTGGCAGCGGGGACCGGGCTGAGAACGAAGGCGACGGTGGTGACGATGAGGAGGGTTTTGCTTTTCATATTTGGAAAGGGGAAAGGCGGAGGTCTCAGAAACGGAATGTCGCGCCGGCGCCCGGCCCGTAGTCGGAGTCGTGGGTGGCGATGAGGGAGATGCGTTTTGA
>JAEUHB010000012.1 GCA_016794665.1 Opitutaceae bacterium
CGCCGCCAACAACCCCGCGCTCGTGCGCGACTACCGCGCCGAGAACCTCAACGTCTACCTGAAGGACATCGCGTTCACCGCCGCGGGCCATCCGGTGATCCTCTACCTCACCTCGAAAGGCTACGAGCCGGGCCCGGCCTCGGGGCCGTTTCAGTGGCACACCGCGCGCTGGACCGGCCGCGCGTGGGAGTATCGCGAGTTCGTGGCCTCCGATCACAACTACGACCACGGCTCGCTCTACATCGAGGCCGACGGCACGTGGCGCGTGATCGCGCCGATGGCGCCGGGGCCGCAGCCCTTCGGCACCGGCGGCGACATGGAGATGTGGACGAGCGCCAATGAGGGCGCGACTTGGCGCAAGCACAAGGCCCTCACGGCGGGCGGTCGTTACAACCACACCTATGCGCGCAAGCCCGTGAACGCGCACCCCGATTTCTACTCGCTGTGGGCCGACGGCTCACCGCTCGAGCCGACGACGTCGTCGCTCTACTTCGCGACGAAGGACGGCGCCGTGTTTCGCCTGCCCGCGCACATGACCGGCGCGACCGCGAAGCCGGAGCGGGTAGGGAACTGAGTCCCGCCTCTTCCTAGGCGGGCCATGCTGGTTTGGTCCCCCCGGCTCGGCAGAGCCGGGATGGGATTCGCCGCGACGGTCCGCTTTGCCCCGCAATTCGCCGAGGTCACGATTATCCGGTGGCTGCGTCTCGCCGTGCCAACCTCCATGCGCTCCGCCCGCTTGCTCATCCTCGGTCTGTTTTTCGCCGCCGTGTCCTCGGGACTGGCGCTGCCGGCGTTTCCCGGCGCCGAGGGTTTCGGCGCCGACACGCCGGGCGGACGCGGCGGCCGGGTGATTTTCGTGACCAACCTCGACGACTCCGGCCTTGGCAGCCTGCGCGACGCGTGCGAGGCCGAAGGCCCCCGCATCGTGATCTTCCGGGTCGCCGGCACGATCGCGCTGAAGAAACCGATCACCGTCACCAAGCCCTATCTCACCCTCGCGGGCCAGAGCGCGCCCGGCGACGGCGTGTGCCTGCGCGACGCCTCGTTCGGCATCGCGACGCATGACGTGATCGTGCGCTACCTGCGCGTGCGGCTGGGCGACGAGTCGGGGCGCGAGGCGGATTGCATCGACCTCCTGCACGGCGCCTACAACTGCATCCTCGATCACTGCTCGGCCACGTGGTCGGTCGACGAGTGCCTCTCCACGTCCGGCAACAACCAGAACTGCACGATCCAGTGGTGCCTCATCGGCGAGTCGCTGCACCAGAGCAAGCACGCCAAGGGCAAGCACGGCTACGGCTCGCTCGCGCGCGCCAACGGCCCGATCTCGTGGCACCACAACCTTTGGATCCACAACGACGCGCGCAACCCGCGCCTCGGCGACAACTACGGCCGCGACGGCAAGTCCCCGAGCTTCGACGTCCGCAACAACGTCATCTACAATTTCGGCGGCACCGCGTCGGGCCTCACGCAGGGCAAGTTCACCGTCAACTACGTGGGCAACTATCTCCGCCCCGGCCCGAGCAGCCGCGCCAAGACGCCCATCACCGTTTCCCCGGCCTCGGAACTCGCCTACTACATCGCCGGCAACGTGCTCGAGGGCGACGCCGCGCTGACCGCCGACAACACCCGCTTCTTCTCCCTCGTCGAGCACGAGGGCAAACGCATCGTGCGCACGGTGGACACGCCGTTTGCAGCGGCGCCGGTCACGACGGTCTCCGCGACCGAGGCCCTCGAGCTCGTGCTCGCGTCCGTCGGCGCCTCCCGCCCGGTGCGCGATGCGGTCGACACCCGCCTCGTCGGGCACGTGCGCACGCGCACCGGCAAGGCGATCGATTCGCAGGCGGAAGTCGGCGGGTGGCCCGTGCTGAAATCCGGGCCGCTGCCCGCGGATGCGGACAACGATGGCATGGCCGACGCCTGGGAGATCGCCCGCGGCCTCGATCCGAAAAATCCCGCCGACGCCAACGTCAAGGCGCCGAGCGGCTACACATGGATTGAGGAGTATCTCAACGGCCTTGCGGCGACGCCCTGACGGCCGCCCGGCGCGGACCCGCATGGCCGGTCGCGCGCGCCGGGCTCACCGGATCGCCCGGAACCGCTCGTCGGCGCCGGTGATTTCGCGCCAGGTCTCGGCCAGGTTGACGCGGCGGTCGCGCGCGCGGTTGAGCCACTCGACCTCGGTGGGCGCCCCCGCGGGGGTGAAGCGGATGCCCCAAATCGGATCAAAGGCCTCCGCGCTGAGCGTGTAGCGCATGTCGGCGAGCAGCGTGGCGTCGGCGGGGCTGCGCGCGACCCAGTGATCGGAAAACCACGCGAAGCGCGCGAACGACTCGCGCCGATCGCGCGCGATTTCGGCGGGCGTGAGATTGGCGGCGCGCACCAGCGGCAGCGACCAGCCTTCGCGCACCGTCGCGCCGGAAAACCAGCCCGCCCGGATGCGGTCGGAGAAAATGCGGCCTTCGTGCTCGTAGAGCGCGCGCCAGACGAGGTTGTTGGCGAGCGTGGGCATGACCTCCACGCGCACGGGCGCGTGGCCGCGCCGCGCGGCGAGTTCGTGCTGGGCGTTGACGGCCCGGGCGTGCTGCACGCCGCCGAGCACCATGTAGCACGCCGCGAACGCGAGCGCCACGGCCGCGGGCCTCACCGTGCGACGCGGCACCGCGACAACCAGCCCCGCGAGCAGCGCCAAGGTGAACACCGGATCGACGATCGCGATGAGGTCCCAGCCGGCGCGCGCCGTTGAAAATGGCCAGAACAGCTGCGTGCCGTAACTCGTCGCTGCGTCGAGCAGCGCGTGGCTCAGCCACGCGAGCGTCGCCGCGGCCCAGAGCTCGCACCAACGTCTCCGCTCACGCCACGCCGGCCGCGCGAGCCAGAGGGCGGCGACGATCGCCGCGCCCACGGGCGCAAACGCGAGCGCGTGCGTGAACCCACGGTGATAAGCGGTCGCCACCAGTGGATCGGCGGCGCTGCTGATGAAGACATCAACGTCCGGCGCGAAGGCCGCTAGCCCGCCCACGAGCGCCGCGGCCCTTCCCAGCCGCCGACCAAACGTGACATGCGCGAGACTCGCGCCGAGGAGCGTGTGCGTGATGGGGTCCAAGGCGCGGAGGAAACCGCCGCTGGGCTCGGAGGCAAGCGGCCGGGAGGCCGGCCGTCAGCCGCTGCCTTCCCGCACGAGCTTGAATTTCTGGTTCAGGTCGACGGTCCTCAGCGAGAAATAGAACCCGGAGTATTTCGGTTCGCTGCGATCGGTGGCCGGGACCAGGCGCTTTTCCAACGCGGCGTAGTCCACGGCGACGGCGTAGGTGCTGATGGCGCGATCGCTGGCGGGATCCGTGTCGACTGTGACCTGATCGCCTTTGATCAGCGTGCCTTCGCCGCCGCCGGTGTAGGGTGCGGACCAGGAAGTAAGGTAGCTGACGACGACATCCTCGAGCGCTTCGTAGACGTCGCCCTTGCGAGGGAAACGCAGCCCGGCAGGGAGCTGGCTGCGTTCGTAGTCGCGCGCCCAGTCGACCTCGGGGCTGCCCACGGATGTGCGCTCGCCCCGCTTCATCTCGGCGAAGAGGTCAGCGATGGTCTTGTTCCAGCTCGGCGGGGCCGGTGGGGGAGGAGGTTGGCTCATCCCGCAAGCTGGGCAGCCGGACGGATTCTCGGCAACCAGAGGTCGAGCCGGGTTGGGTGGAGCAAAGCCCGGGGCCGTTCGGCCCGGCGTTTCCACGAAACATCGCCGTCCCCTTGATTCGCAGTTGCCGTGCGCACCGACGGCGGTTCCTCTCCCGGCCCATGTTGCGCGAGCCCGAGCTGCATGAGATCGAGGAAATCGAGCGCGCGCACCGGGGGTCGCGTTTTGGTGACGGCGGCGAGCTCCTGGGAAAATTCGCGCCGCCCGAGACCTGGGCCGGCACCCGCGGGCGGATTATCGCCGGGCGGCTCATCGGCAACCTCGGAGCGGGCGGCCGATCGCGCCGCCTGGTCCTCGCGACGTGGCGCCGCGATCCGGCCGAGGCGGCGGCGCGCTATTACATGGCGCTCGACTACCACGAGCGTCACGGGCCGGTGGAGACGCTGCGCCTGCTTGACGAGCTGGCGTCGTCGGCTCCCGCGTTGGCGCGGCCGACCGAGCCGGGGGATGACGAGCCGGTGCGCTGGACCGGCCTGCTGCGGGCGCGGTGCCTCGCGCAGTGCCGGGATTTTTCGGCGGCGGAGCCCTGGCTCGAGGCTGCGGAACGGGCTGCGCCGGACGACCCATGGCTGCAGGTCGAGAAAGCGATGCATCTGGAGCACTCGGATCGGTATTCCGAGGCGCTGGAAGCGACGGCGCGCTCGCTGGAGATCCGGCCGGGCTACGCGCGGGCGATGTGGCAGCGCGCCCACCTCCTGATGCTCATGCAGCGGGACGACGAGGCTGGGGACATGCTTGTGCACGGCATTGAGGGCGGGCAAAGCCCGCACCTCCCGCTGCAACTCGCGACGCTGGAGAGCGAGCGGGGACGCATCGCGGGAGCGCTGGCCGCGATTGAGGTGGCGGCGACCCGCTTCCCGCTCGCCGAAGAGGCGCTGGCGAACTTCCTGCGCTCGCGCCGCGCGGACTTCCTGCACCGGCTCGGCCGTGACGCCGAAGCCGCGGAGGCGGCCCGCGGGCTGAAGGGCCGCTATTGGGAAATCGTCCAGCCGCGCCTGGCGGCCGCGGCCGGTTCGTCCGCGCCGCGGCGCCAGCTCGCCGTGCCGTTCGTGCGGCAGCACCACATGACATGCGCACCGGCGACCTTGTCCGCGGTGAGCGTGTTCCTTGGCGCCCCCGTCGATCATCTCGAGATGGCGCGTGCGATCACCTACGACGGCACGCCGGACCACGAGGAACGACACTGGCTGGAAACGCACGGTTGGTGCGTGCGGGAGTTTCGCGTCACATGGGAGGTCGCGCGGGCCATCGTGGCGCGCGGGCTGCCGTTCACCCTTGTCACGACGTGGGTCGGCTCCGCGCACCTGCAGGCAGTCGTCGGCTGCGACGAAGTGATCGGCACGCTGATCATCCGCGATCCCTACCAACGCGAGGCGCACGAGACGCTCGCGACGGAGCTGTTGGAGCAACAGGCCCCCTTCGGGCCGCGCGGGATGGTGTTTGTGCCGGAGGGCCGCCAGGCCCAGCTCGACGGCCTCGAGTTGCCCGACGCCGCCGACTACGACGATTGGTTCCGACTCCGTCGCGCGCTCGTGCGCCACGATCGCGCGACGGCCGCGGCGGCGGCGACACGGATTCAAGCGGCGAGCCCGGGCAGCCGGCTAGCCCTTTGGGCGCAGCGCGAGCTGGCGTATTACGACGACAACCCGGCGCGGGCGCTCTCCGCCGTCTCGGCGCTGCGTGGCCTGTTTCCCAGGGAGACGAACCTGCAGCTGGAGGAACTCAACCTGCTCAACCGCCTCGGCCATCGCGGTGAGCATCGGGAGCGCGTGGCTGAGGTGATGGCTGCCGGCCGCGCGGATCCCTCGATCTGGCGCGAACAGATCGAGCTGTGGCGGGCGGATGCGCGCGAGCACGGCCGGGCGCTGCGCCTCGCGCGCCGCTACCTGCGGGCGCGGCCCTACGACTGGCTGGCGCGCGCGACGCTCGCGCACGTGCATTGGGACGCGCGGGAGTTTGCTCCGGCGCTTGCGCTCTACCGGCTTGCGGCGGCGGCGGGTGACAAGGTGGAGGCGGCGTGGCAGTCGTATTTCGCCGCCGCGCGGCACCCGGGCGGCGCGGCGGCGGCGCTCGCGATGTTGCGGACGCGGCGGGCGCGGATCGGCGCGGGCTCGTCGCAGCCGACGATCACCTTGGCGCGGGCGCTCGACCAAATCGATCGCGGGCCGGAGGCCGCCGAGACGCTGGCGTCGGGCCGCGTGGCCCGACCCGACGACGGCGACCTCCTGATCGAGAGCGCGTTGTCGGACGGGCGGGTCGGGCGGTTTGAGTCGGCGGCGGCGCACTTGGAGGCGGCGCGGGCGAGGGTCGCACCGATGGCCTGGCAGCGGATCGCGGCGCGGCTGGCCGCGTGGCGCGCCGATCACACGGTCGCCCTGCAGCACCACGAGGAAGTGCTGGCGGCCAACCCGCTCGACCAAGCCTCGCTCGCCGAGGCCGCGCGGTTGCGCGCGTTGACCAAGGGGCCGGCGGCCACGCTCACCTGGCTGGGGGCGTGCGTGCGGAATCACCCGCACCATTTGCCGTTGCGGCAGCTGCGCATCGAATGGCTGCGGGAATTTCCACCGGAGCAGGCGCTCGCGGAGACCGATGAATTCCTGACGATCGAGCCGGCGCACGCCTGGGCGCTGCGCGAGCGGGCGTTGATTCTGCTGCGGGCCGGGCGACCGCAGGAGGCGGTCGAGCCCGCGCGGCAGGCGGAGGCGATCGAGCCCGGGGTGCCACAATCGGCGGGCATCCTGGGGCAGGCGTTGCTGGCGTGCCGCGACCTGCCCGCGGCGCGCGACGCGACCATGCGCGCGCTGCGGCTCGACATCGCCGCCGACTGGCTGATGGCGCAGCTCCTGGAGACCTGCGCTGAATTTGCAGAGCGCGAGGCAGCCGTGGAGTTTATCCGGTCCGAGCTGGAGCGTCAGCCGGCGCCAGTCACGGGGTTCCTGCGATTCCGCTCCGCGGCGATTGGCGTGCTGACACCGGAACGACTGGCCGGCGCACTGGAGGCGTTGCGCGCGGGCCGGCTGGAAAGTTGGGAACCGTGGTCGGCGTGCATCCAGCAGGCGGTCGCGACGGGCCGGCCGGCCGACGCGCTCCGGCTCGCGAAGGAGGCGACGGAGCGCTTCCCGCTCGTGCCTCGCGCGTGGCTCGATCTGGCGGATGCGCACGGAATCGCGGGCGATGCCGTCGCGGAGGAGGCGGCGCTCGTGCGGGCGCGCGAGCTTTCGCCGGGCTGGCGCGACGTGGCTTTCCGACTCGCCACCCTCCTGCTGCGGACCCTCCGCGCCAACGAGGCGGTGCGCGTCCTGCGCGCGGCACTGGCCCACGATCCGCTCGACGCGGGCTTGCGCGGCCGGCTCGCGGACGCGCTCTGGCTCGGCGGCCAGCACGACGAGGCGATTGCCGCCGCGGAGCGGACGATCGAGGCCGTGCCGGGCTGGGAGGAACCCTGGAACCGGCTGGCGGAATGGTGGCGCGAGCGGCGCGAGCCGGAGCGGGCCGTGGCGTTGGCGCAGCGCGTGGTGGGCCAGCGCCCCGGCGATGCGGCGGCGCGCCGCCAATTGGCCCGCATCCTCAACGATCGCGGCGAGCACGAGGCGGCGCTGGCGGCGGCGACGGAGGCGGCCCGGCTGGCGCCCGCCGACGCGGACTCGCATGATCTGCGCGCGTGGTTGCTGGCGCTGCGCGGCCGACGCGACGAGGCGCTGGCGGCGTGTGCGCCGGAGGCGTTGCCGAATCCGCCGACCAGCCTGCGCGGCCGCGCCGCGTGGGTGCGGTGGCAGTTTCGAGAAAACAAGGGGGCGATCGAGGCGATGCGGGCCGTCACGGCGGCGCATCCGGACTATGCGTGGGGCTGGCAGCAGCTGGCGGAGTGGCATGACGCGGTGCAGGAGACCCGCGAAGCCGCGGACGCGGCGCAGAAGCTCGCGGAGCTGCGGCCGGGCGACGCCACTGCGTGGGGCTGGGTGGCGTCCTTCAGGCTCAAGGAACGCGATTTCACGGCGGCGACGCCGCTCCTCGAGCGCGCGTTGCGCATCGATCCTAGCTACGGCTACGCGGCGTTCCACTTGCTGCGCATCCACGGCGAGGCGGCGCGCTGGGAGGAGGCGCAGCGCGTGCTCGGGCTGATCGGGCAGCACAACTCGCGCTGGCGGCGGTTGCGCTGCGAAATCCTGCTGCTGCGTTTCCGGAAGGAAATGGCGGCGGCGCTCGATCGGATGGCGGAGCTTGCGATGGCGCCGGCCCACGAGACGGGGAATCTAGCGGAGGCGGCGGAGGAGTTTGCGACCGCGGGATGGACCGTCGATCTGCAAAAGCGCCTGAGAGGCGTGATTGCCACGGCGGGATGCAACCCGGAGGCCGCGGCGATTTGGATGCGGCTGCGGCTGCGCGCGGGGACGTTCCTGCGCCCGCGCGTGCGGTGGCTCGAGCGGCACGTCGCCGACGAGGCGGTGCGCCGCGCGGCATGGATCGTCTACCTCGAATGGCTCGCAGAGAAGAGATCCGGCGTCGCGTTGCGCTGGCACCTGTGGCGGCGCGGAGCCTGGCTCGCGGCCGCCGACCGGACGTGGGGCACGGTCAGCTATGTGCTCGCGCACCTGGGGTGGCACCGGAGGCTGGCGGCGTGGATGGCGGACTGGCGCGCGCGCGCCGCCGCCGAGCCGTGGATGCTGAGCAATCTCGCGCACGCGCTGATCGACCTCGATCGGATGGAGGAGTTGGAGGCGGTCGTGGCGGCGGCGTTGCGGCTGCCGGCGGATCAGACGCGGCCGAATTTCATTGCGTGGGCCGCGCTGGCCGCGGCGATGGCGGGTCGCCATGCGGAGGCGGAACGACGGCTGGGGGAGTTTGAGAACTCGGCGAACAACGCGTTCGCGGCGCTCACCGCGGCCCAGGCGCGGGCGATCGTGGACGTGACCAACACCCCGACGCCGTCGCGCCGGTTGAAACTTGCCGAGGTGCGCGCGACTTTGCGACGGGAGTCGGCGGCCCGCGAGGCGACGGCCGCGATTGGCTACATGGCGCGCCAGCAACGGCGGGCGTTGCTGACGGCGGCCCGTATTGCGCGAAGCCCGTGGCGCTGGTGGTATGCGGTGCCCGTGGTTGCGGCCGGCAGGATTCCAGTTGGCCCAAGTTTTCTCATAGTGGCTGCTGCGCTGCTCTTGGGGGTTGTCGCATTTTCTGCAGGCTCACCGGGCATGGTGGGCGCGCCGGGCCTGATCGGCGTGCTGGTCTACTGTCTCGTGAAAGCCAAGGAGGGATCTGCGCGCGGCTAGGGCTAGCTCGCTGTTCTTCGTGCAAAAAAAGCCGCTCCATCAAAGACGGAGCGGCCGGGCAAAAAAACGGTGGAGGGTCAGCTCTTCTTGCTCTTCAAAAACTCGAGCACCTTCTCCGCCTGCTTGTCGGTCTGGCCCTTGTCGTAGTAGACGACCTTGCCGCTGCGGTCGATGAGGTAGGCTTCGCGGCTCGCCATCAGGGTGCCGCTTTGGCCGAAGGCCTTGACGACTTTCTTGTCGGTGTCGGCGAGCAGCGGGTAGTCGAAATTGTTCTTCTCCTTAAATTCCTTCTGCTTCTCGACGGAGTCCGTGCTCACGCCGACGACGGCAACGCCGTGCTTCTTCAGCTCGGCGCTGGCGTCGCGGAGGGAGCAGCCCTGCTTGGTGCAGCCGCCGGTGAGGGCCTTGGGATAGAACCACACGAGCGTGTAGTTGTTCTTGGCGTAGACGTCGGCGAGGTTGAGCGGCTTGCCGGCGTCGGTGAGAGCGGAGACGGCCGGGGCCTTTTCTCCGACCTTGATGGGCTCCGCGCGGGCAAAGCCGAAGAGGAGCGAGAACAGCGACATAAGAGCGAGGGTGCGGGGGAGGTTCATGGCGAGGGCCAGACGTTGCACGAGCGCGGAGGGTGCGCAAGCGGGGAGACAGGAATAGGGAAGACGTCCGGCCATCCGCTACGGCCGCGCCCGAGTGCCGCGGAGGTTATCGACCGTGTAGAGCGCGAGCCCGGCCCAGATGAGGACAAAGCCGCTCGCGCGCCCGAGCGAAAACGGTTCGTGAAACACCCAGACACCGAGCGCGAACTGCACCGTGGGCCCGAGGTATTGGAGCAGCCCGAGGGTCGTGAGCCGGATGCGCCGCGCGCCGTAGCCGAAGAGCAGCAGCGGAATCGCGGTGATTACCCCGGAACTGACAAGGAGGGCATGCGTGGCGGCATCGGCGCGGCCGAGTGCTCCGGCGCCGGTGTGGTGTTGCCACAGGAGAAGCGCGAGGGCGCACGGCGCCATGAGCAGCGCTTCCACGGTGAGGCCGGCGAGCGAACCCAGCGGAGATTTCTTTCGCATCAGGCCGTAGGCGCCAAAGGTGCCGGCCAATCCCAGCGCGATCCACGGCAGTCGGCCGAGTTGTGCGATCATCAGGAGCACACCGGCAGCGGCGCACGCAATCGCGAGCCACTGGAGGCGCCGCAGGCGCTCGTGCAGCACGAAGCGGCCGAGCGCGACATTCACGAGCGGCACGAGGAAATAGCCCAGGCTGCTCTCAATGACGTGGCCGGTGTTGACCGCCCAGACGTAGACCAGCCAGTTGCCCGTGAGCAGGGCGGCGCTGAGGAGGTTGGCGCCGAGAGCGCGGGGTGTGGCGAGACCGGCGCGGATTTCGCCGGCGAGACGCTGCGCGGCCACGAGCGGGGCAAGGAACGCGAGCGACCAGAGCGCGCGGTGCGCGATCAGCTCCGTGGCGTCGTTGCCCGCGAGCAACCGCCAGTAGAGCGGAACGAGGCCCCAGATCAGATAACATCCCGCGGCGGCGAGCGCGCCGCGCGCGGCTTCGGGGGAG
>JAEUHB010000300.1 GCA_016794665.1 Opitutaceae bacterium
ATCGGCGTCATCTGGAGGATCATCAGGTAAGGGTAGAGGCTTGCACGGATCCATTTCGCGAGCGACAGCGTCAGGGCCGTGGCGGTGCTGATCACGACCGCGAGGCCGAAGCCGATCAGGGCGCCCTTGACGGTGTTGAGCGTGGCGACGGCCAGGACCTCGCGGTGCTCCCTCAGCGCCGCGATCACGAGGTCCGGCGTCGGCAGCAGAAAGCGCGAGTCCTCCGGCAGCCGCGCGTGCCATGCATACCACGCGGCGATCATGAGCGCGCCGGTCGCGGCCGGGAAAAGAAGCTGTTTCGCCGGGATCTTCATCGGAGCGCGGGTTGCACGGAGCGGAGCGTGCGCGAGACTTGGTCGACCAATTCGTGATAGTCGCGCGAGTGGCGCGTCTCCACCGTGCGCGGCCAGGGCAGCGGAATCGCGATCTCGGCGTGGATGCGCCCCGGATTCGCGGCAAGCACGAGCACCCGACGGGAAAGAAAAACCGCCTCGGGCACGGAGTGGGTGACGAAGAACGCCGTCCATTTTTCGCGCGCATGGATCGCGAGCAGCTCCTCGTTCAGGTGCTCGCGCGTCATCTCGTCGAGCGCGCCAAACGGCTCGTCGAGCAGCAGGATTTTCGGCGAGACCGAAAGCGCACGGGCGAGCGAAACCCGCATCCTTTGCCCGCCGGAGAGCTGGCGCGGAAACGCTTTCGCCCGGTCGCCGAGCCGCACAAGTTCAAGCCCGCGTTCGCGGGCGACGGTGCGGGCCGCCGCGTCGGCCCCGCGGAGCTTCAGCGGCAGCTCGACGTTGTGCGCGACGTTGAGCCACGGAAGCAGCGTCGGCTCCTGAAACACGAAGGCCAGCTCCGCCGCGGCTTCCTCCGGGGCGAGCCCGCCGACGGCGACACGTCCTTCCGTCACGGGGCTCAGGCCGGCGATGAGCCGGAGGGCGGTGGACTTGCCGCAGCCGCTCGGACCGATGAGTGACACAAAGTCGCCCGGCGCCGCGGCGAGCGTCACGCGATCGAGCACGAGCGGCCCGTCGCCGAAGCGCTTGGTGACCGCCTGAAACTCGACTGTGGGAGCCTCTGTCATGCGCCTAGGGCGTGACTTCAAACCGCGCGGAAATCAATGCGGCGCGAAAGAATCGCACCATCGGGGATCCATTGAGAACCGGTCTTCGCCCATCCGCTTCGCGCCGAGGCGCGCCACGCGTGCGCGACGCCATAAGGATGGATTAGCGGCTCAGCCGGACCGAGTTTCGCGGGCTACTTCCTCCGTGTCAGCGGCATCCCCGCCAAACTTTCCTTTGCCAGCGACGCGGTTTTCCCTTCGCTCGACGGGATATGGCCAAGACTGCGGTCCTGAAAATCGACGACAAAGAATACCCCCTGCCCGTCATGGAAGGCACCGAGGGCGAAAAGGCGATCGACACGCGCCAGCTCCGCACCGCCAGCGGCTACATCGCCTACGACCAAGGCTACGGTAACACCGGCTCCTGCGAGAGCCAGATCACCTATCTTGACGGCGACAACGGCATCCTCCGCCACCGCGGCTACCCGATCGAGCAGCTCGCCAACCAAAGCGAGTTCGTCGAGACGGCCTGGCTCGTCATCTACGGCTCGCTGCCCACGCAGAAGCAGCGGAAGGACTTCGGCCAGCTCCTCCGGCAAAACTCCGCCGTGGAGATGCAGATGCAGAAAATCCTCGAGGGCTTCCCCACGAGCGCCTCGCCAATGGCGATGCTCTCGGCCCTCGTCGCCGCGCTGCCGGCCTACTACCCCGATCTCGCGACCAACAATTTCGAGAAGGACCTCAAGAACTTCGACCTGGCCGCCGCGATCGCCATCTCGAAGATCCGCACCTTCGTCGCGATGATCTATCGCTACCAGAAGGGGCTGCCCTTCGTGTTCCCGAAGCAGGAGCTGCCGTTCTGCGACAACTTCCTGCACATGATGTTCTCGGAGCCCTACAAGGACTACGTCCCGGTGCCCGAGGTCTCGCGCGCGCTCAACCTCCTCCTTCTCCTCCACGCCGACCACGAGCAGAACTGCTCCACCTCGACCGTCCGCATGGTCGGCTCGAGCCAGGCCAACGTCTTCGCCTCCGTCTCCGCGGGCATCAGCGCGCTCTCCGGCCCGCTCCACGGCGGCGCCAACATGGCCGTGATGCAGATGCTCCAGTCGATCCACGACGAGCACGACGACGGCACGCGCTTCATCGCCGCCGCCAAGTCCGGCTCGAAGAGCAACCGCCTCATGGGCTTCGGCCACGCCGTCTACAAGAACTTCGATCCCCGCGCGAAGATCATCGGCGAGGCCTGCGATGTGGTGCTCAAGCGCCTCGGCATCGACGACCCGCTGCTCGCCATCGCCAAGAACCTCGAGCAGGCCGCGTTGAAGGACGACTACTTCGTCTCGCGCAAGCTCTACCCCAACGTCGATTTCTACTCGGGCATCATCATGCGCGCGCTCGGCATCCCGATGAACATGTTCACGACCATGTTCGCCATCGGCCGCACGCCCGGCTGGATCGCCAACTGGCGCGAGGTCGCCGCCAACCCCAAGGGCCGCATCTACCGCCCTCGCCAAATCTACGTCGGTCCGACCAAGCGCGACTACGTGCCGATTTCGCAGCGCGGGTGAGGGGTGGCCCGGCTCAGGAGGCCCGGGACCGACTGAGGCAGCGCGAACTTGGTAGCCCTGCTCGTGAGAGCAGGGACCGACGGGAGCTTGCGGGTATGCCGTCCCGCCTCTCACGAGGCGGGCTAGCAACCCTTACGATTTCGTTTCTTTCTTCGGCGGCGGGCTGTGCAGCGCTTCCTCCAAGGTGAGCCCGCTCAGCTGCGTGAGGGAACTCATCAATTTCCAGAAAACCCAAATCGTGACGACCGTCGTCGGCAGCACGATCACCGGCCAGCTCCAAAGGTTCATCCGGCCAAGCTGCTCGTTGAAGGCTGTCGTGCCCGGCGGATCCTTGAGGAGGTAGCGCGCGAGGCCGTAGTTCAGGCCGGCGCTGAGGAGAAACGACGCCGCCATGCCGTAGTTCGCGCGCACCATCTGCGTCTCAAACGCACCGCGGTGCCCGCGGGCGTCGAGCGCGGCCTCGACCTTTGCCGTGTCGATCACCGCGTCGTTCCACAGCAGCTCGCGCACGAGCGGGCGCTTGGTCTTCATCGAGACGAGCAGCGCCGCGCCGAGCAGCGTGGGCATCGCGGCTTCCTTTACGGCGAACCAGAACACATCCGCCTTGAGCTGATTGAGCACGCCCGTCAGCAGCACGCTCACCACGCCGATGATCGAGAACAGGTTCGCCTTCTTCCGCGTGACGAGATCGTAGACGCCATAGCTGAGCGGAAACAACAGCGCGACCAGGATGCCCCATTGCGCTCCGAGGTATTTGTCCTCGCTCAGCTTGGTGAGCACGATCGTCGGCAGGGCGATGTTGCAGACGAGGTTGAGGAGGAGATTTTCTTTCTTCGGGGCGGGAGCGGGCATTCTGTCCAGCAAAGCGAGGGCACAGTCCCGCCGAAAGACGAAAAACACGGTGTTTTCCGGATTCCCTGCGCCGCTGGTTTCCTGCATGGTGCCGCCCCATGATTCTCCTCGGGGTAAACATCGACCATTGCGCGACGCTGCGCCAGGCCCGCTACCGCGACGCCGCGGGCGCGGAGGGCGGCGCCGTCGAACCCGATCCGGTCGCGTTCGCGGCGGCGGCGGAACGCGCGGGCGCTGATGGCATCACCGTCCACCTCCGCGAGGACCGCCGGCACATCCAGGACCGCGACGTGTGGCGGCTGCGCGAGAGCGTGACCACGCGGCTCAACCTCGAGATGGCCTGCACGCCCGCCATGATCGCGCTCGCGCTGAAACTGAAGCCGGAGTTCGTCTGCATCGTGCCGGAGAATCGCCTCGAGGTCACGACCGAGGGCGGCCTCGATGTCGTCGGCAACCGCGACCGCGTGCGCGAGTGCGTGGCCGCGATGAACGCCGCCGGCATTAAGGCCAGCCTCTTCATCGACCCCGACGCGCCGCAGATTGACGCGAGCGCGGAGCTGGGCGCGCCGTTCGTCGAGCTGCACACGGGCGCTTACGCGCACGCTTATTTCACGCCCCAGCGGGCCGCCGAGTTCGACCGTTTGCGCCGCGGCTGCGAGCTCGCCCGTGCGCGCGGCCTCACGGTCAACGCCGGCCACGGCATCAACTACGTCAACATCGCCGAGGTCCGCACCCTGCCCCATCTTCACGAACTCAACATCGGCCACAGCATCGTGAGCCGCGCGGTGTTCACCGGCGTGGACGAAGCGGTGCGCGAAATGAAGCGGCTGATGAATCTGCCCGCGAATCACGCAAATAGCCGCGAATAGAACATGCCTTCATTCGCGCCCATTCGGGCAATTCGCGGGCCGTCTTTCCGATGAATATTTCCCTTCCCCCCGGCGGCGTCTTGATCGGCCTTGGCGCCGATATCATCGAGGTCGACCGCATCCGTGGCGTGCTCGAGCGGCACGGCGATCGTTTCCTTGATCGCATCCTCACCGATGAGGAGAAGGCCTACTGCGCCACCATGGGCGCGCCGCACAAGCACATCGCCGCCCGCTTCGCCGCCAAGGAAGCCGTGTCGAAGTGTTTCACCACCGGCATCGGCAAGGAGTTCGGCTGGAAATCCGCCTCGGTCTACCACGGCCCCCGCCACGAGCCACTCGTGCGGCTTGACGCGCAGGGGGAGGCGCTGCTCCGCGCGGTCGGCGCCACGCACGTCCATCTCACCCTCTCGCACACCGAGACCTACGCGCTCGCGGTGGCCGCGCTGGTGCGTGCCTGAGTCCATCCCGCCATGGATGACTTTTCGCCCGCGGGTAATCGGCCGCCCTCCGCGGCGAGTTTGTCCAAGACGCCCTCGTGGATCACGCTCGGGTTTCTGGTCGGGGGCGCTTTCGTGCTTTCGCTCTGGGCACCGTGGAGGAAGGCGCCGCCCGCTCCGACGCCTCCGATGCCTCATGTGCGCGCCGCCCTCGAACCCGCCAAGCCTCGGCCGCCACAGCTGACAACGGTCGAGGCGGTCTTCGCGGCCTGGGGCGAGCACGCGGTCTGGTCGGGCGACACCACTGAAATTGTCCTGTGGAACGAGCAGTCCCGCGCCTTTGATCTCCCCTATGAAGTGCGCCGCCGCGGCGACACGCTCTACTTCCGCTCGCTCACCTCCCTCACCCGCCGCGTGATTAACCGCGGCAAGCCCATGCCCGAGTGCCCGCTCCAATTCACCGAGACGGAGGAGCAATACCGCGAGTGGCTCGAGCACGGGCGCAAGGAACGCAAATGAAGGCGATCGCGAGCCACCCCATCCTGAGCTGCGACGAGACGCGCGCATTCGAGGAAAAACTCTTCGGCGGCGACGAGGCCCGCGAGTGGCCGGCGATGCAGCACGCCGGTCGCGCGATCGCCGCGGGCGTGCGGCGCGACTTCGAGGAGATCGGGGGCTTCCCCGCCCACGGCCGGGTGCTCGTGCTCGCGGGCAAGGGTCACAATGGCGGCGACGCCCTCATCGCCGCGCGGGCGCTTTTGGAAAAATTCCCGGCCGCGCGGGCCGAGGTGCTGTTCGCCTTTGGCGAACGTCTGCTGCGCCCGCTGGCCGCCCGCGCGTGGCGCGACCTCGCGCACGCCGCCCGCGATCGCGTGACGTTGATCCGCGCGGCGCGCGGCGCCTACGATCTCAGCCTCGACGGTGTCTTTGGTTTCCAATTCCGCCCGCCGGCCGAGCCCCGCCTCGCCCAACTCTTCGCCGCGGCCAATGCCCTCCCGATCCGCCTGCGCGCCGCGGTGGACCTGCCGAGCGCGGGCCTCTTCCGCGCCGACTTCACCTACGCGACCGGCTGCGTGAAGCGCCCGCTCCTCGAGGACGATGCGGTCAACGCCGGGCGCGTGCGCTACCTAGACCTCCGTTTTTTCCGCGGCGACGAGCCCGCGGCGGATCGCGTGCTGCTCCCCTCGGTGCTCGCGCCGCTGGCCGAGTTGCGTGATCCGCGGACGGACAAACGCAGCTACGGCCACGCCTTCCTCGTCGGCGGCTCGCGGCATTTTCCAGGCGCGATTCTCATGAGCACGCTCGCCGCGCTCCACAGCGGCGCGGGGCTGGTGACCGCGTTTGTGCCCGAGTCGCTCGTCCCCGCGTTTGCCGCCCGCGCGCCCGAGGCGATGTGGGTCGGATGGCCTGAGACGCCCGCGGGCAGCCTCGCGCTCGAAGGCGAGCATTTGCTCCGCGAAAGAATCGACCGCGCCACGGCCCTCGTGCTCGGTCCCGGCCTCAGCCGCGAAGCCGAGACCCTCGCGCTGGCCCGGAGCATCGCCGCCAGCTCGCCGGTTCCCCTGCTGATCGATGCGGACGCGCTGCAGGCGGAAATCGTTGGCGCCGGCACTGCGCCCCGGGTGCTTACGCCCCACGCGGGCGAATGGGCCCGCATCGCCACGACCAACCCGGCGCAGACCACTGTCGTCCACAAGGGCCCCACCACGCGGATCGCGTCCAGCCGCGCCACCTACCACAGCTTCTTCGGCGGCCCGGTGCTCGCCCGCGGGGGCAGCGGTGATCTCCTCGCAGGGCTGATGGGCGGCCTGCTTGCGCAAACCCCGCGCGATCCGTTGCTCGCCGCGGCCCGCGGCGTGGTGTGGCACGGGCTCGCGGCGGACGGCTTGGCGCGCGCCCGCGGGCAAACGGCAGTGAGCGTCACCCAACTGCTCGACTTTCTGCCGGCCGCGCTGCGAGATTCGGCCACATGCCCCCCGATCTGACCGAGCGTCAGGCGCTCCTCATCCTGAACGCCCTGCCCAACATCGGCCCGATCACGCTCAACCGCCTGCTCGCCGATCTCGGCGCCGATCCGCGCGCGGTGCTCGCCGCGAGCAAGCGCCAGCTCGAATCGGTCAAGGGCGTCGGGCCCGTCATCTCAGATTCCGTCACGGCCTGGCGCGACCACGTCGATCTCGCGCGTGAGGAGGAACGCATGGCGAAGAGCGGAGCGGACTTCATCACGACGCGCGACGCCGCCTACCCGAAGCTCCTGAAGGAAATCCACGATCCGCCCATCGGCCTCTACCGGCGGGGACGCTACGACTTTTCGCATCCCTGCGTATCCATCGTGGGCTCGCGGCGCACGACGCTCTACGGCCAGGCGACCGCGAAGAAGTTTGGCGCAGAGCTTGCGCGCCTCGGGTTCTGCGTCGTGAGCGGGCTCGCGCGGGGCATCGACACCGCGGCGCACGAGGGCGCGCTGTCCGTCGGCGGCAAGACCGCCGCCGTGCTCGGCTGCGGCATCGACATCATCTATCCGCCCGAAAACCTGGAACTCTACCGCCGCATCGAGACGGAGGGCGGAGCGATTCTCTCCGAATTTCCGTTCGGCCGCCGCGCCGACCGGCAGTCCTTCGCGATGCGCAACCGCATCGTCGCCGGCATGTGCGAGGCGACCATCGTCGTCGAGAGCGACGTCGACGGCGGCGCGATGATCACGGCTCGATTTGCCGGCGAGCAGGGCCGGCTGATTTTCGCCGTGCCCGGCCGCATCGATCAAAACACGAGCGCTGGCTGCCACCAGTTGATCCGCGATGGCGCGACGCTGCTCACGAGCATCGATGACATCCTCGGTGAGCTGAACTACCTCGAGGGCCTGCGGCCCGCGCCCGTCGCTGAGAAGCCGGCGGATATCGCCGCCGGCAAGCCCGCCAACCTCACACCCGACGAGGCGCGCGTCTTCGAGTGTTTCCGCGGTGGTGCG
>JAEUHB010000280.1 GCA_016794665.1 Opitutaceae bacterium
GCCGCCGCGGTCGTCCTCGCCATCGCGGTCGGCGGATGGATTTGGCGCACGGCCTCGCCAGCGTCCGCTTCTGCGGCGGGCCGGATCGCAGCAACTGCCTCGGAAAAATCCGCCGTCGTCGCTCCCGTTGCCCCTAGCGACAAATCCCTCGTCGTCCTCCCGCTCGAAAACCTCAGCCCCGATCCGGAGAACGCGCTGTTCACCGAGGGTATGCACACGGAGATCATCTCGAACCTGCAATTGCTCTCGGACCTGGACGTAAAATCACGCGGACTCGCGATGACATTCAAGGGCTCAACATTCTCGCCGGCCGAAATCGCCCGTAAGCTAGGCGTGGCTCACGTCATCACTGGCAGCGTGCGGCGGGAAAAGAATACCGTGCGCATCACACTCGAGCTCCGCCGCGCAAGCGACGATGCGCGGCTGTGGTCGTTGCCGAAGCGCGACTACGAACTGAAGGATGCGCTCGCGCTGAAAAGCGACAGCGCCGAGCTGGTCGCGCGCGTGTTGCAGGCGCGCCAAACCAAGGGCGGCGCCACGGCCGTGGCGCGGTTCATGACGAAAGATCCGCGCGCTTACGATTTGTTCGTGCAGGTGCGAAAGCTCGTCGATGAGGGAACCGGGCGGTGGGCCGAAGCCGCCAGCCAGTGCGAGGCCATCCTAAGATTCGATCCAGATTTCATGCAGGCCGCCACGCACCTATCCGCGGCGCGGGCGAGGCTGGCCACCAGTGCGGACACGGCGCCGGCAGAGCGCCTGCGCCATGCCATGGAGGCAAAGCGTTGGGCCGAAGCAGCGGCGCGCATGGTTCCGGGCGGCGCCGGGGACGGCGCACTCGCCTTCTATTACTCTTATGTTGAGCGGGACGATCTGCGGGCGTTCGCTTTTGCGGAAAACTTGGTCCGAGCGATGCCGAATGCGGCCGAGAGTCACTTTCGAGTCGCGGTCGCGTTGCGGAATTTGGGACGAGGAACCGAGGCGGTGGCCGAATTTAAGCGCGCCGCCGATCTGGATCCGAGTTCTGCCCAATACGAATGGAATGTCTGTTTCGCGTTGGCCTTGGTGCGACGAGTCGAAGAATCGCGCCACGTGGAGTCTAGAATCGTGGCAAAGGGTGTTTCGGGCACCGCGGGACTTATCCCCTCCGCCCGATTTGTCGCTGCCGGCGAACTGCCTGCGTCCACGGAAGGCCTGTCGGGCCGAGCCTTGGTCTCGTGGCTGTGGCGTGGACGCCGCTTTGCCGAGGCGCAGGCGGCGATCGACGCGCAATTGCCTAACGCGCAAGGCAACGACGTGCAGCGCTGGTCGCTCCTTTGTGCGCTAGCCGATGTCTGCGCCCGTCTTGGGCAACCGGCCGAATCCGCTGCCGCCGCCCGCGAGGCCCTCACGACCGCCGAGCGACTGCAAATCGTGGAGGAAGTCGGGCCGACGGAAAAGCCCGGCTGGCTCGCGGCCGCGCTCGTGCGCGTGGGCCGGGCCGACGAGGCCATTGCCGCCGCCCAGCGTGCGGTCGCCGCCGCGCCCGCCGAGTCGCACGTGGCGTTGCGCAGGGAGCGGGACATCGCGCTCGCGAAAATCTACGCCTACGCGAAACGCCCGCGCGAGTGCATCGACCTCCTCGCGAAACTGCTGCTCAAGCCGAGCGGCCTCACCGTGCCGATGCTCAAGGTCGAGCCCGACTGGGACAATGTGCGCGAAGACCCCGCGTTCAAGGCCCTGCTCGACGACCCAAAGAACTCGGCGGCGCTTTGATGCGGCTACAGCTTCCACTCGGCGCCCACGAAGCGCACCGGTTTGCCCCCGCGGGCAAAGCGAGCCGCGAAGGTCGCGAATTCGACATACTCCCGCGGCGACATCGGTCGCGGCTGCGGCGCGGGTTTGGCCAGACGGTGTTTGGTGGCGGCGACCAACTGGCGCTTTTCGATTTCACTGAGGCGGGCCATACGTGGATTTGAGTTCCGGCAGCTTGTCCGCGAGGCTGAACAACCGCAAGTAGTCCTCCACGAGCGCCCAGTCGAGCGTTCGTCCCTCTCGCGCAGCGGCCGCCACGAGCAGGAGGATGTCGTTCCAATCGCCGAGCGCCCGAGACGGGTCGTTTTTCAACGCCTGAATCTTCAGGCCGATGATGTCCTCAGTTTGCGCCACGGGCAATGTGAGGTCCGCGTCGATGCGCACGCGCTCGGCGCGGCCAAGCATGCCGAGGCTCGGGCCGCGAAATGCGTGCAGGAGGTCCACGCGACCCCACTCGGGCCCGGCGCCGGCGTAGTGCGACACGTTGGCCGAGTGAAATTCACGACGGTAGCCCCGCTCGCCGAGAATCGCGTGCGCCTTTTCGAGGTCGTCGAGCATGAGGAGGAAGTCGACGTCCATGGTCGCGCGCGGCGCGCCGCGCAGCGCCATCGCGAATCCACCGATGAGCGCGTAGCGAACTCCGGCCGCATCAAGGCGCCCCCCGAGCTCCGCCAAGACTTTTGAGAAGTTCATCAGTTGGATCTTCCGCCCCGTCACTCATCGGTCGGAGCGTCGGTCAGGCTGACCAGCCGCGACAGGGATTCAATTCGCAATATCCGTCGCAGGCTTGCCGAACCGGCTAACGACGAAGCTTCGCGCGCAGATAAGGCGCGGTCGGGCTGCGTTTCGTTTTCAAGAGGCCGGCGAGCGGGCCTTGGTAAATCAGCTCTCCGCCCTCCGGTCCGCCCACGGGGCCGAGCTCGACGATCCAATCGGCCTCGGCGAGCAGGTCGAGGTGGTGCTCGATCACGACGACGGTGTGGCCTTGGTCCACCAGCGAGTGGAGCACGCGGATGAGTTTCTCGCAGTCGCTGAGGTGCAGGCCGATGGTCGGCTCCTCGAGGAGGTAGAGGTTGCGCGGCAGCTCGCCGCGGCTGCGCTCCTTGTAGCTGGCGAGGCCGGCGCTGAGCTCGGTCACGAGCTTGAGGCGCTGCGCCTCGCCGCCGGAAAGCGTGGGCGACGACTGGCCGAGTGTCAGGTAGCCGAGTCCGCAATCGACCATGAGCTTGCACACTTGGGAGAGCTGCGAGTGGAAATCGAAGAACACGGCCGCCTCCTCGAACGTGAGCTGCAGGACCTGCGCGATGCTCTTTCCTTTCCACGTGATATCGGCGAGCTCCGCACTATAGCGGCCGCCGCGGCAATCGTCGCAGGGCAGGTAGGTGTCGGGCATGAACGCCATCTCGAGCTTGATGCGGCCGGCGCCTTCGCACGCCGCGCAGCGTCCGCCGGCGGTGTTGAACGAGAAGCGGCCGGCGGAGTAGCCCCGGATCTTGGCCTCGGGCAGGGACGCGAAGAACTGCCGGATGAGATCGAAGATGCCGAGGTAGGTGGCGGGCGTGGAGCGCGGGGTCTTGCCGATGGGGGATTGGTCGACCTCAACCACCCGTTTGAAGACCTGCGCGTTGCGCAGCTCCCCAAACGGGAGCTGACAGCTGAGAGTTGAGAGCTGAGAGCCGGAATTTTCGGAAGTAAAGCCGGTGGCCTTCACGAAATCGCGGCCGGTGAGTCTCTGCTTCCGCGCCTTGATGGTGTGCGCGACGGCAGGATGGAGCAGGTCGCGGCAGAGCGTGGATTTGCCCGCACCACTCGGTCCTGCGATCATGATCAGGCGTCCGGGCGGTAGGCGGAGGTCAAAATTCTTCAGGTTGCGGAAGCGAATCGCGGTCATCTCGAGCCACGGTTCTTTCCGGTTTCCGGTGTCCGGTTTCCGGTATTCCCCGCGCAGCGGGTGCGCGATGCCCTTGGCGAGGAAAAGTCCGGTAAGGGAGCTCGGGCTCGCCTTGATCTCGGCGGGTGTGCCATGGGCGAGCAGCTCGCCGCCGTGGATGCCGGCGGCGGGACCGAGGTCGATGATGCGGTCGGCGCGCTCCATCAACTCGTCATCGTGCTCGACGACGAGGAGCGTGTTTCCTTTTTCGCGCAGGGAGATGAGCGTCTCGATCAGGCGGTCGTTGTCGCGGGCGTGGAGGCCGATGCTGGGCTCGTCGAGGACGTAGAGCACGCCGGCGAGGTTGGTGCCAAGCTGCGCGGCAAGGCGGATGCGCTGGGCCTCGCCGCCGGAGAGCGTCTCGGTGGGGCGGTCGAGCGAGAGGTAGCCGAGGCCGACATGGTCGAGAAACTTCAGGCGCTCGGCGATCTGCGGCACGATGTCCTGCACGATCAACTTGCCGCGCGCGTCGAGATCGAGGCGGGCGAGGTGAGCGAGCAACTGCGAAGGCGTGCTGCCGAGCAGAGCCGGCAACGAGAGCGGGGCTTGCTTGCCGCGGAAATGCAGCTTCACCGCACGGCCCACGCGGTTGAGGCGCGTGCCGTGGCACTCGGGGCAAGGCGTGCCGGCGTCGGCGAGCTCTTCGGCGGAATCGATGCCAAACTCCCGCAGGCGCTTCGCCGGATCATCCTGATCCTCCTCGTCGGCAAACTCGATCATCCACGGGAAGACGCGGCCATGGCCGCGGCACGTCGGGCACCATCCGCGCGGCGAGTTGAAGGAGAAATTCTTCGGGTCGAGCTCTGGGAAACTCTCGCCGGTCTCGATGTCGGTGCGCGTGGTGGAAAACCAGGACAAGATGTCCCCGTTTTCGGTGAGCAGGAAACACGAGCCTTTGCCCAGCCGCAAAGCCCGGTCGAGCGCGTGGGAGGGCTGAGAGCCGAGAGCCGAGGGTCGAGAGCCAGACTTCGGCTTCGGAGCTTTGCTCTTAGCTCGAGCCTCCAAGCTCCCAGCCTTGAGATCAGCGACGACGACCTCGATGTCGTGCTCCTTGTAGCGATCGAGTTTCTGGAACGCGTCGACGCGCGTCAGGCGGCCGTCGGCGCGCATGAGCTCGTAGCCGTGGCTTTCGATCCACTTGGCGATGGGTTCGTGGTGACCTTTGCGGCCGCGGATGAGGGGGGCGCAGAGGTATAGATGCCTGGCCTTCTTCGCCTTCGTCGTGGCGGACATCACGCGACCGAGCAGCGCCTTCAGGGCGCCGGCCGAGAGCGGCTTCACCGGCTTGTCGGTGTCGGGGTGGTGCTGGACGCCGAGGCGCGCGTAGAGCAGGCGCAGGTATTGCGCGACCTCGGTGATCGTGGCGACGGTGGATTTGCGCGAGCCGCGCGTGACGCGCTGCTCGATCGCGACGGTGGGCGGGATGCCGGTGAGGCGATCGACGGCGGGGCGGGGGAGCTGCTCGACGAATTGCCGCGCGTAGGGCGACATCGACTCCATGAAGCGGCGCTGGCCCTCGGCAAACACGATGTCGAACGCGAGCGTGGACTTGCCCGAGCCGGAGACGCCGGTGACGACGTTGAGCTGCCGGTGCGGAATCGTCAGCGAGAGGTTTTTGAGGTTGTTCTCACGCGCCCCGATGATCGCGAGGTCGCCAGCGCCAAGGGTGAGCGAATCGCCGTAGGATGCCTGCGCCTCGGCGGCGACCGAACCGCGGTCATCCGCGGCGAGGGCCGCGCAAAGAAACGGCGAAGTCGCGGTGTCGGCGGCGGCGACGATCTCAGGCGGGCCCTCGGCAACGATGCGACCGCCTTGCGCGCCGGCATCGGGTCCGATCTCGATGAGCCAGTCGGCGGACTTCAGCACGTCGAGGTTGTGCTCGATCACGACCACGCTGTGGCCGCGTTCGACGAGCTGCTGAAGCACACCGAGGAGGCGCTTGACGTCGTGGCGGTGGAGGCCGGTGGTGGGCTCGTCCAGGAGCAGCAGCGCTGCTTTTGGAAGTTGAGAGTTGAAAGTTGAAAGTTGAGAGACCGAACCAGTGAATGCGCCGAGGTAGCGAACGAGCTTCAAGCGCTGGGATTCGCCGCCGCTCAGGGTGTTGAGCGGCTGGCCGAGCGTGAGGTAGCCGAGGCCGACGGACTCGAGCGAGGCGAGACGCGTGCGAATCTCGGCGAGTGAGGCATTCACCGAGCGGGGCGAAGGCGCCGCGGTCGCGTCGTCGGCGAAGAGTGCGAGCGCATCGGTGACCGAGGTGTTGAGCAGGTCGGAGACGGAGCGGTCGCGCCAGCGGATGGCGAGGACCTCGGGCTTGAAGCGGCGCGATTCGCAGACGGGGCAGGGCACGAAGACATCCGAGAGGAACTGCATCTCGACGCGCTCGTAGCCGAGGCCCTGGCAATGATCGCAGCGGCCTTCGCCGCTGTTGAAGGAAAAGGAGGACGCGTTGAAGCCCGCCTCCTGCGCGGCGGGCGTGGCGGCATAAAGCTCGCGGATGAGCTCCCAGGCCTCGGTGTAGAGCGCGGGGTTGGAGCGCGGCGTGCGGGAAAGCGGCGATTGGTCGACGAGCACGATTTCGCCGAGCGCGTCGTCGCCGGCGATCGCCGCGATGGTGGCGGGGTCTTCGGTGAGCTGGAGGCGTTTGGTCTGCAGCCCTTGATGGATGACGTGGTCGAGCAGCGTGGATTTGCCGGAGCCGGAAACACCGGAGAGGCAGACGAGGCGCTGGAGCGGGAGGCGGAAGGAGAGGTCGGTGAGGTTGTGCTTGGTGGCCCGGGTGAAGGTCAGCCACCGCGTAAGCGCCGCGTCCCCGGCAGAGACAGGCCTTCGGTGCGTGGGCGTGCCGATCGTCTCGCGGCCGGAAAGGTAGGCGCCGGTGATGCTGCGCGGGGCCGCGAGCATCGCGGGCAGCGGGCCTTGAAACACGATGTGGCCGCCGCGGCTGCCGGGCTCGGGGCCGACCTCGATGACGTGATCCGCGGCGCGGATCATCGCCTCGTCGTGCTCGACGACGACAACCGTGTTGCCGGTGTCGGTGAGCGTGCGGATGATCGCGATGAGACGGTCGATGTCGCGCGGGTGCAGGCCGACGCTGGGCTCGTCGAGGACGAACAGCGTGTCGATGAGCGACGTGCCCAGGCAGCTGGTGAGGTTGACGCGCTGGACCTCGCCGCCGGAGAGCGTCTTCGATGTGCGGTCGAGGGTGAGGTAGCCCAGGCCCACCTGCTCGAGGTAGCGGAGCCGCGTGGCGATGGAATCGAACGCGAGCGAGGCGCTGCGGAGGTCGTCGGGCTTGGCGTGGCGCTGCTCGATTTTTGATTCCGTGATCAGCGCGAGGAGGTTGGAAACGGGCAGTTGGTAAAGTTCCGGCAGGGTGCGGCCGTGCCACTTCCAGCACAGGGCCTCGGGCTGGAGGCGCTGCCCTTGGCACGCGGGGCACGGGTTGTAGGCCCGGTAGCGCGAGAGGAACACCCGCACGTGCATCTTGTAGGTGTTCTTCTCGAGCCAGCGGAAGAAGCCCTTCACGCCATACCAATATTGCGGCCACGTCTTGCCGTTTTCCTCGCCGTAGCCGGGCTCGCCATCGACCACGAAACGCTGCTGCTCGGGCGGCAGCGACGCGAAGGGCACGTCGGTGCGGATCTTTTTCTTTTTCGCAAAGACGAGCAGGTCCTTCTTCGAGTCGCCGTAGATCTCGCTTTCCCAGCACTTGATCGCGCCATCGTCGATCGAGAGGGAGTGGTCGGGCATCGCCTGCCGGTAGTCGATCTCGATGACGCGCCCGAAGCCGCGGCACTTGGGGCAGGCGCCGAGCGGGGAGTTGAACGAAAAGAGCGCGGGCGTGGCGGCCCGAAAGGTGCGGCCGGTCTTGGGCGAGTGGAGGCCGCGCGAGAAATGACCGAGGACGCTCAGCGGGGCGTCGGGAGCCGAGCGTGAAGAGCCGAAGAGGAAGACCTCGTTCTTGCCGAAGTGCAGCGCGGTCTCGGCGGCCTCGAGAAACCGTGTCTTTTGATCCGCAGTCAGCGTGACGCGGTCCTGCGCGACAAAAAGCTCGGCGGCCTTGGCCAGCGGCTTGGGGTCGGCGAGCAAATCGTCGATGCGCTGGACCTGGCCGGAGACAAGCACCCGCACATACGACTGGCCCTTGAGGCTCGTGAGGATCTCGGGCCACGTGAGCTTGTCCGGCTTGGTGACCTTGAATGCGACGATGACCTGCTGCCCGGCGTGGGCGGACGAGGCTTTCTCCCAAATGGTCTGCGGGTTGTCGTCCTCGACGGGCTCGCCCGTCTCCGGATCGAAGCAGGCGGCGACGTGGCTGAACCAGACTTTGAAGAAGTCGGTCAGCTCCGTCATCGTGCCGACCGTGGAGCGCGAGGTCTTGACCGTGTTGGTCTGCTCAATCGCGATCGACGGGCGGATGTTCTCGATCGTGTCGACCTTGGGCTTGTCGAGGAGGTCGAGGAACTGCCGCGTGTAGGCGCTAAACGTCTCGACGTAGCGACGCTGGCCCTCGGCGTGCAACGTGTCGAAGACGAGCGAGGACTTGCCCGCCCCGCTGAGGCCCGTGACGACAACGTAGCGGCCGAGCGGCACCTCGAGGTCGAACCCCTTGAGGTTGTTCTGGCGCACGCCGCGCAGGCGGATGCACTCGGGCCGGGAACGGTCGGATGAAGTCACGCGCCCACGAAGTGAACGGGAACGCGAAACGCAATCCGGCACGAGCCGACACGGCGCGCTGCTGACATGACGCTGTCAGGGGCGCGCGTCATTTGCCCGCGAGCATCAGCTTCGACCCGGCCGCGACGATGGCCTCGACGACCACTGGCGCCGGGCGTGTCTCGGTGACGATGGAGATTTTCGGGCCGAACGGCACCGCGAGGCTGAGGGACTTGCGGCCGAATTTGGTAGCATCGAGCGCGAAGATGGCGCGGTCGGCGGCGTTGATCATCTTGCGCTGCGCGGAGATCGCGAGGGCGTTGTTGTTCCAGACGCCGCGCTCGGTGATGCCCGTGCCGCCGAGAATCGCGACATCGGCGTGGACCTGCTCGATGGAGGCCTCGCATTGCGGCCCGACGAGCGTCGCGAGGCGACCGAGGATGCTGCCGCCGGTGACGATGGTCTCGGCATTGCCCACCTCGCCGAAAAGGCTGGCGATGGGCAGCGAGTTGGTGATTACGCGCACGTGCTTTTCGGCCAGCAGGCGCGCGACGGCGTAGGTCGTCGTGCCGCCGTCGAGCATCACGGTCGTGCCGGGTTGAACCTGCTCGGCGATGAGCGCAGCGATGGCGTATTTCTGATCGGCTTGGCGCTGGATGCGCCCGACGAAATCGGATTCCTGCGCCAAGGCATCGGTCTCGATGAGCGAGGCGCCGCCATGGTGGCGGCGGATCAGGCCCCGGGCCTCGAGCGAGTCAAGGGCGCGGCGCACGGTGGACAACGAGCCGCTGTAGAGGGACGCGAGCGAGTGGAGGTCGGCGTATTTGTGCTCGCGGATATGCCGCTCGATGAGGTCGGTGCGTTGCTTGTTGGTCATGGCGAACGATGGCGCGAGGTCAGGCGCCCGAAGAGAGCGAGGTAGGCGGCGACCTGGCGGGCGGGATCGAACGTGGTGCGCGCGTAGGCGCGGGCGTCGGCGGCGCGTTCGTCGTGGGCGGAGCGCGGCTCGCTGATGCGGCGCGAGAGCGTGGCGCGAAACGCCGCGCGGTCGTTCCGCGGAATCACCCAGCCGGTGCGGCCGGGCAAGAAACACTCGGCGATGCCCTGGGCCTCATAGGCGACGCCGAGCAGACCGTGGGCCTGGGCCTCGATAAGGAAGTTCGAGAGCGCTTCGCTCCACGAAGCATGCACCGCGAGATCGGCGGCGCGGTAAAGCGGGCCCGGGTTCCGATGGAAGCCGAGGAACTTGACGCGCGCCCGGAGGTTCCTCTGCGCGACAAGCTGCTCGCACGCGGCGCGCGCCGGGCCGTCTCCGGCGAGCCAGAGCTGCCAGTCGAGCTGCCCGGGCAGGCCCGCGACGATCTCGATGAGCTCGCGCTGGTTTTTCTCGGGCCGGAACATCGCGACGTTGAGCAGGACCGTGGTGGAGTCGGCGGCTTCGTGCGCAGCGCGGAGAGGATTCGGAGAGCGGCGCGGGGGCGCCCCGCCTCCCATTTCAGCCGGGAAGACGAGGGAGTTGTAGATGATAGAGATTTTCCCGGCGGGCACGCGGTGCTCGCGCGAGAGCGTTTCCGCGGCGTCGCGGCTGTTGGCGACGATGTGAGTGACGCGGCGCAAGGAGGCGCGAAAGAGCGCGGGGAGGGACTTCCCCGTGCGCATGGTCGCGATGACGACGCTGCCCGGCAGAGCGCGCTGCAAGCGGCCGGCGTAGCAGTTGGCCATGCGGCCCATGCACAGGAGCACATCGGGCGCGGCGGCCCGGGCCTGCGCGACGAGCCGCGGTGCAAGCCAATCCAGCCCGAGATCGAACGGCTGCAACACGCGCCGCAAGACGCCCGGCGCGACCGTGCCGGCCAAGGCCCCGCCCGGACGGAACGTGAGCAGCGTCACCGTGTGGCCGGCCGCGGCAAAGGCGTTGGCCAGGAGCACGGACTGGCGCTCGGTGCCGCCGCTGCGGAGGAAATCCTGCGCAATCAGGATTTTCATTGCGGGGCGTGAAGCCGGGACGAAGGGTGGCGGCTCACGCGATGAACTCACAATTTCTCCAATTGCTGCTACGCTGGGCCGTGCTGGCGCTCGGCGTCACGATTGCGACGAAAATCGTGCCCGGCATCGAGTGCTCCGACGGCACGACGCTGCTCGTGGTCGTGCTGCTGCTAAGCTTCTTCAACGCCATCCTGAAGCCACTGCTGGTGCTGTTCACGCTGCCATTCATCGTGCTCACGATGGGATTGGGCGTGGTGGTGATCAATGCCTTGTTGTTCCTGTTGGTCGGACACTTGGTGACCGGGTTTCACGTGGCGAGCTTCTGGTCGGCGGTCGGCGGTGCGCTCGTGGTGAGCGTGACGAACCTGATCCTGAGCCTGCTCATGCGCGGGGGCGGCGGACCGCCGGCGCAGCGCCGCGACGCCCCGCGGCCGAAGAAAGACGACGTGATCGACATCTGAGACTCAGAGCAGGCGCTCCCGCAGGGCCGGATAGCGCGTCCGGCCGACGGGCAGACGCTCGCCGCTCCGCAGCTCAAGCTCGTAGCCGCTCCCTTCTTGCGGGCGCAGCGCCTTGGCGGCGCTCAGTCTGACGAGGTAGCTCCGGTGGATCCGCTCAAAGTCGGCGGGCAAAAGCCCCTGCAACCTCTCCAGCGACTTGTCGTGCAGCTCGCGCCGCCCGTCGCGCAGCACCAGCTCCGAGTAGTCGTCGGCGCCGCGGACGTAGAGGACGTCATCCACGCCAACGAGCTCAATGCGCCCGCTCTTCCGGACCGCGAGGTATCTGGCCGCGTGCGGCGAACGGGCCTCAGGATCGGTTACGCGCCGCAGCGCCTCGGCCAGGCGCTGCTCGGAAAATGGCTTCGCCACAAAGTCGATCACGCCGCGCTCGAAGGCGGCGAGGGCTTGGTCGGCGTTGGCGGAGATGATGATGGTGTGGAAGGAGCGGGAAACGTGGGCGTCCAACAGGCTCATGCCGTCGCTGCCATCGAGGTTCAAGTCGAGCAGCAGGACATCGATGGGCGTGCCCGCGAGTGTGGACTGCGCTTCCCCGAACGTCGCGCTCACCTGCAGCCACTCGAGTCGCTCGCCGAGGATCCGGCGGGCAAACTGCGCGACCCGTCGCGCCACGACCGGCTCGTCCTCGACGACGAGGACTCTCATGCGATGGCGCGCGCGCCCGCGCCTGGCTTCAATTCGATGACGGTTTCCCAGCCGCCGGGCGTCTCACGCTGGGCCAACGTCCAGGCACCGTGGAAACTCTCGTCCAGGCGGCTCCGCACATAGCGCAAGCCCATGCCGCCGCCAGCCCGGCTCGGATCGGCCCTGATCGCGCCCGGCGAGAGAAAAGTGTAGCGGATGCCGTCGTTTCCGCGGTCCACGCCGAGCCGGAAAGTCGTGTCGCCGTCCTGCGCCCGCTGGTGGGAAAACCCATTCTCAATCAACGTGAGGAACAGAGCGGGTGGCACGGCGGCGCTGAGATCGATGCCCACGGTCTCAAGGCTCCACGCCCGCTCCGTGCGCGCGCTGATCACCCGCAGGTGGGCGCGGCAGAGCGCCAGCTCCTCCGCGAGCGGCACCAGCTTCGCCGCCGAGAGGCGGGTGAGCGCGCGAAACTCCGCGGCGAGATCCTCGATGAGACGGACGGCGACCGCCGGCTTTTCCTCGAGGAACTGGGCCAGCGCCGTGAGCGTGTTGAGCATGAAGTGCGGCTGCAGGTTTTTCCTGAGCAGCTCGATCTCCAGACGTGCGGCCGTGAGCTTTGCGTCGCGCGCCTCCAGTCGCTCGCGCCGGACCTGCAACGCGATCGCCGCGATCAAGCCGACGAGGACCGGCAGGAAGCTGAACGCGAACTCGGTCTTGTCGAAATGCATGGGGTCGCGCTCAAACAGGAGGGCGGTGGTGACGACACCTGCCGCTACCCACCACGCGCCCTCGCGCCGTCGCCAAATCGCCGCGGCCGCAACGATCAACGTGGCGCCAAACGCCACCCGCCACATCACGAACAGCAGGCCGCCCGTCGCGACGGCGCCCCACACCCCGACCGCCGCGATCACCAACAGGGCGATCAACCAGCGCGGGCGCGAGGGATTGAAATGGAGGAACGCCGTGCCGAAGAGCAGGCCGCCGACCACGCCCGACACTACGAGCCGGGCGATTCGCATCCAGTAGCGCCACGACGCGGGAAAATTCCACGTGAACGGGGCCGTGGCCACCGTCACCAGGATCGTCGCGGCCAGGCACAGGGCGGAAAACCAAAGGAGCACCGGCCGTCGATCCGCCAGCAACCACAGCATGAAGGCGGTGATTGCGATTGTGAGCACCGATCCGAGGCCGAGCGTGCACAGCATGTTGAGCCGCGAATGTTGCTCATGGAATTTGTCGGCCGGGACCAGATGGAAGCCCAGCGGCGTGAACGCCGACCCGGGATATCCTCGGCGATAAGTGGACATGCGGAACGCAAAAACATGC
>JAEUHB010000314.1 GCA_016794665.1 Opitutaceae bacterium
GGGACCGAGCCGGTCGTCGACGAGGTCCTGCGCTCGCACTGGGAGCGCATCCACAACCCGCCCAAGGACCGCCCGCGCGATCCGCTCGCGCGCGGCTGGCCCACGTCGTTTCCCGGCGATTTCGCCGCGTTCACCACGTTCACCGTGGCCTACGATCCGCGGCCGATGCTCCGCGAGCGCCGCCTCGCCTACGTGAGCACCTGGGCCAACGCCACGATCAACCGCTGGTGCTTGCGCTACAACTTCGCCGCCAAGACGGAGTGGCCGTGGCTCGGCCAAAACCCGCCGTGACTTTTCCATGCCCTCCTACCGACATTCCGTCTCGCAATGGTGCTTCCCCACGATCCCGCTCGCGCAACTCGCCGCCGCCGCGCGCGCGATGGGCTGCGAGGGCATCGACCTGCTTGAGCCCGCCGACTGGGCCGCGCTGAAACCGCACGGCCTCATCTGCTCGCTCGCACGCGGGCCCGGCAACATCACCGAGAGCTTCAACCGCCGCGAACACCACGCCGAGCTCGTGCCCGCGTTCGCCGAACGCCTCCGCGCGTGCGCCGCCGCCGGCATCCCGAATGTCGTCTGCTTCTCCGGCAACCGCCGCGGCCAGAGCGACGAGGAGGGCATCGAGATTTGCACCGAAGCCTTCAAGCAACTCGCGCCCGTCGCCGAGCGCGCCGGCGTCACGCTTTGCCTCGAGCTGCTCAACAGCAAAGTCGACCACCCCGACTACCAGTGCGACCGCACCGCGTGGGGCGTCGAGGTGTGCAAGCGTGTCGGCTCCGAGCGCGTGAAACTGCTCTACGACATCTACCACATGCAGGTGATGGAGGGAGACGTCATCCGCACCATCCGAGAAAACCACCGCTGGATCGCGCACTACCACACCGCCGGAAATCCCGGCCGCCACGAAATCGACGCCATGCAGGAGCTGAACTACCCCGCCATCATGCGCGCGATCGCGGAGACGGGCTTCACGGGTTTCGTCGGCCAAGAGTTTCTCCCGGAGCGCGACCCGCTGGCCTCGCTGCGCGAGGCGATCGCGCTTTGCACGGTGTGACGAGGTTCTATTGCTCGAGTCCACTGACCCGAAAAATCCTGCGGTGGCCTACTTACTCTTAGGCATTTTCATTACCCTGTGGCTAGTGGGCGCGGCGTGTTTCGTAGTCGGTCTTGGATTCTCACTTGCCGCCGCTGCCCAGATTCTGCCGGAGAGAAAATCAAGGTATTGTTGGCATCCGCTAAACGGGATTCTGGATGCTTCAAACCTCACAGAAAAGGGTCAGCGCTACCGCCGGATCGCAATTCGCAGTATCGGAATCGCAATTGCCGCAATCAGCGCGCTGCTAGTTTTTGGAGCCGTTGCGCATCTCCTAAAGCGGCCCTGACTTCAAATTATGCGACGGGTTCAGCGCTTACTCGCGCGGGCACCCAGTTAACTCACCCCTTGATCTTCACCGGCCGCCCGGTCTTCAGTGATTTCACCGCGGCCTCGGCGAGGACGATGGCCATGCGGCCGTCGTGGGCGGTGACGGGGAGCGGCTTCTTGTTCTCCACGCAGTCCACGAACGCGGCGAGTTCGGCGCGGTAGGCGTCGGCGTAGCGCTCGAGGAAGAAGTAGAGCGGTTTCTCCGTCGTCACGGCGGCGCCGTCGGCGAGCTCGACGGTGGTCGCGACACGGTTGCCGGCGAGCAGGCGGCCTTTGGCGCCGTGGACTTCGAGGCGCTGGTCATAGCCGTAGCTCGCGCGGCGGCTGTTGTTGATGTGCGCGAGTTTTCCGGAGGCCGTCTTCATGAGCACCATCACGGAGTCCGTGTCGCCGACCTTGGCGACGGCGGGATCGACGAGGCAGCTGCCGTAGGCAAAGACCTCCGTGGGCTCCTCGCCGAGGAGCCAGCGCGCCATGTCGAAGTCGTGGATCGTCATGTCGCGGAACTGGCCGCCCGAGGTCTTCAGGTAGGCGATGGGCGGCAGGCCGGGATCGCGGCGGGAGATGATGACCTGCTCCACCGCGCCGATCTGGCCGGCGGCGATGCGCGCGTGCAGCGCGGCGAAGCTCGGATCGAACCGGCGGTTGAAACCGACGAACATCGGGACCCTGGCCTTCTTCACCGCGGCGAGACACTGGTCGACGCGCTTGAGCGAGAGGTCGATGGGCTTCTCGCAGAAGATGGCCTTGCCGGCCTTGGCCGACGCGATCGCGAGATCGGCGTGAGTGTCGGTGGACGACGCAATGATCACGGCATCGACGGCGGGGTCGGCGAGCGCGGTCTTCACATCGGTGACCTGCGCGCCGTGCTTCGCCGCGAGCTTGGCGGCGGCCTCGGCGTTGACGTCGACGACGTAGCGGAGGCGGGTCGCGCCGGTGGACGCGAGGTTGGCGGCGTGGATCTGGCCGATGCGGCCGGCTCCGAATTGGGCGAAGGTGAGCATGAGGCGGAAGAGGGGGAGAGGGTGAGAGGAGAAAGACGCTGGTGCTACTTTTTCTCCGCGAGGATTTCCTCGATGGCCTTGCCGTCGGCGGACGGGAGCGGGACGTCGAGCAGCCGCGCGATGGTGGGGGCCACGTCGAGGTTGCGCACGCGGGCGACCTTGACGCCCTTTTTGATGCCGGCGCCGCTCGCGAGGAAGATGCCGTCGAGTTCGGGGTCGGCGGAGTTGTAGCCGTGCGTGCCGCCGTAGTTGACGGCGGGGCCGACGAGCGCG
>JAEUHB010000347.1 GCA_016794665.1 Opitutaceae bacterium
CACCACGGGCAGCCTCACCATCAACACCAGCATCACCAACGCCACGGGTAACGTGACGCTGGGCACCGGTGGCGGCACGGCTACCCAGTCCATCCGCGTCGGCGGGAACCTGAACATCACGACCAACAATCGCACGATTCAAGACGACAACGACTCGTCGCCGTTCGTCGTCGGCTCGACCAACCTGAACACAAATTCCTCAGGCACGGGTGGCGCGAACATTACCCTTAACGCGGCTCACAACAATGTAAGCGGCACCGTAACGGGGCGCTTCGGCCAACTCAACGCCAACGCGGGCACAGGTTCACTCGCATTCTCCGAGAATACCCTGGCAAACGTTGGTAACATCACCGTTGGCTCGAGCAGCACCATCCGCTCCGTTAATGGCGACATTGTCATTAATGGTTCCGTCGTAGTCAGTGGCTCGTCCACCGGCATCCTTTGGAACGCGAGCAGCGGTAATATCACGCAAGGTGCTACCGGAACTCTGAATCTGGCGGGCACCAGCGCTTGGAATGCCTCCAACACCGCAGGGTTCGGCACCAACCTCAGCAGCACGACCAATGTGTTTGGTGGAAACGTTGCCATCATCAACGGTAACAACGATATCTTCGTCGCTGCCTCTAACTTCGGATTCACGCCCGGTAACGTCACCAGCGGCAACCTGTCGGTCACGACAGTCAACCCTGGCAACAATGTCACCATCAACGGCGGTAACATGACAAACGTGACAATCAACTCCGCCGGGCGAGCTGCCATCAACGGCGGTGTGATCCGTAACCTGTCGATTACAGCGAACGACACGTCATCCACTGCTGTGACCACGGGCGGCAACTTCACGTTGAACGGCACGCTCACGCTCAACACGCCGGGCAACGCCACCATCGGCGCCTTCAACTCGACGACCAGCGTCGCCAACATCACGGGCAACGTAGTGCTCGCGAATGTAACCGGTGATGTTGCTGTTCACTCGTCTCGCAACCTGACCATCAGCGGGCTGACCCGCGGCAACCTCACGGTTTCCTCTGGCACCAGCCCGACGAACTCGTTCGCCAACCCGTGGGGTCTGGCTTTCGGCAACCTGACTGCCGGGTCATTGAACGCGATTGCCGGTAACGGTGCTACCTTTGTTGGGAGCAACTTCGACCCGACCAACGGCATCTCTGGCAATATCACCCAGCTCGCCGGTTCGAGCCTGCACATCGAGGGCAACCTCACGGTCTCCCCGTTTGGTGGCAATATCGTCCTCATGAATGCCGGTAACAGCGCGGGCCGTGTGAACCTCTACACCAACGGCAACCTCACCGGCACGGGCACCCTCGGTGGCAACATCAGCTACATGGAGGATTCGACCATCAAGGTCGGCAATGTCACCGGCAACGGCACCGTCACGCTGAGCAGCGCCTTTGGCAGCATCATCGAGGATCCGGCCGTCTTCACGAACCTCGTGTCGAACAACGAACTCACGCTGAACGCGCCCAACGGTAGCATCCTGCTTGGCAACACCACGCGCACGGCTGCCGCCACCACGGGTAACTTCTCGACCGTGAACCTCACGGCTGCGGGCGCCGCTAACATCCTGAGCTCCGCCAATGTCACGCTCGGGAACGTTTCCGCGAACTCCCTCGCGGTTACGGGCAATCGCATCACGCAGTCGGCCCCGCTGAACATCTTCGGCGTATCGTCCTTCACCGCCACGGGCAACTTGGGCGTCGTGCTGGACAATGCGTCGAACAACTTCGGCCCGGTTGCGATCAACCTGACGGCGGTTAACGCGCCTGCCACGGTCGTTGAGGGCAATACCCTCAACCTCCGCACGGTTACGATGCTCGGCGGCGGCAACGGCACGCTGTCGCTCACCAGCCTCAACGGTGACATCACCGACTCCGGCCTCGGCGGCGTGAAGCTCGGCGGCAACGCCACGACGACCGGCAGCGGCGTCGTGACGCTCAATGCCACCAACGGCAACATCACCATCGACGACCCGACCTCGGACTTCCTCACGACGTCCGGCACGGTCTTCACCGGCAAGAACGTCACGTTCTCGATCCTCGGCTCGGCCCTCACCTCGCTGGTCCTCGGCTCGGCCAACGTCAGCTCGACCGCCACGGGCAACTTCTCGGCCACCTCGGCCTTGGGTAGCATCACCAACGCGGGCGCCTTCAACGTCACCGGCAATGCGTTCTTCCAGACCACGTCTGGCGGCATCAGCATCAACCAGCCCGGCGTGAACTTCGGCTCGCTGAAGTTCATCGGCAACACGGTGAGCATCATCGAGGCCTCGGACATGGTCATCCAGACCGGCTCGCAGGCGCTCGGCGCGGCGGACCTGCGCTCCGGCGGCAACATCACCATCGACAACAGCGGTGGTGGCTCGGTGACGTTCGGCAGCATCGCGGGCTTCCTCGCCTCGGGCAACATCACGCTCCGGAACACCCAGGCGCTGAACACCATCACGGTGACGGCGTCGGGCAACAAGGACCTGAGCCAGCTCAGCCTGAGCACGGACCTGAACAACAAGACGCCGGTTGACCTCGGCGCTGGTTCCGGCCCGTCGACGAACCCGGCGTTCGCGCCGAAGCCGTAAGACTTGGATAGTTGACTGATATTACGCCGCAAAGGGCGACCGGGCGACCGGTCGCCCTTTTTTTCTGGCCGGATTGGCCGCGTCGGGCGTTACCTGACGCGACCAATCCGCCTCCTTGATGAATGCCACTTTTCCCGAGCCCACCCCGATTGCGATCGAGGTGAGTTCTCTGACGAAGGTCTACGAACCCTCCGCATCCCTGGGCCATTGGTTGATTCGCGGCCTCTCGAGGTCTACCGATCGCCCCGGCGAACCCGATGCAATCTGTGCGTTGGCGGACGTGTCATTTTCTGTCCGCCGCGGTGCGGCCTTTGGCATCATTGGGCGCAATGGCGCCGGCAAAAGCACGCTCCTGCAGATCCTCGCTGGAACCCTTCGCCCTTCGTCCGGCGAAGCAACTGTCCGTGGTCGCGTCACCGCCCTGCTCGAACTCGGCTCAGGATTCAATCCGGAGTTCAGCGGCCGGGAGAACATCTACCTTTCCGGTGCCATCCTCGGGATTACCCGGGCAGAAATGGCGGCCAAATATGATGGCATCGTCCGTTTTGCCGACATCGGCTCCTTCATCAACCAGCCAGTGAAGACCTACTCCACGGGAATGATGATGCGCGTGGCCTTTGCCGTGGCGATCTCTGTCGAACCGGATGTCCTGATTATCGACGAGGCGCTCGGGGTGGGGGACATCCTCTTTCAGCAGAAATGCAGCCGACGCCTTCAGGAATTGGTGGCAGCCGGTGTGACCCTGCTCGTGGTCACTCATGACCTCGCGTTCGTCCTTAACATGTGCCAGCAAGCGCTCTGGCTTGAGCAAGGTCGCGTCCGATACCTCGGCGACGCCGGCTCATGTGTGCGTGAGTATACCGCGGCGATGGCCGCTCTTTCCGGCAATACCCCCGCGCCTACCGATGAACTTGCTGAGCACGCGGAGGTGGCGCCGCCCGGGGTGGCGCCGCTGGATCTGAAGGACAAGGAGCGACTCGGTGACGGCGGAGTCCGGATCTCAAATGCGTGGCTCCAGCACGGTGACGGGGCTGCAGGAGCGATGTTTCGCAGCGGAGATTGGGCCCTTCTTACCTTGCAGCTTGAGGCGACGAGGCCGGTCCGCGCGATTAGCGGCGGCTGCGAGGTGCGCAACCGCCACGGCCAGGTCGTCTTCGCGACTGGCCTGAGGGTAGGCCGAAAGCTCATCGCCGAACTCCCGGCCGGCGGGGCCTGCCTTGTTGCCATCCGCTTCCGACTCGAGCTCCAAGCAGGCCAATATACCCTTGATGTCGGCTGCGGCGCCGGCACTGACGCCGACAACACGTGGGACCGGGTCCTCAACGCCGCTGTCATTGAAGTCTCCAATCCGCCCGATCAGGAGGTTATCCATGGCCTCGTGCGTCTCCCTTACGAGCTGAGCGTCGCCCGCGCGCGCAGTGTCAAATGACCTCGGCAAAGGACTTCCTCAGCAGCGCGAAAAACACCGCGCCCAGCGCCAGCGCGAGCACAGCGCAAAGATAGACGTAACCCAGCTGGTCAAAAGCCATTGGCTGATGCCACAACACCGTGCGACGCGCGAGATCGGCGATCTGGAGCAGCGGGTTGAATTTCAGCACCGCCCAGAGATCAGGAGACTTCCGCGCAATCATCTCCACCGGAAACATCAGAGCGCTCGCGAATTGCAGTGCCGTCATCGCGAAGCCAGTCAGTTGCCCGATATCGCGCAAGAATACCCCGGTCGCTGCCAGTCCCCACGCGCAGCCGAGCGAGAGCAGCAGCAACGGCAGCATAAGCACGGGCAGCCACAGGGCCGACCAGCTGAGCCCCGCGGTGCCGAAGCAACTTCCGATCAGCACGAGTCCGAGCCCGACGACCAAATGAAAAGCCGCTGCCCCGATCTGCGCGACGGGCAGCACTTCCAGCGGGAAGACGACCTTCTTCACAAAATTCGGGTTCGCGACGATTAACCCCGGCGCCACCGAGATTGTCTCGGAGAAGGCGTGAAATAGGCTCAGCCCCAGATACATCGCCAATAGCACGTCGAACGCAGTCTCCCCTGTGAGCACATTGAACCTCGTGCCGAAAATCACACCGAACAGAACATAGTATAGCGCCAGCATCGACAGCGGATTTATGAGCGCCCAAAACGCCCCAAGCCGGCTCCCGCGGTGCCGCAACTCGATGCTTCGCCGCGTGAACTGGGCGATCAGATCGCGGCGGGACCACAGCCCTGCGACCATGCGCACAGGATCGATGACGAGGTTGTGCAGTAGCGCGCTCATGCCCGGCTATCTCCCCGTCGCAAATGGGCGCACCGTCGCGAGCACCACGGTGTGGTCCACGAGGGAGATGGCGCAATGCTCGTCGTTGATCCCATGGCTCACCACCCAGCGAGCGCCGTCGCGCGCCGCGCCACAAGGGTAAATTACCTCGTCGACCGCCGGATTGAGCCGGCCGTGCGCCCGCTGCGTGCCAAACGGGTTGCCCAGGGCCAGCGGCTGCACCGGTTGGAGCGCCGGCGCAAACGGCCGCGTCGCCTCGCACGCATACGCCACCGCGGCGTAGCGGTAGCCGTCGGCGCCGTCGTGCACCGAGTGGCCGAACACCCACAGTTTCCCCTCGGACTCGACCGGAGGTGCGCCGCCTCGCAGCCCGCCGTGGCATGCCGGATATTCCGCCGGCGTCCACTCACAGCGCGCGATCTCCTCGCACACGATGTCACCGTCGCCGGCGACGGACAGCTCCAGCACGCGGTGCGGCGTGATGGAGTAGAGTGCGTGCAAGCGGTTGCCGGCGCCGGCAAAGAGCGTCCAGTTTTTCTCCAATTTCTGGCGCTCGCCACGGAGCAGCAGCTCGCGCGGGTGGCCGCGCGGGACGAGCGTAGTGGCGTCGAGTTCCTGCAGGAACTGGTGGTTGCGCGGCTCGTGCCACCCGGAGTTCCAATAGACGAAGACTTGGCCGCCGAATCGGTAGAGCCGCGGATCGGCGAACCACTTGGTCGCGACTTCGGGCATCTCGGTGCCGCGGCGAAATCGCACGCGGTCCGTCAGCGGCAGCGCCGAGCCTGCGACGATGCGAAACGCCGCGTCGAGCCGGCACAGCGCGATGCGCCGCAATCCATCCGGGCCGACGACGCGGTAGGCGAGGATCCAGCCGTTGCCGTCACGCAACAAGCCGGGGTTGAAGCATCGCACCGGCCCGTGCGCCGGGAAACTCCCCCAGGCGTCCGGCAACAGGGCCGCCGGCTTGAAGACGATGCACTCGGCCGCCTTCGCGTTCATGCCTGGGTAAAAAACCCCCGCACACTCGCGCACACATGCGCGACCTGTTCGCGCGAAATATGCGGGCCGATGGGCAGGCTCAGCACTTCGCCGGCTAGTTTCTCCGCAAGGGGGAAATCCCCGTGTTTCCAACCCGCGTCTGCATACGCGCGCGATAGGTGGGGCGGCACGGGGTAGTGGATCTGCGTTCCTACGCCCGCGGCGGCGAGGTGCTTCTGCAGCGACTCACGCCGCGCCGTGCGCACGACGAACAGGTGCCACACCGGCTCCGCCCACGCCGGCACGTGCGGCAGCACGAGATCGCCGATGCCGCGCAGGCGGTCGAAATAGTCCCGCGCGAGCAATGCGCGCCGCGCGTTCCACTCGGCGAGCTTCGGCAGCTTCGCGCGCAGGAACGCTGCCTGCAATTCGCTCAGCCGAGAGTTCATGCCGGGATAGTCGTTTTGGTAGCGGATCTTCGATCCGTAGTTGCGCAGGTGGCGGAGTTTCTCCGCGAGCGCATCGTCATGGGTGGTCACCGCTCCGGCGTCGGCCATCGCGCCGAGATTTTTGCTCGGATAAAAACTCACGCCCGCCGCGTGCCCGAGCGCGCCCGCTTGCCCCCCATGGCAACGAGCCCCGTGCGATTGCGCCGCGTCCTCGAGCACAAAAAGCCCGTGCTTCGCCGCGATCGCGTTGATGGCCGGCATGTCGGCCGTCTGGCCGTAGAGGTGGATCGGCAGGATCGCTTTCGTGCGCGGCGTGATCAGCGTTTCGATCCGGTTGGGGTCGAGATTGTAGGTCTGCGGATCGGATTCGCAGGGGATCGGCTTCGCGCCGACGTGCGTGACGGCGAGCCACGTGGCGATGTAGCCGTGCGAGGGCACGATCACCTCGTCGCCGGGGCCGATGCCGCGCGCCATCAGCACGAGCTGCATCGCCTCAAGGCCGTTGGCCACGCCGACGCAATGTCTCACGCCGATGCTCGCGGCATATTCCGCCTCGAAGGCCTCAAGCTCTTTTCCCAGCAGCAGCCAGCCCGACTCCATCACGCGGCGATAGGCGGCATCGAGGTCGTTGCGCAGCTCGTCGTAGGCTGGCTTCAGCTCAAGGATTGGGACTTTCATCTCACACGAACTTCAGCTTCCGCGCCGCGAAGAGCACCATGCGCAGCAGCAGCCACCCGTGCTTCCAGCGCTGGATGTTGGTCGTGCCGTAGGTGCGCTCGCGGTAGCGAATCGGCACGTCGGCGATCTTCAGGTTCAGCTTGGCGGCGCCGAAGAGCAGGTCGAAGTCGCCGAAGGGATCGAAGTCGCCGAAATACGCGCGGTTCGCCGCGATGCGCTCGTAGTGCGCGCGCGTGAGCACCTTGGTGCCGCAGAGCGTGTCCTTCACCGGCTGGCCGAGGAGCCAGGTGAAGATGAGGCCGAAGGCCTTGTTCGCGCAGAGGTTCAGGAACTGCATGGCCTTTTCGTCCATCGGATAGACGAGGCGGACGCCGTTGGCGAACTCCGCGCCGCCGCTCGCAATCACGTCGTGGAACTTGGGCAGTTCCTCCGGCGGCATCGTGAGATCGGCGTCGAGGATCATGAGGATGTCGCCGGTGGCGACAGCGAAGCCCGCGCGCACGGCATCGCCCTTGCCCTTGCCGGTCTGCTGGAGGATTTTGATTTTCCGCTGGGGATTGCCGGCGGCGACGCGCTGGATCTCGGCCCACGTGTTGTCGCGGGAATGGCCCTCGACAAAAATCAGCTCCGTGCCCGCACCCATCTCCGGCGTGCGCGCGACGGCGGCGGGGATGTTGCCCGCCTCGTTGCGCGCCGGGATGATCACCGAGACCGTCGCGGGCTTGGCCAGCGGCGTCCGCCCGCGGCGGGCGACGAAGAACACGGTGAGGCAGAACCACTGGAAAAACGGCGCGAGACATCGGTTCACGAGTGATCCGATGCCAAACAAATCGAACGGCACGAGGATGCGGCTCTGGCGGGTGACCGGCGTCCAGCCGGCGAGGCGGAGGAGGTTGCGCAGGTCCGACGACGCGAGCCAGCTGTTCTGCGGCTGCCGCGCCTTCAGCCCGATTCCGCGCGCAATGGAAAGCAAGGGACGCCAGAGGGTATTTTGGAAATTGAGGATCAACCGCGTGTCGGCGTGCGCCACGGTGTGCAGGCGCTCGAGCAGTCGCTGCACATCGGCGGCCAGGTTCAGCGTGTCCGAGACGATGATGACGTCGAACTTCTCCGCCAGCTCAAGCAGCTCGCCCGCCTGCACGTGGAACTCCGCGTCCGGCACGTTGCACCGCGCCGCCGCGACTTGCGCGGGCGAGAGATCGATGCCGGTTTTTTTCCGCGCGCGCACGGCGCCGAGCAGGGTGCCGGAGCCGCAGCCGATCTCGAGCACGCTGGCGTCCGGCGGGATCAGCAGGTTGTAGTAGTGCGCGAGCAGCGCGCGGTAGGCGCGGGCGCCGGCCTGCGGCTCCGTTGGCGCCTCGTCGTAGAACGCGCGGACGCGGTCGAGGTGTTCGCGGGCGAGGGCGGAGAGCGGTGACGGCATGAGTTCGGCGGGCGCGAGGCGCCGGAGTTTTTCAACGCGGTGCGCGCCGGCGTCGAGCCTCAAGACTTATGGGTTGCAATCGCCCCCGGTTCGCGGCGCTCTGGCCCTCCAACTTTTCGCCTCGTTCATGGTGTCGCCTGGCCTCCGGTTCCCGCGCGCGTGGTCGCGTTTCGCGTTCGCGCTCCTGCCCTTGTTTCCGCTCGCCGATGCGCGCGGGCAGGGGGGTGAGGTCGCGGGCACGATGCCCGAGGACCAATTGCCGGCGCTGCGGGCGATCCTGGAGGCGGCATTCGAGCGCTCGCCCCTGCTCGTCGAGGCGGAATTCCGCCGCGCCGCGCAGGAGGCGCAGGTGATCATCGCGGATTCGGCCCGGTTGCCGGGCGTGAGCGGCCAGCTCAACTACGCGAGCAACGACACCTCCATCTCCAGCGCCAACAGCTCGCAGAGCCGGGCGACCGGGTTTTTCTACAACGCGTCCGTGAACCAGGCGCTCTTCCATTGGGGCGCCCTCAAGAACCAAGCGGAGGCCGCGCGCTTCCGGCTCGGGATTGAGCAGCGCAAGTTCGACGTGGCCTTCCGCGCCCTGTGCGTGCTCCTCCGCAAGGCCTACCTGGCGCTCATCGTGGAAAAGGCCCGCCTCCACCACGCGCGCGAGTCGCTCCGGCTCCAGCGCGCCGAGCTCGGCGTGCTCGCGGAGCGAAAGGAAACAGGCGGTGTCTCCGCCGCCGTGCTCGAGGGCGAGCGCCTGCGGGTGCGCGAAGCCGCGCTCGAGGCCGAGCGGGCCGAGGCGGAGTTTGCGGCCAACCGCTCGCGTTTCGCGCGGCTCGCCGGGCTGGCCGAGTTGCCGGAGGGCGCCGTGCCCGCCGACATCCCGGCGCCCGTGTTCTCCCCCGCGCTCGCCGCAGCCCTGACCGCCGCGCTGCTCCGCGACGGCGCCAAGGGCACGCTCGACTACGAAATCCATGAGCTCGCCGTGCAGGAGGCGCTGCGCCGCCATCGGATCGAGAAGGTGCGGCTGCTCCCGAAATTCTCCGTCGGCGCCGGCGTGAGCCTCGAGAACTCCACCGATGTCAACGGCGCCACGGTCAACCAGCAGGGCATCCAGCGCCGCTCCGTGAGCATCAACGCCCAGTGGAATATCTTCGACGGGTTCGCCACCAAGGGCGCGACGCGCGAGGCCCTCGCCTCCAAGCGATTCGCCGAGCGCACGCTCGCCGCGCGCATGGACGAAATCCAGCGCGACGCGCAGGCCCTCGAGCGCAGCCTCCGCCTCGACGCCGAGCAGGTCGAGATCAGCGACATCCGGCGCGGCATCGCGACGGAAGGCCGGAAGCTCCTCGCCGACGAGGCCCGCCTTGGCAACGTGGCGCAAGGCGACGTCGATCGCGCCCAGCTCGGGATTCTTCAGGCCGAGGTCGGCACCCTCGCGGCCCGCGCCGCGCTGCTCGGCCGCTGGAGCGAGTTTGTTGCGCTCGCCGGCGACGATCCGCTGTTCAACGTTCTCTCCGCCCGCCATGCCCGCGAAAAATAATAACGGCCGCGTCCTCCCGGTTCTCGGCGTCGTCCTCGTGCTGCTCGCCGCCGGCGGCTACTTTGCGTTCCAGAACCTCCAGGCCACCGCGCGCGTGAAGCTCGCCACCCGTGACACCGCGGTGGACGCCGTGACCGGCAGCGTGACGATCTTTGCCGATCGCGGGGTGCGGGATCTGAAGATTCAGGTGCCCGGCATTGTCCTATCCACGAACATCAAGCCCGGCACACATTTCAAGAAAGGCGATGTGCTCGTGAGCCTCGACACCAAGGAAATCGACCGCCAGCAAGCCGAGGCCCGGCGCAAATACGACAACGACAAGGCCCGGGCCAGGATGATCCTCGACAGCAACACGGATAGAAAAGTCGCCCTCCAGAAACTTGAGACTGCTAAACGCCTGCTCCGCCTGGGCTCCGCCACCGACGAGCAGGTGAGTGAGCTCCAGCGCGCCGTCGATGCGATCGATGCGAAATTCCAGCTGACCGAGTTCGACGACAAGAAGGCCGACGCCGACTTCAAGGTGGCGATGGAGGATTTTGGCGTGCTCCGCGACAAGATGCAGATCCGCGCCCCGATCGACGGCACGATCGAGGGGGCGCTCACGTGGGAGGGCGCGCTCGTGACCGCGGGCCAGACGTTGGTGACCGTCATCTCGCGCGACCGGGTCGTCGCCGCCAAAATCGGCGAGGAGAGCTTCGGCCGCGTGCGGGTGGGGCAGGCGGCGCGCCTGCGGCTGCTCACCTACGGCGGCCAGACCTACGATGCGACGGTCTCCGAGCTGCTGCCCACCGCCGACGAGGCGCAGCGTTTCACCATCCACCTCCAGGTGAAGGTGGATCCCGAGCTGCTCAAGCCGTTCAGCACGGGCGAAGTCACCATCACGATCGACTCGCGGCCCGGCGCCGTGACCATCCCGCGCCGCGCGCTCTTCGCCGGCAACCGGGCTTTCGTCGTGCAGGGCGGCCGCGTGCAGCGCCGCGAGCTTGAGGTCGGCTACGTGGCGCTCAACAAGCTCGAGGTGCGCCAGGGCATCGCGGAGGGCGAGGCGGTGATCCTCGACGACGTGGAGAATTTCCGCGACGGCCAGCGCGTGCGCACCGAGGTCGTGCCCTGACGCGCGCCCGCGCGCCGTTCCGCCGTGATTTCGCCCAACCTCCGCATCGCGTTCCGCTTCCTCACGGCGAAGAAGCGCGCGATGATCATGAGCCTCGCCTGCACCGTGCTCGGCGTCGGGCTCTTCATCGTCACGCAGGCGACCACGAGCGGGTTCGAGGAATTCTTCACCCGCACCATCCTCGGCATCAACGGCGCCATCCGGATCGAGGATCGGATTCAGGAGACGATGACGAGCATGGCGGCCGCGGGGTCGGACGACTTCTACATCGCGAACCGCGAGGGCGTGAAATACATCGAGGGCGTCGAGGAGCCGCAGCGGATTGCCGACGCGGTGCGCGAGTTCCCCAACGTGCGCGGCGTCTCCGCCGTCGTGCGCGGCAACGTGCAGCTCACGAGCGCGTTCAAGACGGAGGACGCCCAGGTCCTGGGCATCAACCTCGAGGATCATGTGCGCGTCTCCCGCCTCGCGGAGCAGATTGTGGCCGGCGAGCTGGAGAATTTCCGCAGCGCCACGGGCGGAGCGCTCGTGGGCCGCGTGCTCGCGGATCGGCTCCAACTCACGGTCGGTGATTCCGTTTCCGTCGCCGCGCGCGGCCAGGCGCGGCGGCTCAAGGTCTCCGCGATCTTCGAGACCGGCTACCGTGAGGTGGACAAGACCAACCTCTACGTGCTCCTGCCCGAGGCGCGCTCGCTGCTGCGGCGGCCCTCGGGCGCGAGCTTCCTCCAAATCAGCCTGCACGATCCGGCGCGCGCGCCGCTCGACGCGCGGCGCATGGAGGAAATCCTGAAGCACGGCGCGAAACCCTGGCAGGAGCGCGAGAAGACGTGGCTCGATGTCTTTCGCGCGCTGCGCATCTCGACGGGCATCACGGTCTCGGTGTTCACGCTGATCGCGAGCCTCGCGATGTTCAACACCCTCGCGATGATCGTCCTCGAGAAGACCAAGGACATCGCGATCCTGCGCTCGATGGGCTACGAGCGCCGCGACATCACGCGAATTTTCCTCTGGCAGGCGGGCATCGTGCTCGCGATCGGCTCGGTCCTGGGCGCGCTCTTCGGCTGGATCGTCACGTGGCTCGTCGAGCGGGTGCCGCTGCGGATCACGGGCATCTTCAAGGCGGATCACTTCCTTGTGGTCCGGGATGGCGACCACTACCTCGCCGCGATCGCGACCGCCGTCGTCATGGTGATGGTCGCGAGCCTCATTCCCGCGCGCCGCGCGGCGCGGCTCGAGCCGGGCGACATCGTCCGCGGCACGGCGCAGTAGCGCTGCGCGTGGGAGAAGGGAGCAGGGAGAAAGGAGAAAGCAACAAACCCATGAGCACGAATGACGACGACACGTTTGAGAACCTGGAAGTCTGGCAGGATGCGATCGAGCTAGGGGCGAAAGTCTATGAGCTGTTTCGCGGCTGCACGGATTTCGAGTTTCGCGGCCAAATCCGATCCGCGGCGGCGTCGGTTTCGAATAACATTGCCGAGGGTTACGAGCGCAGCTCCAGCGCCGAGTTCATCCGGTTCCTCGACATCGCGCGCGGCTCGTGCGGCGAAGTGCGCTCTCAAGCGCATCTCGCGGTGAGAGTGAAGTTGCTTTCAAGCGAGGCGGCGTCCGCTCTTGTCGCCGATGCGAAGCGCCTATCGAAGCGCATCGCGCGCTTGATGGAAGTCCGGCGCAAAGATTTCGGCTGATCGATGCCTTCTCCTTTCTCCCTTCTCCCTTCTCCCGCCTCCGGCATCGCGCTGCGTTGCACGGGCCTCCACCGCTACCTCGGCGTGGGCGAGGGCAGGGTGCATGTGCTGAAGGGCGTGTCGTTCGAGGCGAGGCGCGGCGAGGTGGTCGCAATCGTCGGACCCTCGGGTTGCGGCAAGAGCACGCTGCTTTACCTGCTCGGCCTGCTCGACCAGCCCGACGACGGCCAGATCGAGATTAATGGCGCGGTGATGTCCAACAGCGACGACGCCGCCCGCACCGCGGCGCGCGGGGCGCACATCGGCTTCGTTTTTCAGTTTCACTTCCTGATGCTCGAGTTCAGCGCGCTGGAAAACGTGATGATGCCGATGCGCAAGCTCGGCCGCCTCGCGCCCGACGCCATGAAGGCCCGCGCCCACGCGCTCCTCGAGTCCGTCGGCCTCGGTGCCAAGACCCACCGCCTCGGCACGCAGCTCTCTGGCGGTGAGCAGCAGCGCGTGGCGGTCGCGCGCGCCCTCGCCAACGAGCCCGCCATCCTGCTGGCGGACGAACCGACGGGAAATCTCGACGCCAAGAACTCGGCCTTGGTTTTCGATCTGCTCACGCGGCTCGCCAAGGAGCAGGGCCAGGCCGTCGTGCTCGTGACGCACAACCCCGAGATCGCGCAGCGCTGCGACTTCACGCGGGCGATGCGCGACGGGGTCTTTGTCTGAGGCGAATCGAGCGCGATAAGCGCAGCCGCTGACACGCGGCGCACGGTCTAATTTCCACGCGCGTCGATGCATGCGCGGAAAAAAGGGTTTACAAGCGAAAGGCCGCCGCCTTCTTTCGGTCGCTATTCCGGTTTCTTCCTCCCGCTTCCCGTGATCCAAACACCCTCGCGAAAACAGTTCTTCGCCAAGCTGCTCGGTGCCGCCGCGGCGGCCAGTGTGCTGCCGAAGGCCCTCGCGAACACACAGGTCTCCGCCCGCGGGGCGCGTCCGGCCCGTGCGATCGTCGTCCGGGGTGATTCCCGCGCGGTCGCCCGCCGGGACTTGAACTGACGGGCCCGCCGGTTCCCCTTCACCGCTCATGTCGAAACTGTTCCCGAAGTCGGCCAACACGCTTCCCTTCCAGATCGTGGTTTATCTGGTGGTGCTGGCGGGCATCGCGACGGCGGGCGTCACCTACTACATGACGCCGAAATACACCCGCGTGGGCTACGCGCCGGTGCAGCCGGTGCCGTTCAGCCATGCGAAGCACGTGCAGGAGGTTGGCCTCGATTGCCGCTACTGCCATTCGAACGTCGACAAATCCGGCCACTCCAACATCCCGACCGCGCAGACCTGCATGAACTGCCACAGCGTGGTGAAGGCCAACAGCCCGCTGCTCGCGCCGGTTCGCGAGAGCGCGGAAAAAGGCACGCCGGTGCCGTGGGTCTGGATTCACACCACCCCTGATTACGCCTATTTCAACCACGCCGCCCATGTGAACCGCGGTGTTTCCTGCGTCGAGTGCCACGGCAAGGTGAACGAGATGGACGTCGTCTCGCACACGAAGCCGCTGAGCATGGCGTTCTGCATCGAGTGCCACCGCGACCCGGCTGCACGTCTCCGTGATCCGAAGGATGTGTTCAACCTGAACTCCCCGCGCCTCGCCGATCAGGGTGCCGACGGCGCGAAGAAGGCCGCCGGCTTTGTCCACGACTGGAAAGTGATGCCTCCCCAGAGCTGCTCGGGCTGCCACCGATGAAACGCAAATTCGAACACCCCGCTCCCTCCGAGCGCGAGCAGCTCACCGGCCCGCGCTACTGGCGCAGCCTTGACGAGGCCGCGGCGACGCCGGGCTTCCGGGCGCAGCTTGAGCGCGAGTTTCCCGAGGGTGCGGACACGCTCGATGGCGTGGACCGGCGCCACTTCATGAAAATCATGGCGGCCTCGTTCGCGCTCGGCGGCGTGGGCGTAGCGGGCTGCCGGCGGCCGGAAAAATTCATTTTGCCCTACGGCAAGTCCGTCGAGGGCGTCGTGCCCGGCCTGCCCTCCTACTACGCGACCGCGATGCCGGTGCGCAAATGGGCCGTGCCGCTGCTCGCCGAGACCCATCAGGGCCGTCCGACGAAACTTGAGGGCAACCCGACCTACGAGGCGCACGGCGGCTCCGCGTCGCTTGCCGCGCAGGCTTCCATCCTCGAGCTCTACGATCCCGAGCGCGCCACCGCCCACACCAAGGCCGGGGCCCCGATCACCCGTGAGCAAGTCGATCAACTGCTCGCCTCGATCGCGCAGAACCACGCCGCCACGCAGGGCGCGGGATTGGCGTTTCTCGCGGAGGAGTCGTCGTCGCCGACGCGCCGCCGGTTGGTCGCGGCCCTGCGCGCCAAGTTCCCGCGTTCCGTTTGGGCCGAGTATGAGCCCGTGGCCGACGAGGCTCCGGTAGCCGCTGCGCAGGCGGCGTTCGGCGCCGCGGTCCGCCCGATCTACCATTTCGCCAAGGCCAAGCGCATCGTCTCGATCGACGCGGATTTCCTCCAAGGCGAGGCCGGCAGCCTCGCGCACGCGCGGGGTTTCTCGGCCGGGCGCCGCGTCACGAAAAAGGGCGATCCGATGAACCGGCTCTACGCCGTTGAGAGCGGGCTCACGCTCACCGGCAGCATGGCCGATCACCGCCTGCGCCTCGCGACGAGCCACATGCTGTCGTTTGCCGCGCGGCTCGCGGCGGCGACGATGCAGGGGGTCCTGGAGGAACTCTCCAAGCATACCGTGGGGGCTGACATCGCGTCGCCTTGGATCAACGAGTGTGCCAACGACCTCCTCGCGCACAAGGGTCAGGCTCTCGTCGTCGCGGGCGCTCACCTCCCCGCGGAGGTCCATGCGGTGGTCCACGGTATCAATGCCGCCATCGGTGCAATTGGTCAGACCGTTGAGTTCGTTCCCGCCGAGACCACGCCGGGCGTCTCCACGATCTCGGCGCTCGCGACCGCCATCAAGGGCGGCGCCGTCAAGACCCTCGTGGTCCTCGGTGGCAATCCCGCCTACAATGCCCCGGCCGATCTCGACTGGGCCAATTTGCAGAAAGCCGTGCCGGAGGTCGTCCGCGTCGGTTACTACGTCGACGAGACCTCGGCGGCGAACACCCCGGCGACCACGCAGATCCTCCGCGCGCATTACCTCGAATCATGGGGCGATGCCCGCACGCAGGACGGCACGGTTGTGCCCGTGCAGCCCATGATCCTGCCGCTTTTCGGCGGCCTCACCGACCTCGAGATCCTCGCCCGCCTCGCGGGCGACCGGAACACGGATCCCTACGCGCTCGTCGCCGCTACGATCACCGGGCTCGCCGGGGCCGGCGCCAACACCGAGAAGACGATGGCGCGCTTCCTCCATGACGGCTTGCTCGCGCGCTCGGCGCCGCGGCCCGTGACAGTGCGTTTCAATTTCGGCGGCGTGAAGCAGCTGCTCGGTTCGCCCAAGCCGGCCGTGCAACTCAGCGCCGGCAACCTCGAAGTCCGCTTTGTGGCCGACCACCGCGTCGACGACGGTCGCTACGCCAACAACGGCTGGTTGCAGGAGTGCCCGGATCCGATCACGAAGATTTCCTGGGACAACGCGATTCTCATCAGCCCGCGCCTCGCCCGCGACCTCGGCGTAAAGCACAGCGGCTCGATGATCCAAGTGGCTCGCGCCGAGGAGGCCGAGTTCACGATGGGCAAGGAAAACGCCCCCGTTTTCGAGCTGACCGTCGGCAACCGCAAGGTTCGCGGCCCCGTTCACATTCAGCCCGGCCTCGCCAACTACACCGTCATTGTCCCGCTCGGCTACGGCCGCACCGTCACGGGCAACGTCGGCAAGGGAGCTGGCTTCAATGCGTATCTCGCCCGGGCCAGTGACGGCCTGCACACCGCCACCGGCGCGACCCTCACCGCCACCGGCGAGCGGCGCCTCCTCGCGAACACGCAGGAGCACTGGTCGATGGAAGGCCGCGACATCATCCGCGAGGCCAACTTCGAGGGCGCCAACAGCTATCAGGAAAACCCGGCTTACGTTAACACCATCGGCATGGAGTCCCATGCGCCGAGCAACATCGGCAAGGTCGGCGAGAAGATGACGCCGCAGGAGCGCGCCACCCTCATCCCGCGCGGCAACTCCCTCTACTCCACGCCCAAGTTCGACGGCCACCACCAATGGGGCATGTCGATCGATCTCAATACCTGCATCGGCTGCAACGCCTGCGTCGTCGCCTGCCAGGCCGAGAACAACATCCCGATCGTCGGCAAGGAGCAGGTCTTGCGCGGCCGCGAGATGCATTGGATCCGCATCGACCGCTATTACTCCGACGGCACCATCGATGATCGCGCGATGGCTGATCTTTTCGGCGGCGAGAAGAGCGGCAACCGCGACCTCCCCGAGGAGCCCCAGATTTCGCTCCAGCCGATGACGTGCGTCCACTGCGAGCTCGCCCCCTGCGAGACGGTGTGCCCCGTCAACGCCACCGTGCACGATGACGAGGGCCTCAACACGATGGCCTACAACCGCTGCATCGGCACCCGCTATTGCGCGAACAACTGCCCGTATAAGGTCAGGCGCTTCAATTTCTTCGACTGGAACCAGCGCAAGCTCGACGAGCTCTACCTCGGCCAGCTCGCCGAATTCGGCACCCCGGAACTCGTCAAGATGGCGAAGAACCCCGAGGTCACCGTGCGCATGCGCGGCGTCATGGAGAAGTGCACCTACTGCGTGCAGCGCGTCCAGAACGGCAAGATCCAGCACAAGGTGAAGATGGCGCGCGAGGGCAAGCCGGGCGACGTCAAGGTCCCGGATGGCACCATCAAGGTCGCCTGCGAGCAGACCTGCCCCGTCGGCGCGATCACCTTCGGCGACATCCTCGATCCCAACAGCGCCGTCTCCAAGGCCAAGGCCCGGGAGCAGGATTACGCCGTGCTCGGCTACCTCAACATCCGCCCGCGCACGACCTATTCCGGCAAGCTTCGCAACCCGAACCCGAAGATGCCGGACTACAAGGCGCTGCCTCACAGCCGCACGGAATACGATCGCAAGAACGTGCCGCAGGTGCATGGCCACGGCGGCCACGACCACCCGGCGCCCGGCGCCACGAAGAAAGGCGGGCACTAAGATGGGCCACGCACCCGAACATACGTCCGCAGCCCCCGCGATTCTCGCCGAGGTCAAGCCCGCGCACCTGCCGCGCGCGACCCTCGTGGAGAACGACCGTTCCTTCTCCTGGATCACCGAAAAGATCTGCGGCATCATCGAGGGCAAGACACCCACATGGTGGTGGGTCTGCTTCATCCTCGCCTGCTTCGTGGCCTCCTTCACGGTCGCGGGCATCACCTACCTCGTCATCACGGGCGTCGGTGTCTGGGGTCACGCCAACCCGGTCAACTGGGCGTGGGACATCGTCAACTTCGTCTTCTGGATCGGCATCGGCCACGCGGGCACCCTCATCTCCGCGATCTTGTGCCTCCTTCGCCAGAAATGGCGCACTTCAATCAACCGCGCCGCCGAGGCCATGACGATCTTCGCGGTCGTATGCGCCGCGATTTTCCCGGTCTTCCACGTCGGCCGCGTGTGGTATGCTTGGTATCTCTTCCCGATCCCGAACTCGAACGTCATCTGGCAGAATTTCCGCTCCCCGCTGGAGTGGGACGTGTTCGCGGTCTCGACCTACGGCACGGTCTCGGTGCTGTTCTGGTATGTCGGCCTGTTGCCGGACCTCGCGGTGCTCCGCGACCGGTTCTTCGTGGCGGGCAACAAGGTCCGCTCGTTCCTCTACGGCCTGTTTGCCCTCGGCTGGCGCGGTTCCAACCGCCACTGGAGCAACTACGAGATGGCCTATATCATCCTCGCCGGCATCTCGACGCCGCTGGTGCTCTCGGTGCATACCATCGTCTCGTTTGACTTCGCGGTGTCGCTGCTTCCCGGCTGGCACACGACGATCTTCCCGCCGTATTTCGTGGCGGGCGCCATTTTCTCCGGCTTCGGCATGGTGCTTACGCTCATGCTCCCGCTGCGCGCGATCTACGGCCTGCAGGATTTGATCACGCAGTATCACATCGACTGCATGTGCAAGATCACGTTGGCGACCGGCACCATCGTAGGCTACGCCTACGGCATGGAGTTCTTCATCGCGTGGTATGGCGCGAACCCGTATGAGGGCTTCGCGTTCATCAACCGCGCCTTTGGCCACTACGCCTGGGCCTACTGGATCATGATCGGGTGCAACGTGATCACGCCGCAGTTTTTCTGGTTCAAAAAGATCCGCGAGAACACATCCCTCGTCTGGATCCTCTCGATCTTCGTCAACGTCGGCATGTGGTTCGAGCGCTTTGTCATCATCGTGACATCGCTGGCCCGCGACTTCCTGCCGTCGAGCTGGGGCTACTACTCGCCTAGCATCGTGGAAATCTTCACCTTTTTCGGGACCTTCGGCGTGTTCTCGGTCCTGTTCCTCCTCTTCATCCGCTTCCTCCCGGTCATGCCGATGGCGGAGCTGAAGGCCGTCACGCCGCAAGCTGACGTCCACGGCGGCCACGGTCACGCGGAACCGAAGCACTGATCGCCATGGCTGTCCAACCTTACGGCCTCATCGCCACCTTCAAGACGGCGCCCGATCTCTACCACGCGGCGGAGCAGGTGCGCGACGCCGGCTACCGCCACTGGGACTGCATCACGCCCTTTCCGGTCCACGGCCTCGACAAGGCGATGGGCCTCAAGCGCTCGATCGTCCCGCGCATCTCGCTCGCCGGCGGCATCACCGGCTTCATCACCGGCATGACGATGATCTGGTGGACCGGCCAGATCGATTACCCGCTGATTGTCGGTGGCAAGCCGCTCTTCAGCCCGATGTTCGCCTTCCCCGTGAGCTACGAGCTCACGATTCTGTTCACCGCCTTTGCGACCATCGGCGGCATGCTCCTGCTGAACGGCCTGCCGCGGCACTACCATCCCGTGCTGAAATACGACCACATCGTGCGCGGCATGGACGACACGTTCTTCATCGTTATCGAGGCGCGCGATCCGCGGTTTAACGTCGCCAACACCAAGGCGCTCCTCGAGAAAATCGGCGGCGCCTCCGTCACGGAGCTGGAGCCCTGAGCCCATGCGCCACGTCTACCTCATCACCCTCTTCGTCTGCGTGCTCACGGTGTCCGTGCTCGGCTTCCGCGAGACGAAGTTCACCGCCCCGCCGCTCGATGTTTTCCCCGAGTGGATTTTCCCGGGCATGAAATACCAGCCCAAGCTTCGTCCGCAGTCGGAGAGCGCCTTCTTCGCTGATGGCCGTGCGGACCGGATGCCGGTCCCGCGGACCGTCGCCCGCGGTATGCTGCGCGACGATGATCACCTGCACCACGGCAAGAACGCCGCGGGCGCGTTTGCCGCGGGCTTCCCGGCGGTGCTCGCGGGCAAGGTTGACCTCGATTTCATCCGCCGCGGCCAGGGGCAGTTCCAGATTTACTGCACGCCTTGCCACGGCGTGTTGGGGGACGGCAATGGTATCACCAAGAAATATGGCATGGGGGCGACGCCCACTTTCCATGACCCGCGGATCCGCACGATGCCCGAGGGCGAAATCTACAACACCATCGCCAACGGCAAGAACACCATGCAGGGCTACGCCGACAAAATCGCGCCGGAGGACCGCTGGGCGGTCATCGCCTATGTGCGCGCCCTCCAGCGCGCCCAGCAAGGGGTGGCGGCGGACGTGACTGACGCGACAGCGAAACAGACCCTCGGCCTCCCATGAGTTCCCAAGCTGCCACCGCCCCCGCGGCCCTGCCGGTTGAGTCCGCCGACGCCTCGGCGAACAAAGCCCTCGTCGTGGGCATTGTCGGCATCGCGATTACGTTTGCCGGTGTGCTCCTCTCGGGAGTCACGCACGTGGCGTTGAGCTACCTCGTCGGCCTCACGTTTTGGACGGCCATTGCGATCGGCATGCTGATGCTCGTGCTCATCCACCACATATTCGATGCTTCTTGGTCGACGGTTCTGCGCCGGCAGTTCGAGCACGGGCTGTCCGCCTTCAAGTGGCTGCTGGTCCTGTTTGTGCCGTTGCTCGCGCTGTGCTTCGTCGATGGCGGTGGCTTGGTCTGGTCGTGGATGAATCCAGAGACCGTGATCCACGGCGGCCACACCGTCGGCCACGACCCGCTCTACATCAAAAAGGCCGGCTTCCTCAACAAGGGCGCCTTGGTCGGGGGCACGATTGGCTTCTTCCTCCTCTGGATGTGGCTCTCGGCCCGCCTGCGGAAGGCCTCCTTCACGCAGGATTCTGACGGTGATCTGAAATGGACGTTCATGAGCCGCAAGACAGCGGCCTTTGGCCTCCCGATTGGGGCGCTCACACTCACCGCCGCGGCCATCTTTTGGATCAAGTCGCTCGAATACCACTGGTTCTCCACGATGTATGGCGTGTGGTTCTTCGCCAACTGCGCGCGCGCCGCGCTCTGCATCGGCGTCATCATCATGGTGTGGCTCTGGAATCGCGGTGACTACAAGGGCGTGCTCAACACGAACCACTTTCACTCGATTGGCATGCTGATGCTGGCTTTCACGGTCTTCTGGGCCTACGTGACTTTCTCGCAGTATTTCCTCATCTGGAACGCCAACGTGCCCGAGGAGACCTTCTGGTATAACCTCCGCGAGCTGAACCACGATGGCTCGACCAATCAATGGTGGTATGTGGGCCTCGTGATCCTGTTCGGCCACTTCTTCATCCCGTTTTGGTTCCTGCTGTCCTACCGTTTCAAGGTCACGAAGCATATCATCCGTCGCATCGCCATCGGCATGCTGGCCACGATCCTGATCGACCTTTGCTACAACATTCTGCCGGCCCTGAAGGACTCGCACGAGGACGCCTTGCCGTTCTTCTCGCTCAACTTGCTCTGGGTGGCGACTTCGGTCATCGGAGTCGGCGGCATCTGCGTCTGGTCGTATCTCCGGAGCTTCCCGACTGCAAAACTCATCCCGATCCGCGACCCGCGCATCGGCGAAAGCCTCACGCACCATGAGTGATCCGCATCCCGTGCCGGCGCGGCCGGTCTCGCTGTTCTCCGTCGTGTTCGTGCTCGCGCTGTTCGCGCTGTTCCTCCTCGTGATCCGCTGGGCCTACCAGCCCGCCTCGGTTTCGCCGCAGAACGCCGCCGCCGAGAACCTCCCCAAGGACCAGGCGTGGCGCGCCACCGCGGCCAGCCGTCGCAAGGCCTTCGACGAGCACCGCGCCGCCGAGGTCAAGCAAGCCACGGGCTACGCGTGGATCGACAAGAATGCCGGCACCGTCCAGCTGCCCATTGATCGTGCGATGGAGCTGACCGCGCAAAAATACGGCGCCAAGAAATAACCCGGCTGCAACCGACCTCCCGAGATGCCCACCGTCCCGACCAACGCCGTCCCGGCTGAAGTCACCGCCATCGACACCCAGGCGCGCGGCCCGCTGCTGCTGCTGCTGGGCTCCGGCCTGTTGTGGCTCGTCGTGGGCGGTGTGCTCGCGCTCATCGCCGCGATCCAGCTTCATTCGCCCCAGTTCCTCGCGGATTGCGCCTACCTCACCCCGGGCCGGGCGCAGGCGCTGCGCGAGACGGCGTTCGTCTATGGCTGGCTCGCCAATGCGGGCCTGGGCCTCGCACTCTGGATCCTCGGACGGCTCGGCGGTGAACCGCTGCGCGGCCTCAATTGGGCCGTGGCTGGCACGCTTTTTTGGAACTTGGGCATCGCGGCCGGACTCGTGGGCATCGCGACGGGTGACATGACCTCGTTCACCCTGCTCCAGCTTCCGCGCTACGTTCTGCCGTTGCTGGTCTTCGCGTATGCGTGCATCGCGCTACCGGGTGTGCTCGCGTGGTCGGGCCGCCGCGCCGACATGATGTATGCCTCGCAGTGGTATGCGGTGGCTGCTTTGTTTCTCTTTCCGTGGCTCCTGATGGCGTCGCAGGCGGTGCTGCTCTGGTGGCCGGTCCGCGGCGTCGTGCAGCCGATTGCGGCGGGCTGGCACGTCCAATCAATGTGGACGCTATGGCTGGCCCCGCTCGCGCTCGCGGTGCTCCACTACGTGCTGCCCAAAGTCTCCGGTCGCACATTGCCGGCTTACGAGTGGGCTTCGCTGAGTTTCTGGACGCTGCTGTTTGCCGGCGCCTGGACCGGTGGCCGCCACTTGGTCGGTGGCCCCGTGCCGGCATGGATTCCGACGATGGCGGTGGTGGCGGGGTCCCTCCTGCTTTTCCACTACCTCGTGCTGGTTATCAACTGCCGTGGCATCATGGGTGCCGAGGGCACGGGGGCAGGTTTCCTGCGCTTCGGCTTTGTCGCCTACGTGCTGTTCGGCGGACTCGATTTCCTAGCGTCGTTTCGCAGCCTGGCGGAGGGTTCGCAGTTCACTCTGGTGGAGCCGGCTCTCCGGGAAATCGGCCTCTACGGCGCGATTTCAATGATGTTCTTCGGTGGCATCTACTATGCCGTGCCCCGCCTCACCAACCGCGTCTGGGCGTCGGGCGCCATGATCGGCGGTCACCGCGTGCTCGTGATTGCGGGAATCGTGGGCGCTGTGCTTGCACTCGCGATCGCGGGTAATTCCCAAGGGTCGGCGCTCCTCGATCCCAAGGTGTCGTTTGCCGAGATGGCCAATCAGATGCGGGTGTCGCTGCTCGCACATACGGCGGCGCAGGCCGTCCTCCTCGCGGCAAATCTGCTGCTGCTCGTCAATTTCCTCCGCTCTGCCTGCTGCTGCGGCACGTCGACCGAGGCGCCGCCGGCGCTGTTTGCGGTCGAGAGTGCCAAGGAGGGTTCCGCGTCATGAAAAACGGCCCCCTCCTCTTCACTGGCTTGTTCCTGGCGTTCCTGATTTCTTTCGCCGGCCTTGTGCTCGGCGCGCACGGCCAGCTTGGGCGTCTCGTCCCGTATCACGACGATACCGAGGGTGGGTCGTTTCCGCAGCGCGTCAGCGGTCTCGCAGCCCGGGGCCAGGCGGTGTATGCTGACCTTGGGTGCGCCGCCTGCCACACGCAGCAGGTGCGTCGACCGGGCTTCGGCAGTGACAAGGACCGCGGCTGGGGCGAGCGTCAAAGCGTCGCCCGCGACTACATTCACCAGGCGCGCCCGCAGCTGGGCGCCTCCCGGCTCGGCCCCGACCTCGCCAATCTCGGCTCGCGCCAGAAGAGCGACGAGGCGCTCTACGCGCTGCTGCACGGCGGTTCCGCCACGCACCCGGCTTACAAGTTCCTTTTTGAAACTCGGACCATCGCCGGCGAGCCCTCCCCGAAAGCGGTCAAGGTGGCCGGCGCCGCCCGCGGCACGGAGACAGTGCCCACCGAGCGGGCCCGCGCCCTCGTCGCCTACCTGCTGAGTCTCAGCACCGCCTACGACTATCCCGAGGCCAAACCCCTCGCGCCGATCGCCAAGGCTCCGGAGGCCAAGAAATGAGCACGCCCTCCCAACCCGATCCCCGCGCCGACCAAGCTTCGGTCTCCGACGAGAAGCTGCTTGCCGCGCACGAGCCGATCCTCGGCCAGCAGCCTGATGAGAAGGGCAAATACCGCCTGCTCCCGCTTGCCCTGCTCTTCATTTTCTCCGGGATGATCTTTTTTGGCGGCACCTATCTCGGCCGTTTCTCGGGCTGGTTTGATGCCCGTGTCTTCAACGAATACGGCACCCCGCCCAAGGCCGGTGCGGCCGCCGTTCCGGTTGATCCCGTCGTCGCCGGCAAGAAACTCTATGCCATTCCCGGTGCCTGCATCACCTGCCACCAGCCCAACGGCGCTGGCTTGCCCGGCGCGTTCCCGACGCTGGTGAAGTCGGAGTGGGTCACCGGTTCGGATGAGCGCCTCGTCCGCATCGTGCTCCACGGGCTCACCGGCCCGATCAAAGTGGCGGGCGTCGATTTCAACTCTGCGATGCCGGGCTTCGGGCCTGGCGGTGGCTTCAACTGGTCCGACGACAAGATCGCCGCGGTCCTGACCTACATTCGCCAGGAATGGGGCAATCAGTCCGGTGCGATTTCCACGGATCGGGTCGCGGCGATCCGCACGAAGGAAGCCGCGCGCAAGACGCCGTGGACTGCAGCTGAGCTCGAGAAGCTCCCGTAGTCGCGCCGTTGCGCCCCGTCACCGCGCTGATTTTCGCAGCGTGGGGCCTTCGACCCAACGCGCCGGGATGGTCGTGGCAAACGGCCACTCCGGGATGCCGCATTCGTTGCGCTGAAGCTGAGCGATCAGCAGCTCGACGGCGCACTTGCCCAGCAAGCGAGGTTGCAAATCTAGGCCTGCGCACGGATGGGAGCTGGTGAGCACGTTGAGGCAGAGGAAGCCATGCGTGGCTGGCACCCGCGCGCCGCATTGCTCCATCCACCCGATCGTCTCGGAAGCGTGGCTCAGCACGACATCGGGCTCGTGGCGCCGGAACCACTTTGCGAATCCCTCCTGCGTGAACTGATCCACGATCAAGGGCGGAACGCGATCGATGTCCCGGTGGGTTTCTTGGAAGGCCCGGAACGCCGCGCCCCAGCGAAACTGCAGCCGCTCGTCATGGTGCCTTTGCAACTGAAGCCCCGGCCGGCGGTAGCCACGGGCCTGCAGGCGCTGTAGCGCTGCAAGCATCGAGCGGTAGTGGTCCGAGCAGACCGAATGCAGCGCGGGCCGCTCGATGATGTAGTCCGTGTAAACCCCGGCGAAACGCGTCCAGTCCAACGCTGAGAGGTCGGGATCGCTCCATGCCGGCAGCAGAAGCAGGCCGTTGATTCCCCTCGATTGCAGGATTGAATCCAGCCGCGGGACGGTCACGCCGCTCACGCCCACGGGGAACCGCTCGACCTTGAAGCCTAGCTCCGCCGCGCGCGCCTCCGCCCCGGTCACCAGCTCCGCGTGGAAGCGCGCCGCACTCGGCGGCCGTTCCGGCTCATGAAAATCCACCGCCGCCACGACGCCGCGAAACGCCGTCCCGCGTGATCGCCTCAGCTCCGACATCAGGGCCCCGGCCAGGGGATTTCTCCGGTAGCCCGCGTCACTCGCCGCCTGTTTCACCCGCTTCGCTGTCGCAGGATCGACCCGGGGAGAGCCGCGCAGTGCATCCGACACGGTGGTGCGTGACAGGCCCAGGTCCTTGGCGAGCGAGCGAAGCGTCGGGGTGGTGGAGGCCATCGTCGGACAGTCCGCAGGTTTCGTCGACCAGTGAGGAAGGCAACTCGTTTCTCCCGGCGGGCGCCATCGATGGGTGAATGTTGGTCGCGCCTGACCCTCCGTCTCAAAGTTGGCTCGCGCCGTTCGCCGCCCATCGCAGGATCGCCGCAACCCCGTCATGCTTTTCGGCAGCCTTCACCCTCTCGACCTTGCGATCATTGCCGCGTATCTGATCGCGGTTGTCTGGATCGGCATCCGCGCTTCGGGTGCGTCCGGCTCGGAGGAAGGTTTCTTCCTCGCGGGCCGCAAGCTCGGGAAGCTCTACCAGTTTTTCCTCAACTTCGGCAATGCCACGGAGCCAGGCGGCGCGGTGCTCACGGCGAGCGTGGTTTATCAGCAGGGCGCGCCAGGTTCGTGGCTCTCGTTCCAGACCGTTTTCATGAACCCCTATTTTTGGTTCATGAACGTCTGGTTCCGCCGTGTGCGGCTCACGACGCTCTCTGATCTGTTCGAGGATCGCTACGCGAGCCGCGGGCTCAGCATGTTCTACGCGCTCTTCCAGATTTTGGTGGCGTGCGTGTTCCTGGGCTTTGGCAACGTGACCGCCTACCGCATCGCTTCGTCGCTGGCGGTGAAGCCGGAGACCGCGTGGTCGGCCGCCGAGCGCACCGCGGTCGAGGGCTACCGCGAATTGAAGCAGCTCGAGAAACAGAACACGGCTGCGCCGCTCGCGGGCGCGGACCAAGCCCGCCTCGACTCGCTGCGCGACCGCCGGGCGCGCGGCGAACTTCACAGCTACGTGACGGCGCTGGACGAGTTCTGGTTCTACGCCGTCTTCACGCTCGTGGTCGGCAGCTACATCGTGCTCGGCGGCATGGCTGCCGCCGCGGTGAACGAGGGCCTGCAAAGCGTGCTCATCATCGTCTTCTCGCTGTTGCTCATCCCCACGGGCCTGCACGCCATCGGCGGCTGGTCGGCGCTGGGTGAAAAGCTGCCGCGCCACATGTTCGACCTTTTTGGCTCGTCGGGCGCGGAGCAGTTTTCGGTCATCAGCCTCTGTGGCATTCTGCTCGTGAGCATCGTGCAGAACGGCGGCCTCAGCCACAACATGGGGATCTGCGGCTCCGCGAAGAACGAGTTTGCCGCGCGCTCCGGCGTCTCGGGCACCTACCTGAAGCGTCTCATGATCATCCTCTGGGCCTTCGCGGGCCTGATCGCGTTTGCGCTCTTCGGCGCGGGCGGCCTCTCCGATCCGGATGCGGCGTGGGGCCTGATGTCCAACCGCCTGCTCGGCCCCGGCCTCGTGGGCCTGATGCTCGCCGGGGTGATCGCCGGCACGATGTCCACGCTCGCGGCCAAGGCCCTCGCGATCTCGTCGCTCTTCGTGCGCAACGTCTTCCGGCCGCTCTGGCCGCAGCTCACGCAGGCGGGCGGCGTGTTCGCGGCGCGCTGCACGATCGTGGCGGTGCTGGTGCTCGGCACGCTGGCCGGCGCGCAGATGGGCTCGTTCACCGAGATCATCAACATCGTGCTCACGGTGAACCTGCCGTTCGGCGCCGCGGTGCTGCTCACGTTTTGGTGGCGGCGCGTCACGGCACCGGCCGTGTGGGCGTGCGTGGTGCTCTCGGCGCTGGTGATCCTCGTCGTGCCGTGGACCGCCTCGAAGATCCCCGCGTTGGCCCAGAACGCTGCGCTGGCCCAGCCGAGCACCAAGCCGGGCACGGGCGTCTATTTCAGCAAGGTCGTGCGCGCGAACCCCGCCGATCCGCAGAGTGCGTTTGTCGCCGCCGCCACCCGCACCAACCGCTTCAACCTGGAGGCGTGGCTCGTGGGCCGCCTGGGCGTGGATGTCGCGGCGCTCACTCCCACCGGTCGTTTCACCCTGCAGTTCTTCTTCGACGGTCTGTTCCCCTTTGCCATTCTCGTGATCGTGAGCCTGCTGACGCGGCCGACTGATCCGGCGCGCGTGGCTCAGTTCTACGGCAAGATGAAGACTCCCGTCGGCGACACTCCTGAACTCGAGGCCGCCGCGCTCGACGAAACGCGCCGCTCGCCCGCGCGTTTCGACGGCACGAAGCTTCTCGGTGCCGGCTCCAACTGGGAATTCTGCAAATGGGACCGCACCGACGCCGTCGGCTTCCTCGTTTGCAGCGCGCTCTCGGCGTCCATTGTGTTATTGTTCGTGGGCTTGCTGCGTTGGGCCGCTCCCTAGGTCGCGGGGCGGATTTTTGGCTCGGAAACTTGCGCCGCCGGCGCTCGTCTCAGCCCTGCATGAAGCTGCCGGCCCCCTTGTTGTTCGCGGCGTCGTTGTTCCTCCCGGCGCTGCTGCCGGCGCAGGACGCACCTGCCGTCGCCGATCGCATCGTTGAGCTGCCCAAGTTCGTCGTCACCGATTCGCGCGAGCTGCCCCCGCCGGAGTCGTGGCGCTACGCCACGATGCCCGGCTTCGAGGTCCTGAGCAACGCCTCGGTCCGGGGCACGCAGCGCCTGCTGCGCGACTTTGACATGTTCCGCCAGGCGCTCGGGCACGTGTGGCCGATGCCGTCGCGCATCTCGCAGCCCACCGCGCTCATCATCTGCGGCAAGGGCGCGAAATTCGACAAGTTCATCCCCACCGGCAAGGTCTCGGCCGAGACGGCGTTTGCCAGCCTCTTCCTGAAGAAGGGCACCCAGACCGCCATCGTGATCGACCTTGAGTCGACGACGCTCAACGTCCTCGACCTCGGCAACACCGACGCCGGCACCGACAACAGCGTCGTCTCCGTCGAGCACGACAAGCAGCTCTACCGCGAATACGTCCGCTACCTGCTCTCGAACCACGAGCCGCGCCTGCCCGCTTGGTTCGAGGAGGGTCTCTCGCAGATCATCATGCGGATGCAGTTCGACCGGCGCTGGATCGAGTTCGCGAAACTCGAGGATCCCAATACCGTCTCCGCCGCGGCCGCGATGGTCGCGCAGATAAACGAGCTCAATGCCGCCGCGGGTGGCGAGGAGGGCGACGTGACGGCGCTCGCCGGCGCCCCGATGGACGATCGCGACTTCCCCGCCGCGCTCCGCCGCCGGGCGCTGATGCCGCTGCAAAAGTTCTTCGAGGTGCAGCACGACTCACCCGAGGCGACCAACACCCTGGGCAACAACCGCTGGGGCAAGCAGGCCTATGCGTTCGTCCACATGTGCCTCTACGGCTACAAAGGGAAATACCAGAAGCAGTTCATGACCTTTCTCCAACGCTCGGCCCGCGAGCCGGTGACCGAGCAGCTGTTCAAGGAGTGCTTCCGCTTCGCGAAGGGCAAGGCAAAGGACGGGACGGAGACCTTCAAGGAAATGTCGTATAAGGACATGCTCATGGAGATCCGCAGCTACTGCGACTTCACCGTCTACGAGGCCAAGATCTACAAGGCCAAGGAGGATGTGATCATCCCGCCGAAGCCGCTCGAGTTCCGCGACGCCACGCAGGCGGAGGTGGGGCGCATCAAGGGCGAGGCGCTCGTCCTCGCCGGCCACGACAAGATCGCGCGCGCCGAGCTCATCGCGCCCTACCAGCGCGGCGAGCGCGATCCCGACTTGCTCGCGGCGCTCGGCCTTTTTGACCGCGCCCATGGCGACGCGGAGCGCGGCCGCAAGTTTCTCGACGCCGCGTTCGCCGCCAAGACCAGGCGCCCCGACGCCGGACTCGAGCTCGCCCGCATCCGCTATGCCGATGCGCTCGCGAAGCCCGCCGGCGGCGGAGGCCGGCTCTCCGCCGGGCAGACGGCCGAGATCCTCGAGCCGCTGCTGGCCGTCCGCCGCAGCCCGCCGCACATGCCCGCGCTCTACGACCTCGTCGCCGACACCTGGGTGCGCAGCGAAGCCAAGCCGAAGCTCGACGAGGTGAAAGTGATGATCGACGGCGCGCAGCTTTTCCCGACGCGCATGAAGCTCGTCTTCATTGCCGCCGGCTTCGCCGCCGACGTGAACGAGCTGCAGGCCGCGCACGCGCTCGCCGATCACGGCATCCGCTACACACCCGACCCGCAGGGCAAGAAGCGCTTCGAGGAGCTCAAGGCCAGCCTGCCGCCAGCCCCGCCGTCCGCCGAGCCTTCGCCTGCCGCCCGGCAAGCGGCACCCAGGAAAAAATGATTCGTCGCCTCAGGATCGCCGCGGGGATGGTGGCTCTGCTTTCCGCCGGGCGGCTGTTTTCCGCGGACCTGCAACCGGCCCCCGGCCCCGTCATCGAGCTGCCGAAGTTCGAGGTCACCGACAGCCGCCTGCTCCCGCCCCAGGAGAAGTGGCTCTACGCCGAAACTCCCGGCTTCGAGATCCTGTCCAACATCTCCGAGCGCGAGACCAAGCGCTTCGTGCGGGACTTCCTCCTGCTGCAATCGGTGATCCGCGAGATCATGCCGGGCCTCACGACGGGTCAGGTGCCGGTGCCGACGGCGCTGCTGCTGTGCGGACGTGGCAAGGGCTTCGACGAATTCCTGCCGGCGGATGGCACGGTCGAACGCTACGGCTCGAACCAGCTTTTCTTCCAGTCGCCGGAGCGCGCCGCGATCGTGGTGGATTTTGCGCTCTCGGAGCTGCAGCTCGACAACGATGTGCGCGTGGAATCCGATCCCTACCGCGCGTTCTACGCGGCGTATTTTCGCTTTCTCATCCGGCGCCAGCTCTCGAAGCCGCCGCCGCCGTGGTTCGAGGAAGGGCTCGTGCAGCTGTTCGCCGCCACCGAGTTTGACCGCAAGACGATCGTGTTCGCGCAGATCGGCGACGGCTTCGGCGCGGAAAAAATCGGCGACTTCAACCGCCTGCTGCACCAGCGCGCGCTGCTGCCGATGGGCGACATGCTCTCGCCGCAGCCGCGCCAGCGCGGGACGTTCTGGGCCGCCCAGTGCTACTGCTTCGTCCACTACTGTCTCTACGGCCTGAATAAAAAGAATCAGCAGGCCTTCATCCGCTATGTCTACCGGCTCAATGACGAGGAGCCGACCGAGCAGCTGTTCAAGGAGTGCTTTGGGAAAACCTACAACCAATTCGCCCTCGATCTGCGCGGCCACATCAGCTTCACCGCCGGCAAGAAGATCGAGTTCCGCGCCAAGAAGGGCCAGGAGCTGCCCGAGCCGCCGCCGGTCGCGCTCAAGCCCGGCACCGACGCCGACATCGGCCGCATCAAGGGCGAGGTCCTGCGCCTCGGCGGCCACGGCACCTCGGCCCGCAACCACCTCATCGCCCCCTATGTCCGCGGCGAGCGTGATCCGCGCCTGCTCGCCGCGCTCGGCCTCGACGAAAAGCTCGCGGGCCAGGACGCGCGCGCGCGTAAATTCCTCGAGGCCGCCGCCGCCGCGAAGGTCGTGCGCGCCCGCGCCTACGTCGAGCTCGCCCGTCTCCGCCTCGACGAGGCCCGCGCTGGCGCCAAGGACGGCAAGCCCTCGCTCACGCCCGAGCAGGTCGCCGCCGTGCTCACGCCGCTCTTCACCGCGCGCCAGCAGCCGCCGCCGATGGCCGAGGTCTACTCCCTCATCGCCGAGACTTGGGCTGTCTCCGCGCTGCCGCCGCAGGAGGACCACCTGGCCGTGGTGCTTGAGGGCGTGCTGCGCTTTCCGCGCGACATGCCGCTCCTGCTGCAAGTCACGCTGCTCGCGGCCAAGCGCGGATTTTTCGAGCGCGCCAGGGAACTGGCCGAGCGCGGCGCCAAGCTCGCCCGCGAGCCCGGCGACAAGGACCGCTTCGAGTCGCTCGCGGCCGCCTTCAGCACCGGCACGCACTCGACGCCGCCGGCGGAGCCGGAAAAGCCCAAGACGCTCGACGCCTACATCCTCAAGCCCCGGCAGCCATGATCCGCAAAGCGTTCGTCATGTCGGTCGATGCCGGCCGCGAAGTGGAATACGAGCGCCGTCACCGTCCCATCTGGCCCGAGCTGGAGGCCGTCCTCAAGGCCCACGGCGTGCACAACTACTCCATCTTCCTGCACGCCGAGACCCGCCAGCTCTTCGCCTACGCCGAGATCGAGGACGAGGCCCGCTGGGCCGCCATCGCAAAAACCGACGTCTGCCAGCGCTGGTGGAAACACATGGGCGACGTCATGCCGAGCAACGCGGACCACAGCCCCGTGTCGAGCGGGCTCAGGGAAGTGTTTCACATCGACTGATCCCGGTCGCCTTAATCGCCCCCATGCTCCGCATCCTCCTCCTCGCTCTCGCCCTTGTCGCCGCCGCCTCCGCGCAGGACCGGCCCAACGTCCTCTGGTTCATCGTCGACGACATGTCGGCGAACTTCTCGAGCTACGGCGAGAAGCTCATCGCCACCCCGCACGTCGATCGCCTTGCGCGCGAAGGCGTGCGCTTCAGCCACGCCTACACGACCGCGCCCGTCTGCTCGCCGTGCCGCTCCGCATTCATCAACGGCCTCTACCAGACCACGCTGGGCGCGCACCACCACCGCAGCGGCCGCGGCACCGAGCGCATCAAGCTCCCCGCGGGCGTCGAGCCCGCACCCGCGATTTTCCAGCGCGCCGGCTACTACACGTGCATCGGCAGCGGCCTCCCCGCCGTCAGCCGCAACGGCAAGGCCAAGGCCGCGAGGAAAAAATCCGCCGACGGCGAGGGTGGCGGTGACGGCCTCGGCAAGACCGACTACAATTTCGACTGGGACCCGAAAATCTACGACGGCGCCGACTGGGCCGGCCGCAAGCCCGGCCAGCCGTTCTTCATGCAGGTGCAGCTCGCCGGTGGAAAACTCCGCGGCGGCTCCGACACGAGCGCGCAGGCACTCTCCGCCCGCGCCCAGGCCGAGTTCGGCGCCGCCACCGATCCGGAAAAGGTCACGCTCCCGCCCTATTACCCGCGCGACCCGGTGCTGCTCCGCGACTGGGCCGCGTATCTCGACGCCGTGCGCTTCACCGACAAACACGTCGGCGACGTGATTGCGCGCCTCGAGCGCGAGGGCATCCTCGACCGCACGCTCGTCATCTTCACGACTGACCACGGCGTCAGCCACGCCCGGGGCAAACAGTTCCTCTACGACGAGGGCGCGCATGTGCCGTTCGTCGTGCGCGGCCCTGGCATCCCGCGCGGCCAGGTGCGCGACGACTTTGTCGAGCTCATCGACCTCGCGCCCATCTCGCTTGCCGCCGCCGGCCTGCCTGTGCCGCGCGTGATGCAGGGGCGAAACGTCTTCGCGCCCGGCTACGCGCCGCGGGAGTTCGCCTTCGCCGCGCGCGACCGCTGCGACGAAACCGTCGAGCGCCTGCGCAGCGTGCGCGACGCGCGCTTCCTCTACATCCGCAACTTCCACCCGCAGCGCCCGCACCTCCAGCCCAACGCCTACAAGGACGGCAAATCCATCGTGCAGGCGCTCCGCTCGCTCCACGCCGCCGGTAAGCTCGACCCCCTCGCTGAGTCGCTCCTGTTTTCCCCGACGCGCCCCGCCGAGGAACTCTACGAGTGGAGCGTCGACCGCTGGCAGGTGAAAAACCTCGCCGCTGATCCCGCGCATCGCGCGACGCTCGAAAAACTCCGCGCCCGCCTCGACCGCTGGATGGTCGAGACCGGCGACAAAGGCCCCGAGTCCGATGCGATGTATGACAGCGATATGGCCGTCTACGTCGGCGGCCGGGCCAACAAGGCCAAGGGCGAGACGCCCACCGAGAAGAACATCGCCCTCATGAAGCAATGGGCGCGCGAGGGGAAGTAGGCGGCGTTCACCCAATTTCGCCCTGCAGGCCGGCCTGGTCCGGGTAGAAAAGCAGAAAGCCGAAGGCGGGCGCCTCCGGCTTTCGGTTCGTTGGTATTGGCGTGGGTTGCTCAGACCATCCGGCGGCGCAGAACGCCGAGGCCGGCGAGCGCCGCAAACAGGAGGACTGCCGTGGAGCCAGCATCGGGTGCGCCGACCGGGCCGACCGTTGCCACGATGTTGTCGTAGGCGACGGAATTCGGGAAGGCAGTTGAACCGCCATTCATCACAACCGAGGCGATTGAGGCGCTCGAAAGAGCGAGGGTTAGGGAGTGGAAGCCCGCTGGAGAGTTAGGGAGGGTAAGAGATGTCGTCCCGAGGACTGCTCCCGTGCCGCCAGCCCCTGCATACGCAGTAAGCGTCAGAGTATCGACGTCCGACACGGCAAAGTCTCCCATATCGACGCTGAAGCTGGAAATCAGCGCGCTGAAATCGACGATGAATGCGCCGGCGGAGGTATTATTGAAAGGCGATAGGGTGCGGGTTCCAAACGCAGGAAAGTCGCTGCGAATCTCGAAAGCGAGGCCGCCTACTCGGGTGAAAGTGGCGGTCAAGCCAGAGTCGGACTGCACCAAGCTGGTGATACCGGATACGACTGAGGTGCCCTCGAAGTTGAACGTGGCGGCGGAGGCCGACAGTGCGGTGCCAGCAACGAGCGCGGCGGTGATTTTGAGCAGTGATTTCATGGTTGGACTGAGTGGTTGGGGTTGAACGCCTGCGACGTGGGCGACGCCGGCTCGATCTCGGCCTGCTCGAAGTGAGCCAAGATACGCTCTGCAGAGCTTATAAAATCGTAACACGCTGTTATTCAAGCTGCGGCTGGATAATATTTTCCAGGCACGCGGTAATTCAGCGACTGCGGGGAAATTCGGGAATGTAAGTTTTCCTTACACCGCGGCCGATTCCGACTGCCGCGGCTATCGTGCGATCAGCCAGGCCGCCAGGGGTGGCGATGTCCCCCGGATTTCAATCGCCGCCAATTCGGCCACCTTCGCGGCACCGGCGGTGACGAAGTGAGTGTCGTCCTTTCGGCCCTCGGGGATCTTTGGGTGCGCGCCGGGCTCGATCCACATGAAGAATTTTCGCGAGGGCTCGTCGCCGGCCTCGCGCAGCCACCGGGCCGTGGCGAGCTCGAGCTCGAGCAGCGCGACCCGCTCTTCCTTCGCGACGGCGCGGATCGCGTCGGGGTAGGCGCCGTGCGTCATCGTGAGCTGGCCGGTGCGGTCGAATTTTCGGCGGCATACGGGCGTCGCGAGGATCGGCGTGGCCTTTTTCGCGCGCACGTCGCGCACAAAACGCCGGAGATTCTCCGGAAACGTCGTCTTCGGATCGGTGCCGCGCTTCGGGTCCTCGACCTTTTCGTCGTTGTGGCTGAACTGGATGATCACGAAGTCGCCGGCGCGGGTCTCGGCGAGGAGCTTCTCCCAACGACCTTCGTCAATGAAGCTCTTGGTGCTGCGGCCGTTCATCGCGTGGTTGCGCACGGCGACGCCCGGCTTGAAGTGGGCGCCGAGCGCCATGCCCCAGCCGCGCTCGGGGAGGTCGAGTTGCTTGTCAGCCATCGTCGAATCGCCGGCGAGCAGGATGCGCGGCGGCTCCGCGGCCGCGGCGAGGGAAACGGTCAGCAGGGCAAGGGTGACGAGTGGGCGAACGTGCATGGGTGAACAAATCTACCTTTTCCACCAAGGCAGCGCGTCGAGGTCGACGTTGCCACCGGTGAGGATGAGGCCGACGCGGAGGCCGCGCACGGCGCAGACGCCGCTGTCGACCGCGGCATAGGGCACGGCGCCGCTGGGCTCGACCACAACGCGCAGGTTTTCCCAGAGCTGGCGCATCGCGGCGACGATCGCGGGCTCGGTCACGGTCACGACGTCGTCGACGTGGCGGCGGATGATGGCGAAATTCTCCTCGCCGATCGTGGTGCGCAGGCCGTCGGCGATGGTGTCGATTTTCGCGGCCGGCATGATCGTGCCGGCGCGGAAGGACTGGGCGGCGTCGTTGGCGCCGAGCGGCTCGACCGCGATGACGTGTGCGGCGGGCCGCAGGGACTTCACCGCGACCGCGGTGCCGGAAAGCAGGCCGCCGCCGCCGACCGGGCAGAGCACGAGATCCAAGCCGGGCACGTCTTCAAGCAGCTCAAGCGCGGCGGTGCCCTGGCCGGCCATCACATGGTAGTTGGTGAACGGATGGATGAGCGTGGCGCCGGTCTCCGCGATGATGCGCGCGCACGCGGCCTCGCGGGCGGCTTGCGTCGGCTCGCACAGCGCCACGCGGGCCCCGTAGCTCTCGACGTTGCGGATCTTCACCGCCGGGGCGTTCGCCGGCATCACGATCGTGGCGGGGATGCCGCGGAGGCGAGCCGCGCGGGCGAGCGCGGCGCCATGGTTGCCGGACGAATGGGTGCAGACGCCGCGCCGCGCGTCGGCGTCGGTGAGGGCGAAGACGGCGTTGGCCGCCCCGCGGGCCTTGAACGCGCCGACTTGCTGGAGGTTCTCGCACTTGAAGAAAAGCGCGGCGCCGGCGGCGGCGTTGAGCTCGTCGTTCGTGAGCACGGGCGTGCGGCGCACATGCGGGGCTATGCGCGCATGCGCCGTGCGAATGTCAGCCAACGTGAGGTCCGAAGGGTTCATGTGACGGCGAGCAAATCGCGGGCGATGGCGGCGTGGAGGGCGACAGCCCGCGGCAGCGCGGCCTCGTCGATGTCAAAACGCGGGTGGTGGTGCCCGGCGGGCAGCGGCGTGCCGACCATCACGTAGGTCGCGGCGCCGCCGCGGGCTTGGACGGCATCCATCATGAAGGTGGCGTCCTCGCTCGCGCCGAGCGGCGCATACTCGACGATGCGCGGCGCATGGATGGCGGCGGCGGCCCGTCGCACGGCCGCGCGCGCCGCGTCGTCGCACGGGGCGCTGATGGACTCGCCGACATTCTCCACCGTGGCCTCCACACCGTGCATCGCGGCGGCGGCACGGAGCACGCGCTCGGCCTCGCCGGCCATCCACCGGCAGATGGCGGTCGTCGCGCCCCGCACCTCCAGTTTCAACGCGGCGCGGTCGGGCACGATGTTGCGGCCGGTGCCGCCGGAGAGCTGGCCGACGTTGACGCGCGAGGCGCCTTCGCCGTGGCGCGAGATGGCGTGGAGCTGCACGGTGGCGGTGGCGGCGGCGAGGAGGGCGTTGCGGCCGAGGTGCGGATCGACGCCGGCATGCGCGGCGGTGCCGCGGAACGCCGCGTCGAGCTTGATCGTCGCGAGGATGCGATCGGTGCCGCACGCGATCGCGCCGGTCTCGGTGAGCGCGATGCCGAGGTGCGTGGCGAAATAGTAGTCCACGTCGGCGACCACGCCGGCCTCCACCATGGACTTGGCGCCGCGGCAGCCTTCCTCGGCGGGCTGGAAGATCAGTTTGATTTTCCCGCGCCAGTCGCGGGCCAGCGCGGGCAGGGTGGACGCGAGGCCGAGCCCGATGGCGGTGTGACCGTCATGGCCGCACGCGTGCATGCGGCCGGGGCGGGTGGAGGAGAACTGGTCGCGCACGGGCACGTGCGCGGAATCGTCACTCTCGCGCACCGGGAGCGCATCCATGTCCACGCGAAAGGCGACCGTCGGCCCAGGCCGCCCGGTGTCGAGCGTGCCGACGACGCCGGTGAGCCCTTCGCCGAAGCGCACCACCCACTCGGGGTCGGCGCCGTCGCGGAGCGCCTCGGCGCGTGCGGCCGCGATCTCGGCGGCGGGCGGGACCTCGGTGCGGGCCGCCGCACGCATGACCTCGGCGCCGGCGGCGACGCGCCAGCCGAACTTCTCCAATTCCGTCGCGACGCGCGCGGCGGTGCGAAACTCGCAAAAACCGAGCTCCGGATGGCGGTGGAAATCGCGGCGCCACGCGGAAAGCTGGGCGGGGAGTGAGGCCGGAGACATGCAGGCGAGGAAAGCGAAGCCGCCTCGTTTGGCGAGCGCGACCGCGAAGGCGGGTTTGCGTTTCGCGCCGGCGGCCGCAGGCTCGCGCGCATGGTCAAGAAACTCCTCCACACCCGGATGCGGGTGAACGACGTCGAGCGCACCGTGAAATTCTACCAGGACGCGCTCGGCCTCACGATTGCGCGCCGCAGCATCTCGCCGCGCGGCGCGCAGATCGTCTTCCTCGCCACGCCCAACAGCGACGAGGAGATCGAGATTTGCCAGATGCCGTCGGGGGCGCCGCCGGTGCAGGTGCAGCCGGACCTGATGCACCTCGCGTTCGAGGTGGAGAGCCTCGCGGAGTTTGCCCGGCAGGCGACCGCCCGCGGCTTTCCGCTCAGCGACGGACCCACGCCGCTGAGCAGCGGCGGGGTGATCGGGTTCATCGACGCGCCCGAAGGCTACGAGATCGAGCTGATCGAGCGGCCGAAGAAAAAGTGAACATGGGCGCCGCCGCGCCGCAGTCCGCGCCCCCAGGGTCTTCCGCGCCCGCGCCGAGCTGGCTGGATGCCGCGGGCTTCGCCGTCGGGCTTGGGCTCGCGTGGCGGCAGGGCTGGAAGACCGCGGACCTCGTGTGGAGTCTCTGGCTCTCGAGCCTCGTGGTCGGCTACGCGAACATCGTGTGGAACATCGTCGGGCCCGTGGGTGTGGAGCTGCCGCAACTCTGGCGCGACCGCGCGCTGCTGAAGCAATCGCCGGTGCTGACCGTGCTCGGCATGCTGATCGTGGCGGGTGGCGGGCTCTTCATGCTGGCATTTTTCAGCGTGCACTTCGGCGGTTTTCATTTCGGGCATTCGCTCTTCCTTGCGCAGTTTTTCCCGGTCGTGCCCGGCGACGACGTCCCGCCGTGGGCCACGTATCGCGAGGTCGTGGCGCGCTACTGGCTTTGGCTGCCGGTGGCATTTCTCGCGGAGCGCGCGGCGTTTCGCCGGCCGGAGAGCGGCGTGCCGCGTGCGGGCGATACGGCCGTGACGCCCGAGGCCATCCGCCGGCGCAAGGCGGCCTCGGCCGCGGCGGGCGCGACGATGATGGCGCCCTACAAAAACGTGATCCGGATGCACCTCCTGATTTTCTTCTTCGCGGGCGCGCACTACGCCGGGCTTGAGAACTTTTGGGTCTATGCGGTCGTGTATGCGGTCTACTTCTGCCCGTGGCGCTGGCTTTGGTCGAGAGTCGTGCCGTCGCGCGCGGCTCGTTCGTAAGCGAAGAGATACTGCTGCGCGAGCCCGGCGAGCGGGCCGAAGTGGGCGCGGCCGAACTGCGCGACCTGCGCGGGCTTCCAGCCGTCGAGACCATAGCGCCGCGCGAGGGCCTGCAGGATCCATGTGTCGACGGGAAAGGCCTCGAGCCGGCCGGCGCCGAAGAGGAGGACGCAGTCCGCGATTTTTTCGCCGACGCCCGGGAGCGAGCAGAGGCGCTCCTTGGCGAGCGGGTAGGGCGTGGCTTCCGTTTCCTCGAGCCAGCCGGGATGGGCGGCGAGAAATTGCGCGGTCTGGGAAATGTAGCGGGAGCGAAAGCCGAGCAGGCAGGCGCGGAGATCGGATTCGGGGATCGTCGCGAGTTCGGGCCACGTCGGGAGCGCGTGCAGCGTAGCGGAAACCGTGCGGTTTTCGCCGGATGACGAAACGCTCACGCGTTCCGCTACCGGCCGGCCGTGCCGCTCGGCGAGCAGCGCGAGCATCTGCTTGATTTGGACGATCTGCTTCGTCGCGCTGCACAGGAAGCCGAGGAGCGTTTCGCCAAAGGGCTGGCGCAGGATGCGCAGGCCGGGAAACGCGGCGAGGCACTGCGCGAGGTGCGCGTCGCTGCGCCGCGGGAGCGAATCCGCGAGCGCCGCGAAATCACGATCGAGGCCGAGGTAGTGCGGCAGCGCAGCGGCCACCCGCGGAGCGAGCGGTGCGGGTGCGCGCCAGACGAGACAGCCATCCGGGTCGCGCTGGATCTGCGCGATGCAGTCGCCCCACACGCCAAGCCAGGAGTCGTCGGACTGGCGGTGCCACCGGAAGGCCTGGCCGCCGTCGAGCGTCTCGGCGAGGACGGCTGGCGGCATCGCGGGCGCGCCGGCGAGCGGCCGCCACGCGGACCAGCCGCTCGCGATCACTTCGCCGGCTTTTCCCACAGGAAGCTCTTGTGCTCCGCGAGCACGCGACCGTCGGCCGCGAGGAGCGCGATCTTCCAGGCGACGGGGCTCGCGGCTTTGCCGCCCGGCCAGTCGGCGCCGGTCAGGCCCACGTTCAGCGCGGTTTCGCTCGTCGTCGGAGCGAAGGGAAACGTGAAGACCTTGGCCTCCGGGTGATCGGGGCGGATGACGCTGACGGCGATTTTCGCCGCGGACTGCGCGGCGGACTTCACGCGCACGAGGAAGTAGTAGCCCTCCCGCGTCGCCGGCTGGGTGCGGAGAATCGGCTCGCGCACCGAGGCCTCTTCGCCGCCGAAATACTCGCGGATGCGATCGAAGGATGCGGCGTCGCGCCAGCCGGGCCAGACGCGGACGAACTCCGCTTCCGCGGCGATCGCGGGGGCCGTGAGCGCAAAGGTGAGGAGTATTCCGAGGAGCGAGAATCGCATGACAGAAACGTGAGCGAGGGCGGATGTGGCTTCGACAACGAAATCGCGTCGTCAATTCCGGAGCTCGATGAGCTGGTAACGGTGGATGCCCATCGGGGCGGGCTCCCAGTTCTTCACGGCGGGGTGGAGGAGATAGGTGCGCGCGCCGTGGTAGAGCGGCGCCAGGCCGGCGTCGTCGAGCAGCAGGGCCTCCGCCTCGCGCAGCAGGGCGAAGCGCGCGGCGGGGTCGATCGCCGCGGAGGCTTGGTCGAGCAGCCGGTCAAACGTCGGGTTGGTCCAGCCGCTCGAGTTGATCGCCACGCCGCCGCGGAAGGGATCGAGGAAATTGGTCGGGTCCGGGAAATCCGCGGTCCAGCCGCGGATCGCGATCAAGTGGCGCAGGCTGTTTTGCGTCTCGATCCAGGTTTTCTGCTCAGAGGGCTCGATGCTGATGCGCACGCCCAGCTCGCGTTGCCACATCGCCTGGATGACCTCGGCGACCTTGGGCATCGCGGCGTCGTTGCGGACGAGGAGGGGCAGGACGGGAAAGCCCTTGCCGCCGGGAAAGCCTGCCTCCGCGAGCAAGGCGCGCGCGGCGGCGACGTCGTCGCGCTGGCCGGCGGGTGCGGTGTAGCCGCCGCAGTTGGGCGGCACGAGCGTGCGCGCGGGCGCGCGGGCGTCGGTGAACACCGTCCGGGTAATCGCCGCGCGGTCGAGGGCGAGCGCGAGCGCGCGGCGGACCCGGGCATCCGTGAACGGCGCCTTGGTGGCGTTGAAGTTCACGTAGAACGTCGAAAGTTGGGGATCGAGGCGCAGGCTGGCCGGCGACTCGGCGCGGTAGGCGGGGATCTTCGAGGGCGGCATGTCGAACGTGACGTGCAGCTGACCGGCGCGGAAGTTGAGTTCCTCGGTGTCGGATTTCTCGACCGGGAAAAAAGTGACGCTCTCGAGCCGGTTTTGCGCGGCGCCCCAGTAGTGCGGGTTTTTGCCGGCGACCACACGCGCGCCGGGCCGCCACTCGACCAGGGTGAAGGCGCCGTTGCCCACGAGCCGGCCCGGCCGCGCCCACGGCGAGGTGCGGTCGCCGGCGCCGCCGGCCTGCTCGACGGAGGCGCGGTGCACGGGCATCACCGTGACGAGGATGGTGAGGATGTGCGGCGCGGGGCGCGCGAGGGTGATGCGCAGCGTGGCATCGTCGATTGCCGCGATGCCGACGGTGGAGAAGTCCTTCGATTTGCCCGTGGTGAAGGCCTCGGCGCCGCGAATGGGCCAGAGCATGTAGGCGTAGGAGGACGCGAGCGCGGGGGAAAGAAAGCGCTCAAACGACCAGACGAAATCCCGCGCGGTCACGCGGTCGCCGTTGGACCACTTGGCGTGGGCGCGCAGATGAAACGTGTAGGTGAGCCCGTCGGGCGACACGTCCCAGCGCTCGGCGGTGCCGGGCACGGCGGCGGCGGTCTTTTCATCGAAAGCCGTCAGGCCCTCGAAGAGTGCGGCGACGATGTTGACCTCGGTGGACGAGTCGACGAGGTGCGGATCGAAGGTCGCGGGTTCGTTCTGGTTGCCGAGCAGGAGAGTCCGCGTGCGGACGCCCGCGTCCGCGGGGCGTTCGCGCTTGGCGCAACCGGCTTCGCCGAGGGCTACGCAGGTCAAGACGGTGGCAAGGGCGATTCCTAACGAAACCGACGGGCGGGAAGGCATGTCCCACGGAAACCCTGGCTCGCGCCGCAGGCAAAAATCTTTTCTAAGAAAGCCACGCCTCGGGCGTCTAACCGGAAGAACCCCCATGGCCCACGAAATCCCGAGCCCACGGGTCGAGTCGCATGAAACCGCCGGTTTTCTGGAACGCACGTTTGCGCAGCACCACGGCCCGCTCGTCCGCTACGCCACGCGCCTGCTTCACGGCGACGCCGAGCGCGCGCGCGATGTCGTGCAGGACACGTTTGTCCGGCTCATGGCCCAGCCGGCCGTGGTGGTCGCGGACCACGCGGCCGAATGGCTGTTCACCGTCTGCCGCCACCGGGCGCTCGACGTGCTGCGCAAGGAGGGCCGCGTGACGCGCTTTGCCGAGGGCCAGATCGAGCGGGTGACGGCGGCCGAGCCGCGGCCGGGCCGCGCGCTCGAGCAGGCGGAGCTCCACGCGGCGATTCTCGGCCTCATCGAACGGCTGCCTTCGAACCAGCAGGAGGTCGTGCGGCTCAAGTTCCAAAACGGTTTTAGCTACAAGGAAATCTCCCGCATCACCGCGCTCTCGGTGACCAACGTGGGCTTTCTCATCCACACCGCCGTCGCGCGCCTGCGCGCGGAATTCGCCGCGCAGCGGCCCTGACACCCGACCCCGATGAACGCGAACGCCAACGACACCGAGCTCCTCCCCGATGATCACCGTCTCACCGCCTACGCGCTGGGGGAACTCGATCCCGCCGAGCACGCCGTCATCGAGGCGGCGCTGCGCCGACAGCCGGAGCTGCGTGTGACCGTGGAGGAAATCCGCGAGGCCACCGCTCAGCTGGAGGCGGCGCTTGCGACGGAAGTGATGCCGGAGGTGAGCGAAAGGACGGCGCCGGAATTTGCGCGTGCGGCGATCGTGCCGGGCCGCGATCCGCGGACGCTCGACGGCGGGCGCGTGGGCGGCGTCCTGCAATTTCCGCGCGCCTACTGGATGATCGGCGGCCTCGCCGCGGCGTGCTTCGCGGTGTTGGTCGCGCTGCGTCCGCCGCCCGCGGCGCGGCCGGCTGTCGCCTACGCGCCGGGGGAGTCTGTGCTGGAGCGACTGGATTTTGTCGAAGACAGCCTCGCGTCGCTCGACGTCGGGCCGGCGGCGGGCGATCGCGCGATGGAGTTCACGCAAACGATCGTGGCCGCCGCACCCGTCGAGCCCGCCGTTCCGGCGCCCGCAATCGATTTGGCCCCGCGAATCAGCGACACGCCGCCGCCGCGCCCGCGGCTCACGTTTGAGGGGCCGCCGTCGTTTCGCCTGCCTCACACCCCCCAAGTGGCGTGGGGCAATGTAGTGATTCCGGCCGGCAACATCGGCTCGCTGGCGCAGACGCCGTCGCGCCTGCCCGTGCCGGGCGAGATCGTGTTGCTGCCGACCTTCACCGTGCGCGCGAGCCGTCTCACCCCGGCCGGCGGCCACTCGAGCGCGCGGGCGATCCTCGAGCCGCGTGACCTGCGCCCGCCGGCGCCGGCGGGGGCGCGCTTCGGCCGCGGCCGGGAGCTGACGGCTCAGGCGGCGGACAACGACTTCCTGCCGGCGGCGCGCACGCCGGTCTCGGCGTTTTCCGTGCATGTCGACGCGGCCAGCTACGCGCATGTGCGCCGCAGCGTGGGAAGCGGCGTGCGCCCGCCGCGCGAGGCGGTGCGCATCGAGGAGCTGCTGAACCACTTCCCGTTCCGCTACGCGCCGCCGCCGGCGCGCGGCGACGCGCCGTTTGCGGCCGCGCTCGAGGTCGCCGAGGCGCCGTGGGCGCCGGGCCACCGGCTCGTGCGCATCGGCCTCAAGGGCCGCGAGGTCGCCACCGCCGCGCGCCCCGCGGCCAACCTCGTGTTTCTCATCGATGTCTCCGGCTCGATGAACCAGCCGGACAAGCTCCCGCTCGTGCAGCATGCGATGCGCCTGCTTGTCGGCCGCCTGCGGCCCGACGACCGCGTGGCCATCGTCACCTACGCGGGCGCCACCGGGATCGCGCTGCCCTCCACGCCGGTCGCGCGCGCGCCGGAGATTCTCCGCGCCCTCGACGACCTCGCGACCGGCGGCCCCACCAACGGCGCGACGGGCCTGCGCCTTGCCTACGCAATCGCCCGGGCCCACTTTGCCGTCGACGGCCTCAACCGCGTGATCTTTTGCACGGATGGCGACTTCAACGTCGGCGTGACGGACGAGGCGGCGCTGCTGCGCCTCGTCGAGGACGAGGCGGCGGGCGGCGTGAGCCTCGCCGCGCTCGGCTTCGGCATGGGCCTGCACCGCGCCGCGCTGCTCGAGCAGCTCGCGGCGCACGGCGAGGGCCACCACGCCTACATCGCCACCCGCCGCGAGGCTGAGAAGGAACTCGCCGACCAAGTCAGCGGCACGCTCGTCACGATCGCGCGTGACGTGAAGGTGCAGGTCGAGTTCAACCCCGCCAAGGTCGCGAGCCACCGCCTGATCGGCTACGAAAACCGCCTGCTGCGGAAGGAGGACTTCGCTGACGACAAAGTCGACGCCGGCGAAATCGGCGCGGGCCACACCGTCACGGCGCTCTACGAAATCGTGCCGGCGCCCGGCGCCGAAAAGGCCCGCGGCGAACTGCTCAAGGTGAGCGTGCGCTACAAGAAACCCGGCGGCGGCCTCCTCAGCCGCAAGCTGGACTTTGCCCTCGCGGACGCGCGCCGGCCGTTTGCGCAGGCGAGCGCGGATTTCCGCTTCGCCGCGGCGGTCGCGCACTACGGCATGATCCTGCGCGACTCGCCGCACCGCGGCCGCGCCACCATCGAGGACACCGCCGCGTGGGCCGCGGCCGCGATTGCCGATGGCACCGATGCGCGGGGCTACCGGGCGGAGTTCCTCGAGCTCGTGCGCAAGACGCGGCCGCTCGTGGAGTAGCCGGCGGAAATTTCTCGTGCGATTTGCGCCGCGGCGGGTGCTAGGGATTGAATGTCCCCGATGCCCGAAGACGCCGAGCTCCTCCGCCGCTACGCCGCGACCGGCGCCGAGGCCGACTTCGCCGAGATTGTGCGGCGGCATGTGAACCTCGTCTATTCCTGCGCGCTGCGGCAGGTGAACGGCGACACGCATCTCGCGCAGGACGTGACGCAGCTGGTGTTCGCGGACCTCGCGCGCAAGGCCGCGTCCGTCGCCTCGCACCGCGTGCTCGCCGGCTGGCTCTTCACGAGCACGCGCTTCGCCGCGGCCAAGGCCGTGCGCGGTGAGCGGCGCCGGCACGCGCGCGAGGCGGAGGCCCACCTTATGGATGAACTCACCCGCGACCCCGCGGCCCAGCTCGACTGGGCCCGCGTGCGCCCCGTGCTCGACGAGGCGCTGGGCGAACTCAGCGACAGCGACCGCGAGGCGATCTTGCTGCGCTTTTTCGAGGGCCGGGATTTTGCGGGCGTGGGTGCGCGCCTGAATGTAAACGACAACACCGCGCGCATGCGGGTCGAGCGGGCGCTCGACAAGCTGCGCGCCCTCCTCGAGCGCCGCGGGGTGAAGTCCACCGGCGCCGCGCTCGCGGCTGTGCTCGCCAACGAGGCCGTGCTGGCCGCGCCGGCCGGGCTCACTGTCACGGTGACGGGAACCGCGCTCGCCGGGAACGCCGCGGCTGCCGGAGGAGTGATCGCCACTTTTCTGAACATGACCAAACTACAGGTGGGGATCACCGGTGCGCTCGCGGTGGCGGGAACGGCGGGCCTGGTGTTGCAGGCTCAGTCCAACGCCGCGTTGCGCGTTGAGGCCGCCGCGCTCCGCCAGGAAACGGCGGGCCTCGCGGCGCTGCGCGCGGAAAACCTCGAATTAGCGCGTGCCACGGCGGAGGTCGCTGATCTGCGTCGCGACGACAACGAGCTCAAGCGCCTCAGCGACGAGGCGACCGCGATGCAGGGGCGACTTCAACAAATCGCCCGCGCTGAGCAGGCGCGCGAAGTCTTCGAGATTTCCCGGCTCGACCGGGCTCCCAAGCCACGGTTCCAGATGCCGCCGCAGTATCCTTTCCCGTTACGAAACGCTGGCGTCGCCGGCGAGGTGGTGGTCGATTTTGTGGTCGATGCGAGCGGTGACGTGCGAGATGTGCGTCCAAGTCGAACGACCCTGAAAGGCAACGAATTTTCCAAAGGTGGCTCGCGCGCGAAAACCAGCGGCTTTGACATGAGGATGCCTGAGAATGCGACTGCATATGCTGG
>JAEUHB010000357.1 GCA_016794665.1 Opitutaceae bacterium
CGCTCGTCGTCCGCCTCGAGGGCAACAACGTCGCCGCCGGCAAGGCCACGCTCAACGCCAGCGGCCTCAAGCTCGTCTCCGGCGACACGATGGCCGACGCCGCGCAGAAGATCGTCAAACTCGTCGCCGCCTAAACCACCAAACCTAAGCGCAAAGACGCGAAGAGCCGCAAAGACTCGCAAAGTCCTCTGCACTCTTGGCGAACGTTAGCCACCTTCGCGTCTTCGCGCTTAACTCCGATCCTTTCCTCTCATGGCCATTCTCATCACTCCCGAAACGAAGATTCTCATCCAAGGCATCACCGGCGAATTCGGTGCGCGCCACACCAAGCTCTCGCTCGACTACGGCACCAAGGTCGTCGCCGGCGTCACGCCCGGCAAGGGCGGCCAGTTCTTCGAGCACGCGGGGCACAAGGTCCCGATCTTCAATTCCGTCGCCGAGGCCGCCAAGGCCACCGGCGCCACCGTCTCCGCCATATTCGTGCCGCCGCCGTTCGCGGGCGACGCCATCCTGGAGTGCGTCGACGCCGGCCTCGATCTCGCCGTCGCGATCACCGAGGGCATCCCGGTCAAGGACATGATCCGCGTGAAGCGCGCGATGCAGGGCAAGCACACCCGCCTCCTCGGGCCCAACTGCCCCGGGGTCGTCACGCCCGGCACCGGCGAAGGCTCCAAGGGCGGCTGCCGCATCGGCATCGCGCCCGGCTACATTCACAAGCGCGGCCATGTCGGCGTCGTCTCGCGCTCCGGCACTCTCACCTACGAGGCCGTCTTCCAGCTCACCTCGAAGAACATCGGCCAGACCACGTGCGTCGGCATCGGCGGCGACCCCGTCAACGGCACGAGCCACCTCGATGTGATCAAGCTCTTCAACGCCGACCCCGAGACGCATGGCATCATCATGATCGGCGAAATCGGCGGCACCGCCGAGGTCGAGGCCGCGCGCTGGATCAAAGCGAACTGCAAGAAACCGGTCGCCGGGTTCATCGCCGGCGCGACGGCCCCCGCGGGTCGCCGCATGGGCCACGCCGGCGCGATCGTCGGCGGCGCCGAGGACACCGCCGCGGCGAAGATCGCCGTCTTCAAGGAATGCGGCATCGAGGTCGCCGCCACCCCGAGCGACATGGCCGACGCCCTCCTCCGCGCGGCGAAGACGAAGGGTGTCGTGCTGAAATAATTCCCGCAGCCGGCAATGAAATCGTTCCGGCTGCTTCTGATTCTGCTGCTAATAACGTCGGCGGCGTTTGCCGATTTCTTTCCTCCTCCGGCAGCTTCGTTCGCTGCGTCAACCGACGGCACGAAGGTCGTCCGTGTCTCGCGCGAAGGTGCACCGAAGCAATCGGAGCGAGTCACTGTCTATGCCTTCAACAAGTCCAAGGATTCCTATCTCGCAGTTCGCAGCTTCGTCCTGACCGACGCTCATGCTGGCGAGTTCATGTTCGTCTCGGACGATGGTCGGCATGTGGTGTTTGCCGGCATCGGTGCCTACATAGGTGAACGCGGCCTTGGCGTGTGGATTTTCACGGATGGGAAGCTCGCCAAGCGCTGGAAAATCGAAGACCTGCTCACCGCGACGGAAATCGAGGGCTGCGCCCGGACCGGCGCGACACTGCAGTGGCTTGATCAGGCGAGTATTCGCGATGGCTTGCTCTATTTGCACGGCCCGGCGCGCGGAGTCCGGGGCTGGGGCAGCTCTTTCACAGTCATGAAGGGACGCGACGAGAACGTCACGTTCAGCCTTAAAATCGATCTCGCAGAAATGAAGCTGAAGCGAAGCGAGTAAGTCGCACGTCCGATTTTGCACTCATGCCCGCTCAGGCATGATCACCGGAATCGCCTGATTGCGAAAACGCCTGTAGCGTCTGAAGTCCTCATCAACGGTGATGAGTCGAGCCCGCGGGCACAGCTCTGAGAGCACGACGAGCGTGGCGTCTCCGGTGTCCATGCGCTCATACTTGGCCAGCAGTTCCTCCACACGGCGCGGATGCTCAGCCAGCACCGGCACGAGCACCAGTCGGCCCTCTGCGATCAGGCGTGGGATCACGACGAGCGCGGCGCGTTGGTTTCGCAGACAGTGACATGCTTCGGCCACAGCCGTCTCCGTTGTGGCCAGCGGCTCATCGAGCACCTCAAGTGTCTGCGTGCTCCATTCGTGCCATTGATCGTCACCGTCCAGAAACCCAATGAGCGGGCCAGCATCCACCAAGTAGCTAAACGCCGAAACCTTCACGCGTGGAAAGATCGCCGATTCCCGAACGAACGATGCCAGCGTATTTTCTTACGGCTGCGCCAAACGATGGCCCTTTGCTTGCCGCCTTGCGCTTCGAGACAGCGCGCGTTTTGCGCAGGACCACCTTGGCACGGGATGCAGAGACTGCCGGCATGGCGACTAGGTTTCCTCAGTCGTTGCCGAGGTCAAGTCCCCTGACGTGCAGCGATCAGTCGCCGCGCCACGGTCACGGCATTCGTGAAGCTCGTCGCGCGCGCGACGCCTTTGCCGGCGATGCCGAAGGCCGTGCCGTGGTCGGGGCTCGTGCGCACGTGGGGCAATCCGAGCGTCACGTTCACGGCCTCATCGAAGTCGATCACCTTGAGCGGCGCGAGGCCTTGGTCGTGGTAGAGCGCGATCACGGCGTCGAACTCGCCGCGCAGTGCGCGGGCGAAAAGCGTGTCGCCGGGCTCGGTCCGCGAGAGACCGGGGAACTCCGCGCGCAGCGCGGTCAGCGCCGGGTCGATGGACTCGAGTTCCTCGCGGCCGAGGATGCCGCCCTCGCCGGCGTGCGGGTTGAGGCCACAAACGCCGATGCGGGGCGCGTTGATGCCCTCCGCGCGGCACAGGGTGTCGGTCGCCGCAATCGTCCGCCGCAAAAGTGCGGGCGTGATCAATCCGGGCACGTCGCGCAGCGGCACGTGCCATGTCGCCAGCGCGACGCGCAGCCTGCCGCCACAGAACGCCATCACGGGCTCGCCACCCCAGCGCGCGGCGAAGAACTCCGTCTGCCCCGGAAACTCGTAGCCTATGCTCGCCAGCCGCTCCTTGCTCACCGGGCCGGTCACGACGCCCGCGAACTCCCGCCGCCGGCAGCCCTCCGCCGCGCGTTCCATCGCAGCCCAGGCCAAAAGCGCGCCGTCCCCGTCAGGCCGACCCGGTGTCGCGACAAAATCCTCGAGCCCCACGGCGACCTTTTCCGCGGCGGTATCAAGCGTCGCGAGCCAGCGCGCGGGGCCAAGCACGGCGACATCACGTGCGGCCTCACGGTTCGCCGCAAGCCATGCCGCGATGATCTCCGGGCCGACGCCAGCGGGGTCACCACACGTGAAGGCGATTCTTGATCCGGAATTTTTCACCACAGAGACACGGAGGCACAGAGATAAAAACCAGGCAGGGAGCGAAACCATGACGGTTTTCTCCGTGCCTCTGTGTCTCTGTGGTTAACCTTCATTCTCCTCCTCCTTCGCGCGGCGCGCGCGCGCGAAGCTCCGCTTCCCGCCCGCGAAGAACTCCAGGAACTTCCTCGCCTCCGCGGTCTCGAACGCTCCCGCGGCCAAACGCCCCGCCGCGACCTCACGGATGTTACCCGGCGTGAAATAAACCTCCTGGAACGCCGCCTTGAGCTCCGCGATGGCCACGCGCGGGACGCCGCGGCGCTTGAGGCCGACAACGTTGAACCCGATCACGTCGTCGCGCTCCGCGACCATCGTGAAGTGCGGCACGTCGCGCGTGATCGCGGCGTGGCCCGCCACCATCACGCTCTCGCCGATGCGGCAGAACTGATGCACCGCCGCCGCCCCGCCGAGAAACGTGTGGTCGCCCACGCTCACATGGCCGGCCAGGAGCGCGACGTTGGCCATCACCACGTTGTTCCCCACCTCGCAGTCGTGCGCGACGTGGCTCGCGGCCATCAAAAAGCAATTTTCGCCCAGCACCGTCGCCTTCCCCGCGTGGATCGAGCGGTTGATCGTCACGTGCTCACGCACGACCGTGCCCGCGCCGATGCGCACACGGGCGTCGAGCGAGCGATCGAATTTCAAATACTGCGGATCGCCGCCCACGACCGCGAAGGGATGCACGACGACGCGGTCGCCCAGCTCGCAATGCTTAGTCACGATCGCGTGCGCCATGATCTCGCAATCGGCGCCGAGCTGCGCGCCGGGCTCGACGATGGCGGTGGGATGAATCGTGGTAGGCATGAATTAGGGCGCGACCCGCACGCGGCGGGCCGGGGCCGCGCCGCTACGCTCGCTCAGTAGATCGAGCTGCGTGTCTTTCAGGAGGTCGTAGTTCTTGAGCAGGCGCATCACCTGGAGCGTGTCGCTCTTGGAGTAGTTCTGGTTGATCTCAATTTTGTCGAGCAGGTCGAGCAGCATGGCGCGAAACGACAGGATCGCATCCACGCCGCTCTGTTTCAGCAACTCCACACTCTGCGAGCGAAACGGCTCCGCCGTCGGGAGGCTCGGCAGCACGAGAATTTTCGTCAACGCGCCCGCCGGGTCCTCATCAGCCCCAGGCGGGAACAACCGCTCGGCTTCCTTGAGCACGTTTTTCTGCAGGAAGCTGAGGATGTCCGGGCTGCTCTTGAGCATCGTCGGCGTGAACACGCCCGTGTGCCAGCCTTTCACCGCCACGATGGCCTTGCGCACAAACGGCAGCTCGCTGGGAAACAGGAAAAAATCGGGCTTCCGCGCGCCGCGCTCCCACGTGGGGTTGTAGACGATCAGATCGATTTCCTCCTCCGCGACCTTGCGGCGGGCGGAGACCTGGTATTTCCGCGCCTGACGGACGAGAAATCCGTTCTGCTCGAAATACTCGCGGACAATGCCTTCGTCGATCGCGGACATATGATCTGAATTAGCCCACGAAACACACTAAACACACCAAAATTTTGTGATGCCTGAGATTCGTGTGGTTCGTGTGTTTCGTGGGCTCATCTTCAGCCCGCCCCCACTTCGCGGAAGCTCGCCTCGACGAGCGCGGGCGGGAGATCGCCCTGCGTCGCGGCTTCGCCGAGTTTCCTCAGCACCACAAAGCGCAGGCCACCAGCGCGGACTTTCTTGTCGCGCGTCATCGCCGCGTGGAGCTCCGCGTAAGGCAGCGCCGCCCGCAGGCGCACGGGCAACGCGTGCGCGGCGACCATGCGTTCAACGCGCGCGATGTCGGCGGCGGAAATCGCACCCATTTTCTGGGAGAGATGCGCCGCGGCGCACAGCCCGATCGCCACGGCCTCGCCGTGCAGGTATTCGCCGTAGCCCGCGACGTTCTCGATCGCGTGACCGAAGGTGTGGCCGAGGTTGAGCAGCGCTCGGCCGCCCTCTTTCGCGGTTTCACGCTCGTCCGCCTCGACGATGCGCGCCTTGATCGCGCAGCACCGGTGAATCACCGCCGGCAGCTCCGCGCTCGTCACGGTGAGCGGCGTTTTCTCCAGCTGCGCGAAGAGCGCCGCGTCGCCGAGCAGGCCATACTTGATCACCTCGGCCATCCCGGCGGCGAACTCGCGCGGTGGCAACGTCGCGAGCAGACCCGTTGAGACGAAGACGCCGCGCGGCTGGTGAAACGCGCCGACCAGGTTCTTGCCCGCGGCGATGTTGATGCCCGTCTTGCCGCCCACGGAGCTGTCCACCATCGCGAGCAGCGTCGTCGGCACTTGGAAAAAATCCACGCCGCGCAGGTAGCTCGCCGCCGCGAAGCCGCCGAGGTCGCCGATCACGCCGCCACCGACCGCGAAAACCGCTCCGCCGCGGTCGAGCTTTGAAGCGGCGAGAAAATCCAACACCCGCCCAAGGCCCGACATGGATTTGGCCCCTTCACCCGCCTCGACCGCGAGCACGGGCGCCGCGCCAAACATCGCGCGCAGGGCATCCGCCTGCGCCGCCGCCACGCGCTCATCCGTCACGACCGCGACGCGGCGCCCTGCCGCGGCCATTTCGTCCACCGCCGCGCGCACGTCGGCGCGCAAATCCACCCCGAAGCGGATCGGGTAGCTGCGTTCACCGAGGTTGACGCGAAGCATTTCGGCCATCCGGGGAGTCAAACGCGCGCCCGCACCGGTCGTCGAGGAGAAGTTCGGTCTTGCGGTGAAACCGGCACACCTCTCGAAGGCATCTCGCAACCCAGCAAAGATTTTTTCTCGCCTGTCCCTGCCCCGCCCCATGACGTCCGGCGTGCGACCGGGCGGCAAGGTGCGCGAGATGCCGCACCTCCTTGCAACGACGGAATGCCGCGGGTGATTCGCGCCCCGTCCCGAACGCCTCCGTTTCGCAACCGGCAATCCTGCACGCAGCATCCCATGACTACCAGTCCCGTGCCACAATCACCAGCCGGCGCAGCATGCGCTCGGCCCCCGCACCCTTTCTGTTTTGCCACCCTAGCCCGACTCTGGCGTCTCTCTGAGCCTGATGTTTCGCACCGCCCTCTTCTGGCTCCACCTCGCGGCCGGCCTGATCGCCGGGCTCGTGATCGCCCTGCTTTGCGCCACCGGCGCCGTGCTCGCCTTCGAGAAGGAGCTCATCGCGTGGGCCGAACGCGATGCCCGCCGGATCTCCGCGCCGCCCGCGGGCGCAGCGCGCCTGACGCTCGGCGAAATGCAGGCGGCATTCCGCGCCGCCCAGCCCGCCACCCGTCCCATTCCGATCGTCGTGCAGAACGACCCGCACGCCGCGGTGGGGTTTGTCACGAGTGCGACCGCCGCACACTACGTCGATCCGCACACCGGCGCCGTGCGCGCGCCCGCGTCGTTCGCGATGAGTCGCTTCATGCACACGACGGTGGAGCTGCATCGCTTCATCGGCCTTTCCGGCAGCGAGAGCCGCCCCCGCGGCAAGTGGGTGACGGGCGTCGCCAACCTGGCCTTCTTCATCCTCGCCGTCACCGGCCTCTGGCTCTGGATGCCGCGCACGTGGTCCTGGCGCGCCGTGCGGCCCGCCATTTGGTTCCGCCAGAACAACACGTCCAAGGCCCGTGATTTCAACTGGCACAACACGATTGGCTTTTGGTGCGCGCCCGTGCTCATCGTCCTCACCCTGACGGCCATGCCGATCTCGTTCCGCTGGGCGGGGGAGCTGATCTACACCATCACGGGCACGCCTCTGCCGGCCACCGGGCCGCAGAGCGGTGGCAGCCCGCCGCCTCCCGTCGCGAGCGTGCTGGCCCCGGCGTCCGGTGCGCCGCATGTCGCACCGGACGCGCTGCTCGCGCACGCCCAGCGCCTCATCCCCACATGGCAGACGATTACGCTGCGCCTGCCCGCCTCCGGCGCCGTGCAGCCCGCCACGCTCATCGTGCGCGACCGCGCCGCCCGCCCGCGCACCGCGCTCATCACGCTGCAATACGATCCGTTCACGGGCGGACTCCTGCGCCGTGACGGCTACGAGCAGCTCAACGCCGCCCGGCAGGTCCGCGCCTGGAACCGCTTCCTCCACACGGGCGAGGTGTTCGGCTGGTGGGCGCAGGCGCTCGCCGGCCTGGCATGCGTGGGCGGGTGCTTCCTCGTTTGCACCGGCTTCGCGTTGAGCTGGCGGCGATTCTTCGGGCGCGCGAAGTCCGAGGATTGACCTACGCCGTAGCCCGGTTCGTGCGCATGCGCGCGCGGTAAGCATACGGGCTCTCGCCGGTCTCGCGGCGGAAGGCTACGCTCAGGTAGCTCGCATCGCTGAAACCCGCCAACTCCGCCACCACGGCGATCGAGACCTCGCTCTCGGCGAGCAGGTGTTTCGCGCGCGCCGTGCGCTGCCGCACGATTTCGCGGTGCGGTGAGTGGCCGAGCGCGGCCTGGAATTTCCGCTCGAGCAGGGTGCGCGACATCGGCACCGCGCGCAGCACGTCCCCCACACCGATGCCGTCGGCCACGTGCTCGCGGATGAAACGCAGCGCCTGCGCCACCCGCGCGTCGGCCACCGCCACCACGTCGGTTGATTGCCGCTCCACCACGCGCACGGGCTCCACCACGCGGGTCTGCGGGCCGGGCCGTTCGCCGCGCATCATGCGCGCGAGCATCGCCGCCGCCTCGTAGCCGGTCCGCCGCGCATTCGGTTGGACGCTGCTCAGCGGTGGCGCGCAGAGCTCACAAAGCACCTCGTCGTTATCCACGCCCAGCACCGCGATTTCGTCCGGCACAGCCCAGCCGCGCGTCTGGCACGCCTCGATCACTTGCTGCGCGCGGCCGTCGTAGCACGCAAAGACCCCGAGCGGCCGCGGCTGCGTCGCCAGCCAGTCCGCAAGGGCGCGAATCTCGGCATCGGATCCGCGCCGCCGCTCCGCGCTGCGCGCCCCGGCAAAAGTCGCGCAACCGCGCCCCGCGGCCACGAGCACCCGCCTGAACTCGGCCCCGCGTTGCTCGGCCCAGAGGAACTGCGCATCGCCGCAAAAGGCGAAGTCGCGAAAACCCTTGGCGAGCAGGTGCTCCGCGGCGAGGCGGGCGACCGCGGCGTTGTCCACGCTCACGCGCGGGAATTCCGAAGCGAACCGCTCCGCGCTCACGTCGACGACCGGCAGCCCCGTGCGCCGCAGCGCCGCCGCGATTTCCGGCGAATCCACCCGCGCGATGATGCCGTCGCCCTGCCAGCCCGCGAGCCACGAGGGCAGCGGCGCGAGCCGCGCCTGCTCGGAAAACCGCAGCGCCCACCGATCGCCGCGCGCCGTCCAATCGCGCACGCCATAGAGCAAATCGCGCCCGTAGCGGTTGGAGGTCTCGATCAGGAGCGCGACCTTGAAGGCCCGCGCCCCGCCACCCGCGCGAGTCGTCGCCACACGTGGGGATTTGTTCGGCGTGGTCTTCACAGGGGCGCTGAGCGAGCCGCGCCGAGTGCAAAAGATCAAAAGAAATGTGTGCATCTTTGTTACCGCCTGAGTCCGTCTCTCAGCTAGACTGGTCCTCCTGTTCCCACGGTTCACCCTGCCCTTTTCCTCCATGAGCAAAAAATCCCGCAGCCACTTCTCCGTCCCCGCCATCGCCTACGAAGGCCCCCAGTCCGCCAACGCCCTCGCGTTTCGCCACTACAACCCCGACGAGGTCATCGACGGCAAGTCGATGGCCGCGCACCTGCGCTTCTCCATCGCCTACTGGCATGCGTTCCGCGGGACGGGCGGCGATCCGTTTGGCCCCGGCACCATCGTGCGCCCGTGGGAGAGCGGCAAGGACCCGGTCTCCGTCGCCAAGGTTCGCATGGACGCCGCGTTTGAGTTTTTCCAAAAGATCCGCGCGCCGTTCTGGTGCTTCCACGACCGCGACATCGCGCCCGAGGGCCGCACGCTCGCCGAGTCGAACAAGAACCTCGACGCCGTCGTCGCCCACGCCGCCGATCTGCAAAAGGCCACCGGCGTGAAGCTCCTCTGGGGCACCGCCAACCTCTTCTCCAACCCCCGCTACATGTGCGGCGCGTCCACCAATCCCGACGCCCACGTCTTCGCCTACGCTGCGGCGCAGGTGAAGAAGGCGCTCGACGTCACCAAGCAGCTCGGCGGCGAGAACTACGTGTTCTGGGGCGGCCGCGAGGGCTACGAGACGCTCCTCAACACCAACCTCAAGCGCGAGCAGGACCACCTCGCGCGCTTCCTCCACATGGCCGTGGACTACGCGCGCAGCATCAACTTCAAGGGCCAGTTCCTCATCGAGCCCAAGCCCAAGGAGCCGACGAAGCACCAGTATGACTTCGACGTCGCGAGCGGCATCGCCTTCCTCCGCACCTACGGCCTCGAGAACTACTTCAAGTTCAACATCGAGACCAACCACGCCACGCTCGCCGGCCACACCTTCCAGCACGAGATCGAGGTCGCCGCGGCGCAGGGCATGCTCGGCTCCATCGACGCCAACGCCGGCGATCTCCTCCTCGGCTGGGACACCGACCAATTCAACACCGACGTGCGCGAGCTCACCCTCGCGATGATCTCGATCCTCCGCGCGGGCGGCCTCGGCACCGGCGGCTTCAACTTCGACGCCAAGCTCCGCCGCCCCAGCATCGACGCCGAGGATCTCTTCCACGCCCACATCGGCGGCATGGATGCCTACGCCCTCGCTTTCAAGCTCGCGCGCCGCATCCTCGCCGACGGCAAGTTCGAAAAATTCGTCGCCGAGCGCTACGCGAGCTTCGACGCCGGCTTCGGCCGCGACATCGAGACGGGCAAGGTGAACTTCAAGTCGCTCGAGAAGCTCGTGCTCACGAAGCTCGGCGAACCCACGCCCAAGTCGGGCAAGCAGGAGTATCTCGAAAACCTGCTCATGAGCTACCTGCACGGCTGAACGGCCGCAGGCCTCGGATCGTTCGTTGTAGGCGGGGTGCCCTCACCCCGCCTATTTTTTTCGCCGGCGCTACAGCGCCCGCGTCAGCTCCGCGAGTTTGTCCGCCGGCACTGTCGAGCCCGCGAGGTAAACGAGATCGCCGCGCGTCCACGCCTCGAAACTCCAGCCTTCGCCTGCCACCGGCTGCACGCGCGCACCCGCCACCGGCGCATCGCGAAACGCCGCGCGCGGCGCGACGACGAGATGCACGAGCGCGCGGTTTTTCTTCATCATCGTCCCATCCGCCGCGGTCACGACCATCTCCTTCTTGATCGGCATCTCGCCCGGGGCCAGCGGCACCGAATCGAGAAAGAAGCAGATCAAGAAAACCCTCTGCCCGCGTGCGCCCAGCACCTGGCAGCCGAACGGCTGCAGGCCCCGCATCGCCACCGGCACCTCGATCGCCGCCGGGCCGCCCTGTTCGCGCAGCCAGCGCTCGAGCACCGCACGGTCCGGCGACATCTCGGCGATGGTGTAGTCGGCTGGGGCGAAATGCGCCACCACCGCCGCCGCCGCCTCGGACACGCGCGGCCGTTGCTCCCGCAAGAACGCCGCGCCGCCGAAAACCAGCGCCGCCGCCGCCGCGGTCCCGATGAGGATCCACCTCCGCCGCGCCGCCCGCCGCGCGACCACGGAGCGCCCCGCCGCCAGAATCGCGCGCGCGCGGTCCGCCGGGAGCTGCTGGCTCCCGTAGTGGCGGCGAAGGTCGGATTCGAGGTCGGCCATGGTGGTTGCGGAACGAAAGTGAGACTGAGAGAGACGAATGAACTGTCGGTTGGATTGCCGGTGGGTCAGAGCGAAGTCGCGGCGGCGCCGCGCAGTTTCTTGAACGCCCGGTGCAGCAGGCTCAACACCGTGCCGCGCGGCTGGCCCGTAATCACGCCGATTTCCTCGGCCGTGTGCCCGTCGATGTGGTGCAAGTAGATCGCCTCGCGCTCGCCGGGTCGCAGCGCACCGAGCAGCTGCTCAAGATCGCCGGTCGTCCCTGGCGCGGCCGGCGCGGGCGCCGTGAGATCGACGGGCGCCGCGTCGAGCGAATCAAACGCCAGCACCCGCGCGCGCCGGCAGCGATCGATGAACAAATTCCGGATTGTCGTGTAGAGCGCCGCACGCGAGGTCGCCGCGCCGTAGCGCTGGCAGAGGTTGAGCCACGCCTGCTGCGCGAGATCCTCCGCGTCGGCGCTATGGTGCGTCAGCGACAACGCGTAGCGGTAGCCGCTTTGCAGCAGCTCCAGCTCGGGCGAAATCCCTTCGGATGTTGGGCCGGAATCGCGATCCACGCGGGGATGAGAGCACGCGGGCCCGGAAAAATTCCCGGCTTCGCCCGGGCCGTGCAATCAAACCGCGCCCCCGTTCGTTCCTCCCGCGGCGCCCCGCCCAATTCCGGTCGGTTCGCCTCAACCAACCCTACTCGTCATGCATCACCTCCGTCCCTTCGCCGGCCTCGCGCTCGCCTTCGTCGGCGCCACCGCGGCGCTCGCCAATGACTACACGA
>JAEUHB010000404.1 GCA_016794665.1 Opitutaceae bacterium
ACGTGGGACGAGGTCGTGCAACTCGGCCGCGCCTCGCTCGAGCACGCCTTCGTGCAGCCCGAGGTGAAACAAAAACTCCTCGCCGCCTACGCCGCGCGCGTGGCGGCGTTCGAGCGGAAATACGGCGCGGATTCGCCCTCCGTCGCCGACGCACTGGCAAAACTGGCCACCGTGAAACCCGTCACGTATGGGTATGCGAAGCAGACGTGGGGGCTGGAGTTTCCGTAGCCGACGTTAAACGCAGGACCCTGACGAAACCGCGGGCGGGCTTGACGCCTTCCCCTACCACGCAAGCGTTGCATCATGACCTTGCTCCAACTGAAGCAGGAGGTTTCGCGCCTGACCCTGCGCGAGCGGCGTGAACTCAATGCCTACATGATCCGTCTCCGGCACGAACGGCCGGAGTGGCGGCGCATGGCTTCGCGCCGCATGCGTGAGATGGATGCCGGCCAGAAAGTATCGCTCGCTGAGCTCCAGCGCCGGATCGCCTCGCGTGGCTAGCACCAGCTACTCGCCTGTCTTTGCCGAGGAGGCCGCGGAATTTCTGCTGCAATTGCCCCGGCGCCGCCAGCGGAGGGTAGTGGCGCTTGCCCGGCAATTGGCCGCGCATCCCTTCATCCGCAGCGACTACGCGTTGCCCGACGACTCCGGGCGCGCTCTCGAGCATTTGTTGATCGAGGACTACGTCTTTGCCTACTGGGTCGATCACGCCCTGCGGGAGGTCCGCATCACCGACATCGAGGACGCCTCGTAGTTTGGCGGCCAAAAACTCCTTGGCGCACGCCCGCCGCTTCGCGACGCTGCGGAGTCCATGCCGCTGCCCGATATCCTGCCAATCACGCCCTTCACGCGTCCCGCGCGTGGGGTGGTCGCGCTGCCCGGCTCCAAGAGCCTCACCAACCGCGCCCTCCTGCTCGCCGCCCTCTGCGAGCGACCCGTGACGCTCACCGGCGCGCTGGCGAGCGAGGACACGCACCTGATGGCCGAGGCGTTGCGAAAGCTGGGCTTCACCGTCGCCGGCGACGAAACCACTCACACTCTGCGCGTAGCGGATCAAGCGAGAGGCTTCCCCGCGTCGGCGAACGTGCAGCCCGTCGACCTCTTTGTTGGGCTCGCTGGTACCGCGGCGCGATTCCTCACCGCGCTCTGCGCGGCGGCACCGCGCGGCACCTACCGCCTCGATGGTGTGCCGCAGATGCGCAAGCGCCCGATGAAGCCGCTCATCGACGCCCTGCGCGCGCTCGGCGCCGATGTCCGCTGCACCGGGGCCGAGGGTTTCTTTCCCCTGGAGATTCACGCCCGCGGCCTGCGCGGCGGCGCCGTGAGCATCGACGCCAGCGAGAGCAGCCAGCTCCTCTCCGCGCTGCTCATGGTCGCGCCGCTCGCCGCCACGCCCATCACCATCACGCTGGTCGGCGGGGTGCGGTGGCCGTTCGTCGCGATGACGATCAACCAGATGGCGCAGTTGGGCTACGCGCAGAAGCTCACGCGCCAAGGCGACACCCTCGCGGTGCCGCTCGGCCGCTACGCGCCGCCCGCGAGCTACGCCATCGAGCCGGATGCCACCGCCTCGAGCTACTTCACCGCGCTGCCGCTCGCCGTCGGGGGCACGATCCACGTCGCGAACTTGCTGCCGCCTGCGCAGGGCCTCCAGGGGGACGCGCAGTTTCTCGCGGTGCTCGAGCGCGTCGGCGCCACCATCGTCGCCGCGCGCGGCGACGTCGATGTCGCCGCGCCGCCGCGCACGGCGCTCCGCGGGGTCACGCAGGATTTCAGCGAATTCTCCGACACCTTCCTCACGCTCGCCGCGCTCGCGCCGCTGCTCGCCGGCCCGACGCGCATCAGCGGCATCGCGCATTCGCGCAAGCAGGAGACCGACCGCGTCGCCGGCATGGCGCGCGAGCTGACGAAGCTCGGCCAGCATGTCGTCGAGGAGCACGACGCCCTCACGATCACGCCCCGGCCGCTCAAACCCGGCGTCGAGATCGAGACTTACGGCGACCACCGTTTCGCGATGAGCTTCGGCATCCTCGGCTGCCACAACCTGCATGGCGACGGCCGCCCGTGGCTCTCGGTCAAGAATCCCGCGTGCTGCGCGAAGACCTTCCCGCACTTTTTCGAGTTGCTCGAGACCGTGCGCCAAAACTCCCTCGCCCCGTGACCGCGCGCGCACCCTCTCCTTTCATCATCGTCGCCATCGACGGCGGCGCCGGCACGGGCAAGTCGTCGTCGGCCACGCTGCTGTGCGAGCGCTTTCATCTGCTGCACGTCGACACCGGCTCGTTCTACCGCGCCGCGACCGCGGAGTTCCTGCGCCTCGGCGTGGCGGCCTCGGATATCGCGGCGGTGCGCGGCGCGATCGGCGCGCTGCAGCTCGGCACCCGCCTCAACGGCCGCGACGCGCAGATGGAGATCGGCGGCCGCGTGGTGCCTGAGGCCGAGATCCGCAGCCCGGCGGTCAACGCCGGCGTCTCCCTCTTCGCCGCGCTGCCCGAAGTGCGCGCCGCGCTGCTCGACTACCAGCGCGGCCTGGCCGGATTCGCGCGTGCGCGCGGCTTCCGCGGCGTCGTGCTCGGCGGTCGCGACATCGGGTCCGTGATTTTCCCCGACGCGGATTTCCGTTTCTTCCTGCACGTCGACGAGGCCGTCGCCGAGGAACGCCGCGCGCGGCAGGGCGAACGCGACTCGATCAAGGAGCGCAACCGCCTCGACTCCTCGCGCAAGACTGCGCCGCTCGTCTGCCCGCCCGGCGCGACCTACATCGACACCACGCGCCTCACGCTCGCCGAGGTCGTTGGGAAAATGGCCGCGCCCATCGCCGCGCGCCTCGGCGCCGCCGCATGAGCGTGGCTTTTCCGCAGCTCGGGATGGAGCCCGTCTACGGGGTTTCCCAATACTTCGCGGCCTCGGCCTACGCGGCGCTGTTTCGCGGCGAGATCGTCGGCTTGGAGAACATCCCGCGCACCGGCGGCTTCCTGCTCGCCGCCAACCACGCCAGCCACCTCGATCCGTTTCTGGTCGGCGCCTACCTGCCGCGGCAGGTGACGTTCTTCGCGCGCAAGACACTTTGGACGGGCGGCTTCGCCTCGTGGTGGCTCGATGCCGTCGGCGTCATCCCCGTCGACCGCGACGGCGGCTCGGATGTCGGCGCGATCAAGCGCGTGCTGTCGGCGCTGAAACAGGAGCGGATCATCATCATGTTCCCCGAGGGCACGCGCTCGCCCGACGGCCGGCTGCAGGCGCCCAAGCCGGGCGTCGGCCTCTTCGCCTGCCGCGCGCAAGTGCCGGTCGTGCCGGCGCGGATTTTCGGCTCGTTCGAGGCGCTCGGCAAAGGCGGCTCGCTGCCCCGGTTCGGCACGCGCGTCGACGTCGTCTACGGCCAGCCGATGCTGCCTGCCGCCTACGACGCCCCCGATGCCGGCAAGGAGCGCTACCAGATCGCCAGCGAACGCATCATGGCCGAAATCGCGCGCCTGCAGCCGCCGGCGGAACGGGTAGTCTGAACGATGGCTGTTTGATGTAGGCGGGGTGCCCCCACCCCGCTTCCTTGGATCTTCAAAAAGCGAGAGAGTGAATCTCGCCTCGCCACAGCCAATCCTCCGTTTTGGCCACCAGTCCTGCTCGCACCGGGTTCGCCACCACATAGTCCCACTTCTCGCTGTAGGATTTCGCGGCGCAAGATATGATCGAATGTATCTCGCTGCCAAATCGGTGGTGTCGCACCGAGCGCCCGTGTGATGTGACGCGACGAAATCGACTTCCACGCTTTGCACCATACCGCCCGCGGTTTCGCATCGGCGGCGGGACTGGCAAAGAAATGCACGTGGTCCGGCATCAACACGTAGCGGCCCACAAACCAGCCGTCGTGCTCCGCGGAGTTCTTCCATACGTTGGTCAGAATCTCGCTCGCCGCAGCGCAGGCGAGAACGGGCTTTCTTCCAGCAATACAGGCCGTGAAGAAATAAAGCGGCGCTCGCGCGAAGGGTGCGACGTGCGGGAGATGCATCGTGTGCGCAACCGAAAAGAGCGCGGGGTGAGGGCACCCCGCCTACATCGTCTTGGTTCCTACCTCAGCCCGCAGGCCTTGCGCGCGCGGCCAATCACTTGGTCTGCCACGGCCCGAGCGCGCTCGGCTCCGTCGCGGAGCACGGCTTCGACGTGGTCGAGGTTGGCCACGAGTTCGGCGCGGCGCGCCCGTGCCGCGGCGAAGTGATTCCAGTAATGCTCAAACAGCGCCTTCTTCAGATCGCCGTAGCCGAGGCCGCCGGCACGGAGGCGGTTCTCGAAATCCTGCGCGACCACCGGCGCGGCGAACAGCTTCAGCAGCTGGATCGCGAGGTTCTTGTCGGCGTCGGGCTTGGGCTCGGCGGGCGTGCGCGAGTCCATGACGATGCCCATGATTTTTTTCCGCAGCGCCTTCTCGTCGCCAAAGATCTCGATCGTGTTGCCGTAGCTCTTGCTCATCTTCTGGCCGTCGAGGCCGGGGATGACGGCGACATCCTCGCGAATCACGGGCTCGGGCACGACGAGCGTCTCGCCGTAAGCCTCGTTGAACTTGATCGCCATGTCGCGCGTCATCTCGAGGTGCTGCTTCTGGTCCTTGCCGACGGGCACGCGGTGCGTGTCGTAGAGCAGGATGTCCGCGGCCATCAGCACCGGGTAGGCGAACAGGCCGAAGTTGGGCGAGATGCCCTTGGCCGTCTTGTCCTTGTAGCTGTGGGCGCGCTCCATGAGGCCCATCGGCGCGAGCGTGCCGAGCATCCACATGAGCTCGCACACCTCGGGCACGTCGCTCTGCCGCCAGAAGACGCTCACCTTCGGATCAAGGCCGCACGCGAGCCAGTCGAGCGCGATGCCGAGCGTGTTCCGGCGACGCTCTTCGGCATCGGTGACCGACGTCATCGAGTGGTAGTCGGCGATGAAATAGAAACAGTCGCCCGCCGCCTGCGCGTCGATGGCCGGGCGCATGGCGCCGAAATAATTGCCGATGTGGAGCGTGCCGGAGGGCGTGATGCCGGTGAGAGTGCGGGGCATTGCGGAATGACGATTTACGATGGGAAATTTTCGAGAGGAGCGACCGGGCCCGCGCGGGCTCAGTCGCGGCGCGGGATGAATTTGATCGCGGGGCGCGCGTGCGCGATCGTGGCGGGCGGGATGTAGCCGCTCACGGCCAGCGTGGGCGTGACGAGCGCGCGGCGGCCGAGCACGGTCCCGGGATTGAGCACGGCGTTGCAACCGACCTCCGCCTGATCGCCGAGGATCGCGCCGAACTTCCGCAATCCCGTCTCGTAGGTCGCATCGCCCGCGCGCACGACGACAGGCTGCTGGTCGAGGCGGAGGTTGGAGCAGATCACGCCGGCGCCAAAGTGCGCGCGGTTCCCGAGGATCGAGTCGCCCACATAGTTGAAGTGCGGCACCTGCACGCCGTCCATGAGCAGGCAGCTTTTGAACTCGCACGCGTTGCCGAGCACGCAGCCCTCGCCGACAATCACGTTGTTGCGGATGAAGGCGCCGGGCCGGATGTCCGTCTTGGCGCCAATCCACACGGGCCCGATGATCGTGCAGTAGGCGGGGAGCTTGATGTCCGGGTGCAGCCAGACCGGGCCCTCGATGCGCACGCCCGGCGGGAGGGCGCGACCGGCGGTGTTGCCCTCGATCGTCGCGCACGCGGCGGCGATGTGCTTCAGCCACTCCCACGGCGCGACGTCCGGCCGGAAATGCGGCGCGAAGCGCGCGAGCGACGCGGGCAGCGAGAAGAAGTCGGAGGCCTTCATGAAGCGCAAAGGCTTCACGGATCGGCGCGGCGAACGCAACCGAAAGGTCGGGCGCGATTACTCCCCGCGGATCACTTCCGATCCCAGGGAAACTTCACCGTGGGCGCGAGGGCGTAGCGCTTCATCGCGAGCGTGAGCTTGGCGCCGCTGCCGGGCGCGAGCTTCACGGTGAAGAACGGCGCGCCGACTTTCTCCGTGCGCCCCCCCTGCTCCACCGATTCGATGCGGTGCTCGCCGTAAGCGCCGCCTTGCACGACTACCGTGCGAGTCGCCGTCGGGCTCAGGTTCACAAGCGTGACGACGGTGCGGGCATCACCCAGCTCGCTCACGAGCGCGCCCACGTCCTCGGGCACGCCGGCGCGTTTGCGCTCGGGATCAAAGTAGCGCAGGCGCGCATTCATCAGCTCGCCCGCGCGGCCTGGCGGAATCGCGCCCCACATGAGCTGCTGGAGCGCCACGACCGAGGCCGGGTTGTAGTTCATGAAATTGTCCGCAAGGCGCCGGTCGGGCGTCGTCCGGTCGCGGCGGAAGCTCTCGGCGCGGCGGGCCATCGTCGCTAAGTCGCGGCGCAGGGCCTCCTCGGGAAAGCCGGGGTTCTTTCCGTCAAGGTAGGTGAGCCAGTCGCTGTCGCGCACGCGCGCGCGGTCGTCGGCGCGCTGCGACCAATACCAGACCTCGAGCGCGCCGATATTCCACGGGGTGCGCTGCCAGCCATACCAGCCCTCGGCGCCATGCATCGTCGGGTATTCCTTGGTGCCGTCGGCGGCGGTGCGCGCGTGCGAGTTCACGGCGTCGATCATCGCGCGCCAGGCGTCGGTGTATTTCTGATCGCCGGTGACGAGGATGGCGTTGTGAAAGCCCACGATCGCGCGCGGGATGCGGTTGCGGTTTTCCTTCCGGCCCGTGACGGGGTTGAGCGGTGAGAAGCCCCAGCCGTAGGCGTTGCCCCACCACTTGTTTTCCGGCCCGCCGATCTTGCCGTCGCGGTAGTCGACGTAGCTCGGGATCACGCCGCCGTTGGCCTTCATGCGCGCGAGCCACGCGTCCATGTAGTCCACGAGCCAGCGCTTGTATTTCTCCTCGTTGGCGAGGAGGTAGGCGTTGGTCGGCAGCGTGGTCGCGACGAGGTTGATGAAGTGATCGCCGGCGACGTCGTGGTAGGGTTCGTAATGCTGGAGGAACTGGGCGTAGGTGCTCTCGCCGTGCACGGCGTCGAACTTCGACACGTCAAACGGATCGCCGACCCAGTCGAGGGCCGTGGCGGGGCGCAGCATCGGGCCCTTCGATCCGTTTTGCATCGAGCGGATCAGTTTCAACTGCGGATCATAGTTCAGGGCCGCGGGATCCTCGCCCATGTAGAGGCCCGCCCAGCGCCGCGCGCGCTCCTGGTAGATCGGCAGCGTGGGCGTCGAAAGCCCCATGAGGTTGAACGTCCGCAGCGCCTCGCCGTGGTGCATCCAGTCGGACTGCGCGGAGAATTCCTTGAAGAGCATCCCGTCGCGGCCCGCGGGCGTCTCGACCGTCTTCGCCTCCGAGTATTGGCGAATCATGCCGTTCCAAGTGTGCAGAAACACGCGCATGATCTCGTCGCTCGCGCCGAGCGCATGCAGCTGCGGCCAGTCCGCGGTGTTTTCAAATGCGTCGTCCGGCCCGTCGTTGGCGCCCCAGCGGAGGAAGCACTGGATGTAGCCCCGCTCGTCGAAATATTTTTTGCCGAACTCGAGGCACAGCGGCACCTGCTCCGCGAGCAGCCGGCGCTGGAGCTTGGCCCACTCGGGGGCCTGCAGGGGCGAGGTGATGGAAATCGTCGGGGCCGTCGCGGCGCCCAGCGCGGAGCAGCCGGCGGCCGACAGGGCGAGAATCGCGGAGAGGGGTTTCATGGGGTAAGGGTAAGCGGGCGGGCTCAGCGGATGATCTCCCCCTTGGTCACGTCGCCGGGCACATCGAGCAGCTGAATCTGGTTGATGGTCTTGAAATTCACATGGTCCGCGAACGACCAGACGACCTGCTTGTCGCGGGTGAGCTCGAAAACATGGGGCTGTTTGCCGAGATGACCATGGCCGAGGTAATTGCAGAAAACCGTGTTGCCGTTGGGCAGCCGCTGCATCCCGGCCATGAGCCGCAGCGGATGGCCGGGCACGTCATTCTCATTAAGCTCCCAAACAACCCTCTCGTTGCGATCGAGTTCGATGACCTTGTGACCATCGCCGAGGGCGATGAGCAGGTTTTTGTTCGGGAGGAGCAGCACCTCATGCACGTCGCCGGGCACCGGGATCGTGCGCAGGATTTTTCCGGCACCGTCGAGCTCGAGCACTTTTTTTTCGCCCTTCGCCGAGACGAGGTAGTGACCGTCCTTCGTTTTGCGCACGCCGCGATACTGGTTGTGCAACTTCACCGGCGCCGCGGGCACCGGCAGCTTGATCTCCTTGGCGATCTTGCCCGCGCGATCGACCTCGACGATGCGGCAGGTGCCGCACTCGACCACCATGACGTTGCCATCGGGGAGCGGCTGGCAGGCGTGGACCTCGGTTTTCTCCGGCGATTGGTATTCCCAGACGATGCGCTTGTCGCGCGTCATCTCGATCGCGCCCCGCACATGGCAGAAAAGAAAATTCCCGTTGGGCAGCCGCCAGCAATCCTGCGGATGCTTGTAGGCGACCTCCCACTCGATCTTACCTTCGGCCGAAACCAGCGCGACCTTGCCGCCCGCGGAATCCGTGCAAAGGAACGGATGGGCGGCGCGAAGGCCGCCGACGGAGGACAATAGCGCGATCGAAACGCACAAAGCCGATGGGAATTTCTTCATGGGGCAAAGCCGGGGGTGGGCGAACTGTGCGCCGCGCCTTCAACTCGCCGCAATCCCCGAATCGTCGCCCCGCCCCCGCGCACCGCCCTTGCCTTCAGGCGTCGCGAGCGGCAGGTGAATCGTCCGCTTCACGCCTGCATGTCCCGCCTCTCCTTCACCATCGAGAAAGAATCAACCGGCTCCCAAGCCCGCGCCGCGCGTTTCCAGACCGCGCATGGCGAGGTGCGCACGCCGGTCTTCATGCCGGTCGGCACGCAGGCGACGGTGAAGAACATGAACGTCGAGGGCCTCAAGGCCACCGGCGCCCAGGTGCTGCTCGCCAACACCTACCACCTGCTGCTCCGCCCCGGCCCGGATGTTTTCCGGAAATTCGGCGGCATCCATCGGTTCATGAACTGGGACCGGCCCGTGCTCACCGATTCGGGCGGCTTCCAGATTTTTTCGCTGCCCGAGTCGCGCGTCATGACCGAGGCCGGCGCGCGCTTCCGCAGCTACGTCGACGGCGAACTCCATTTCCTCTCGCCCGAGTCGAGCATCGAGATGCAGCGCGCCATCGGCAGCGACATCATGATGGTGCTCGACCAGTGCATCGCGTCCACCGCGCCGCTCGCCGAGGCCGAGGCCGCGATGCAGCTCACGCACCGCTGGGCCGAGCGCTCGCTGCGCGCGCGCGGCGATTCCCCGCAGGCGCTCTTCGGCATCGTGCAAGGCGCGTGTCACCGCGACCTCCGCCTGCGCAGCGCGGAGTTTCTGCGCGCCCTGCCCTTCGACGGACTCGCCATCGGCGGCCTCGCCGTCGGCGAGACCCACGAGCAGCGCTACGAGTTCACCGGCATCGCGGCTGCGCAGCTGCCAAAGAATCTCCCGCGCTATCTCATGGGCGTGGGCACGCCGATCGACATCCTCGAATCCGTGCATCGCGGCGTGGACATGTTCGACTGCATCATCCCCACGCAGCTCGCGCAGCGCGGCACGGCGTTTACCTCGCACGGCCGCATCCACTGCAAGCGCAGCGTGCACAAATTCTCCGAGACGCCACTCGACGCCGCATGCGCGTGCTCCACTTGCCGCGATTATTCGCGCGCCTACCTGCACCACCTCATCAAATCCGACGAGGTGCTCGGCTGGCAGCTGCTCTCGATTCACAACCTCGCCTTCTACCAAAACCTCATGGCCGAGATGCGCGCGGCCATCGTCGCCGGCGATTTCCTCGCCTACTACGAGCGCCAACGCGTCGCGCTCGTGCGCGATGACGAGGCCAACCCCGCCGTCTCTCCCGCCCCCGCGCGCAACCGTTCGAGCCCCCGCCGCGGCGACTATGAAATCGTCACCGCGCCGCAGGGCTTTTCGAGCATCCGCCAGATCAGCTCCGGCGAGGTCATGCACTCCGTCTCCGCGCCCGCGGACGAGGCCAACCGTCTCTACATCGAGCAATCGCGTCTCGCGGCCCGACTGCGCCGCCGCTCTCCGGACGACGCCGAACCACTCGTCGTCTGGGACGTGGGCCTCGGCGCCGCGTCCAACGCCATGGCCGCGATCCACCGCGTGGAAGCTGAGCTTGCCGCCGCCGGCCCCGCTGCGCTGCGCCCGTTGCAGATCGTCAGCTTCGAGCGCGACCTCGATCCGCTCATCCTCGCTGCGCGCCACGCTTCGCACTTTCCCCATCTCCGACATGGCGCGCCGCATGGCCTGCTCAACAAGGGCCGCTGGGGCCACTCGTCCGGACTCGTCGACTGGCAACTCCTGCGCGGCGATTTCCTCGAACACCTCGAAGCCGCGCCCGCGCCCGACGTGATCTTCTACGATCCGTTTTCGTCGAAGACCGACACCGCGCTGTGGCACAGCGATGTCTTCGCGCGCCTACATCGCCACTGCGCGCCGCGGCCGGCGGAACTCTACACCTACGCCGCCGGCACGGCGGTGCGCGTCGCGCTCCTGCTCGCGGGCTTCTACGTCGCCGAAGGCGTGGGCACCGGGCCGAAAGCGACGACGACGGTCGCCTTCACGCGGCTCGACGGCCGCAACACCGACGCCGATTCCCCGCGCCTCCTCGGCCCCGAGTGGCTCGCCCGTTGGCGCCGCAGCGGTTCGAAATATCCCGCGGGCCTCGCGGAGTCGGAGCACGCAGCGTTCGAGCGACGCATAGAAGCGCATCCGCAATTCGGCTTATCCAGTTAGGCAGTAGCGCCAAAATGTCCGCCAAATGCCGCTTGCTCCAATTACTCGGCAAATTAACTTGGCCACATGAGTGCGCTTGAGATTCTCGCCACGATTCGCGCGATGCCACAGGCTGAACGCCGAAAAGTGGTCGGCAAAATCTGGGAGGAATTTTCCGAAACGGAACTCGAGCTGTCAGCAACGCAGGCCGCGGAACTGGATCGTCGGTTGCAGGATCACTCGCACCACCCGAATGACGTGGTGCCGTGGAGCGAAATCAAGGCCGCCACCGACGCCAAATTTGCCCGGAAGCCATGAGTCGAGAGACGGTCTTCCGAAAGGTCGCTCGTCTAGAATTCGATGAAGCCGTAGCGTGGTATGAGTCTGAACGACCGGGCCTCGGATTAGAGTTCAAATCGGCCGTGGACGCGCTGCTGGCGACCATCGCGCAGCAACCCTCACTCTTCCGACTCGTGCGTGGCCCGATTCGCCGCGCGGTGCTCAAGCGCTTCCCTTACACGATCCATTTTCTTGCGGAGCCCAGCCGCATCGTCGTGCTCGCGGTCTATCACGCGTCACGCGACCCACGGGTCGTCGCGCGACGTGAGTAGTCTTTCCTTAACGGCGCTAACACGGGGTATGCTATTCGATTTCAAACTTCGTCCGCTTGAAGACATAGCGCCGTGGGGAACTCCGCCAGACCTGTCGCTTTCTTGGTTCGGCCTAACCGACGGCTACTACAGAGTTCAAGTTGGCGGGGAGCATCTCTTCAACTACACCGATCAAATCTCGAAGCATTGGGCAACGAACGATCCCACTTTTTCAGGGGCCTACGTCGATTATCAGGTGGTGCGTCTGTGGGAGGACGTTTGCGCGATACTTCCAGACGTGATGCAGCCCATCCCGACCGATTTCCTCAGACTTGTCTCAGGCAGAAATCCGACAATACGGCAGGTGGTTCAAACGGTGGGCACTTGGTGGCAAAGTCTCGCGGATGATGAGATGGAGGGAGAAAACGAGGACACCTACTATGCCGCTATCACTTGGGCTAGCAGCCGGAACCTCGACGCCCTCTACCTTCGAGGCGGGCCTAGAATTTGGATTTTTTCCCACGACGACACCGTGACAATCACATGGGACAATCGAGGCATAGAGATTGATGGCATCGAAGTGTGGTCCGCACGGTGCGGCAGCTATTCGATGTCGCGCAGCAAATTCCTCGAAGAAATTCGCAGCTTCGACCGCCGACTACTCACTCAAATGCAAGAGCGGGTTGATCAGGTTTGCGCAGACTGGAAGCGTCCAGAAATCCGCATCGCCTTCGAGCAACTACGACGTGAACACCTCGAAAGAGGACAGACATTGCCTCTGGCGTTGAGAAAAAGCCCCACGCCGGTCGATTGGACGCAAGTGCAGGCTGCTCTCAAAAAGGTGGGAAATTTCTAGTGCGCTCCAGTTGCTGCGCTATCCGCCTTTGACCACCGCTTCAACGCCGCCCCCGTGAGCGATCGCTCGCACGATTCGATCTCGGCGCGCGGGCCCGCGTAGAGGAGTTCGCCGCCGTCGCGGCCGCCGCCGGGGCCGAGGTCGATAAGCCAGTCGGCGAGGTTGATGACGTCGAGGTTGTGCTCGATGATGATCACGGTGTTGCCGGCGTCGCGCAGCTTAAACAGCAGGTCCATCAGTTTCTGGATGTCGGCCCAGTGGAGGCCGGTCGTCGGCTCGTCGAGGATGTAGAGCGTCGAGCCTTGCGGGCGTTTGCTCAGCTCGAGCGAGAGCTTGATGCGCTGGGCCTCGCCGCCGGAGAGCGTCACGGCCGACTGGCCGAGCGTGAGGTAGCCGAGGCCCACGGCCTCAAGCGTGGCGAGCTTGTCGACCACGCGCGGGATGTTTTTGAAGAGCCCGATCGCCTCGCGCACGGTGAGGTCGAGCACGTCGGCGATGGACTTGCCGTGGAAGAGGACCTCGAGCGTCTCGCGGTTGAAGCGCCGGCCGCCGCAGCTCGGGCACGGCGCGTAGGCGTCGGGCATGAACTGCATGTCGAGCTTGATGGCGCCGTCGCCCTCGCAGCGCTCGCAGCGGCCGCCGCGGACGTTGAAGGAGAAGCGGCTCGCCTTGTAGCCGCGCACCTTGGCCAGCGGCACCTGCGCGTAGAGATCGCGGAGCAGCGGGAGCAGATCGACGTAGCTGGCGGGATTCGAGCGTGGGCTGCGGCCGATGGGCTCCTGGTCGACCTGCACGAGCTTCTCGAAGAAATCGAGGTTCTCGACGTGGCGGTGCTTGCCGGGGATCGTCTTCGCACCGTTGAGTTTTCTCGCGGCCTGCGCGGCGAGGATGTCGAGGACGAGCGTGCTCTTGCCCGAACCGCTCACGCCGGTGACACACGTGAGCAGGCCGATCGGGAAACGCGCGTCGATGCCGCGGAGGTTGTTGGCGCGCGCCTCGCGGACGGTGAGCCACGCATCGTCGGGCACCTTCGGCTTCGCTTCGCGCGTGACGCGGAGCTTGCGCGCAAGGTAGGCGCCGGTGCGCGAAACCTTGGGCGGGAGTTTCATGCACGCCGAGGGCGAGCCTTGGAAGAGCAGCTGCCCGCCCTCGGTGCCCGCCTCGGGGCCGAGCTCGATCAGCTCGTCGGCGAGGCGCATCGTATCCTCGTCGTGCTCGACCACGAGCACGGTGTTGCCGCGGTCGCGGAGGGCGACGAGCGTGTCTAGGAGCTTCTGGTTGTCGTGCGGGTGCAGGCCGATGCTCGGCTCGTCGAGCACGTAGATGACGCCGACGAGGCCCATGCCCAGCTGCGTGGCGAGCCGCACGCGCTGCGCCTCGCCGCCCGAGAGCGTGCCGTAGTCGCGATCGAGCGTCAGGTAGCCGAGGCCCGTCTCGAGCAGGAAATGCAGCCGCTGCTCCACGCCGGTCACGACCTCGCGCAGCGCGGGGTTGGCGCCATAGGCCGCCACGAGCGTGCGGGCAAAGGCATGGGCCGCGCCCACGTCGAGCGCCATGAACTCGGGAAACGTCTTCCCGCCGAGGCGCACCGCACCGCTGCGCTCGTTAAGCCGCGCGCCGTGGCACTCCGGGCACTCGCCGCTCACCATGAACGTCGTGAGCCGCGCGCGAAAGCCATCGCTCGCGGTGTGGCGGAAGCTCTCCTCAAGGTCCGCAATTACACCGGGGAACGCCATTGCCTTCGCCTCGCGCATGCGCCGAAGCTTGAAGGCAAACTCGCGCCCGCCCGCGCCAAAGAGGATCACCTTGCGCGTTTCCTCCGGGAGATTCTTCCACGGCACGTCGGGATCAAAGGGCAGCTGCTCGGCGAGCTGCTTGAGCAGGGCGTTGTGCTTGATGATGAGGTTTTTTCCGCCGATGCGCCACGGTTTGAGCGCGCCCTCGCGCACGCTCTTGTCGGGATCGGCGACGATCAGCTCCTGATCAAAGCGCAGCTTGCGACCGATGCCGTCGCAGGTCGGGCACGCGCCCTCGCGGTGCGAAAACGAGAAATGCCGGGCCGCGAGTTTATCAAACACGTCGCCGCAGACCTCGCACGCGCGCGATTGGCTGAGCGAAAGCTCGCGCCACGGCGACTCGGCGTTTTTCTGCGCGAGCACAATTGCGCGGTCCTTGCCCTCACGAAACGCCAGCTCGAGCGAGTCCGCAAGCCGGCTGCGCTGTTCCACCGAAGCGACGAGGCGGTCCAGGACAATATCGACGGAGACAGCTTTGACCCCGCCCGGGAGCAGGCCGGGATCGTCGAGGGTCTTCACCTCGCCGTTCACGCGCACACGCTGGAAGCCCCGCTGGCGCAGACGCGGCAGCTCCTCGCGCAGCACGCTCGGCTTCGCGATCATGAAGGGCGCGAGCAGCATCACGCGCTCCCCCGCGCACTCGGCGAGCACGCGCGCCACGTTGTCGTCGAGCGATCGTTGCACGACGCGGCCGCCGTCCTTGGGGCAGAACTGCTCGCCGGCCAGCGCCCAGAGGAGCTGCGCGTAGTCGGCGATTTCGGTGGCGGTGGCGATGGTGCTGCGCGGACCGCCGGCGCCGGTGCGCTGCTCGATGGCGAGGACGGGCGAGAGGCCGTGGATGAAATCGACGTCCGGCCGCTTGAGCTGGTCGAGGGCGGCACGGGCGGACGCACTGAGCGACTCGATGTATTTCCGGTAGCCCTCGGCGTAGAGGGTGTCGAAGGCCAGAGAGGACTTCCCGGAGCCGCTCGGCCCCGTGATCACGACGAGTTTTCCGCGCGGGATGCGCAGCTCGAGGTTCTTCAGGTTGTGCTCGCGCGCGCCTTTGATGTGGATGTGCGTGGGGGCCTGCATGGACGGACCGGCACCGTTGGGGAAATCGCCGGCGCGTCAAAGCCGCAGAGCGGCGCCAGGACAGCCGTGTCACCCCGCCCCCTTCGCACTTGCCCATTGCAGCCCACCTGCGTTTGCTCCGGCCCCACCCTCCCGGTCCGTGCGCCGTGCGCCGCGGACGATTCCCAACCCCTCCGCCCGCATGAACCGTCCCGCATCATCCCGCGTCGCCGCCGGCCTTGGTGGCCGCGCGCTGGCCACGCTTGCCGCCCTGTCGCTGCTCGCGCCGTCCGCACGCGCCTTCACGTTCACCCTGGGCGAGGTCAAGGCCAGCTTTGACTCCACGGTCTCGCTCGGCGGACTTTACCGCCTGAAGGATCCCGAGGCCGATTACTACGGCACGTCGAGCACCTTCAAGGGCGTCGCCGGCTTGCAGAACTCCGTCAACGCCGACGACGGCAACCTCAACTACGGCAAGGGCTGGGCCTCGCAGATCCTCAAGGGCAACCACGATCTCGAGCTCAAGTGGCGCGACTTTGGCGCGCTCGCCCGCGGCTACTGGTTCAAGGACTGGAAGGCCGACGACACCCGTCGGACCGCGCTCTCCGACCAGGCCAAGGACCGCGTCGCCAGCGGCGCGGAGCTGCTCGACCTCTACGCGCGCGCCAAATTCACCGTGGGGGCCGGCATGCCGCTCGAGGTGCGCATCGGCCGCCAGGTGCTGAGCCTCGGCGAGAGCACGTTCATCCCGAACGGCATCAACGTCGTGAACTCCGCGGATCTCTCCAAGCTCCGCACGCCCGGCGCCGAGCTGAAGGAAGCGCTCCTCCCGGTGAACATGATCAAGGCCTCCCTCGGCGTGGCGCCCAACGTCACGGTCGAGCCGTTCATGCTCCTAGAGTTTCGCCGCAACGAGCTCGAGCCCGCGGGCTCGTATTTCTCGACCAACGATTTCGCGACGCGCGGCGGCAGCAACGTCTGGCTCGGCTTCGGCAGCATCGCCGATCAAGGCAGCGCCATCGGCGCAATCTCCCGGGAAAAGGACCGCGACGCGGGGAACTTCGGCCAATACGGCCTGGCCACGCGCTTCCTCGTCGAGCGGCTGAACAACACCGAGTTCGGCCTCTACTACGCGCGCTACCACAGCCGTTCCCCGGTCATCAGCGCCCGCACGCCCACGGTTGCGATTGATACCAATCTCACCGGTCCGCTCACGGCGGCGTTCATCCGCGGCGGCGTGCCCGCCGCGCAGGCCGGCCCGCAGGCCGCGGCGATTTTTCAGCTGATCGTGCGCTCGTCCCTCGCCCCCGCTTCCCTCACCCCGGTCGAGCTTGCCACGCTCAACTCCGCCCCGGTGCAGGCCGCCATCGCCGGCGCCCGTCAGATCGCTTTGCTCACGGCCGCGGCGAGCGGACGTTATTTCACCGAATATGCCGAGGGCCTCAATCTCTTCGGCCTCAGCTTCAACACCTCCCTCGGCAAGACCGGCATCTCGTGGCAAGGCGAGGTCTCGCTGAAGAATGACGTGCCGCTGCAGGTCGACGACGTGGAGCTGCTCTTCGCGGCGCTCTCCTCGCTCGCGCCCCAGTTCGGCTCGAACAACCAGCTCGGCAATTACCTCGGCCGCTTCGGCGCCGAGATCTCCGGCTACCGCCGCCACCGGGTCTGGACCGCGCAGAGCACCATGACGAAGGTGTTCGGCCCGATGTTCGGCTCGCAGCAATTCACGGTGCTCGGCGAGGTCGGCGGCGTTTGGGCCAACCTTCCCTCCAAGTCGACGCTTCGCTACGACGGTCCCGCCACCTTTACCGGCGGATCGCAGGCGGCGATGAATGGCGCGGGCTTCCCGCAGTTCCCCGCGACCGCCAGCAACGCGTTTCCCGGCAAATTCTCGTGGGGCTACCAGTTCCTCGGCCGCCTCGACTATAACAACGTCCTGCCGAACGTGAACATGCAGCCGAGCCTCGCGTTCTCGCACGATGTCGGCGGCGTCACGCCCCTCCCGCTCGGCAACTACATCAAGGGTCGCCGCAGCGTAAACCTCGCCGTCGAGTTCACCTTCCGCAACGCGTGGTCCCTCGAGGCCCGCTACGTGAACTTTTTCGGCGCCGGCCGCTATAATCTCCTCGGTGATCGCGACTACTTCGCGACCACGGCCAAATTCTCCTTCTGACGCCAACCCGATGAACTCTCTCCGCTTCCTCCCCGCCTTTTGCCTGCTGTCCGCCGCGGCGCATGCGGCCGTCTCCGAGGGCGACGCCGCCCGACTCGGCCAGGACCTCACCCCGCTCGGCGCCGAGATGAAGGGCAACGCCGATGGCTCCATCCCTGCGTGGGACGGCGGCCTCAAGTCCGCGCCTGCCGGCTACAAGCCCGGCATGCACCACCCGGATCCGTTCGCGGGCGATCAGCCGCTCTACACCGTCACCGCCGCCAACGCCGCCCAACACGCCGCCAAGCTCACCGCCGGCCAGCAGGCCGTGCTCAAGGCCTACCCGAGCTACAAGCTCGTCGTTTACCCCACGCGTCGCAGCGCCTCCGCGCCCCAGGCGATTTACGACGCCACGCGCCAGAATGCGACGAGCGCCAAGCTCATCGCCGATGGCAACGGCATCAGCGGCGCCATCCGCGGCGCGCCGTTTCCTCTCCCGCAGAACGGCCTCGAGGTGCTGTGGAATTTCCTCACGCGCTTCCGCGGCGTCGCCGCCGTGCGCCACATCGATCAGGCCGCGGTCGAGCGCGGCGGCGGCTACCAGCTGGTGAAGTTCGAGGACGAATTTCTCTTCAACTACCACCGGCCCGACATCACCGCCAAGGAGCTCGTGGATTCCAACACGCTCATCTACTACAAGCAGGCCGTGACCGCCCCGGCCCGCCTCGCCGGCTCGATCCTCCTCGCCCAGGAGACGATGGACCAAGTCAAGGAGCCGCGCCGCGCGTGGGTCTACAACGCGGGCCGGCGCCGCGTCACCCGCGCCCCCAACGTCGCCTACGACAATCCCGGCACCGCCGCCGACGGCCAGCGCACGAGCGACCAGTTCGACATGTTCAACGGCGCGCCCGATCGCTACGAGTGGACGCTCGCCGGCAAAAAGGAGATGATCGTGCCCTACAACTCCTACCGCCTGCACAGCGACAAGGTGAAGAACTCCGAAATCCTGAAGCCGCTGCACCCGAACCCGGACCTGGCGCGCTACGAGTTGCACCGCGTGTGGGTCGTCGAGGCCAAGCTCAAGACCGGCACCTCCCACCTCTACAGCCGCCGCACGTTCTACATCGACGAGGACTCCTGGCAGATCCTCGCCGCCGACCAATATGACGGTCGCGGCCAGATGTGGCGCGTCTCCGAGGCGCACTGCATCAACTACTACGACGCCCAGACCTTTTGGAGCACGCTTGAGGTCCACCTCGACCTCCAGAATGGCCGCTACCTCGCCGTCGGCCTCGACAACGAGAACGCGATGTATGACTTCGGCGTGAAGCGCACGCCGGCTGACTATACGCCCGACAGCCTCCGCCGTGACGGCGTGCGGTGAGGCAAACTCGAAGGGCGGGTCGCCGACCCGCCCATTTTCATGCCCAATGCGCGCACCCGATTCCCTGAGTCTGCTCCGCATCGCGGGGGGGCTCATGGTGGCACTCGCCATCGGCCGGGCCGCGCCGCCTCCGCCCCGCACGCTGCTGCTTGACGCCGCTCTCAGCGGCGCCGACGTCGTGGCCGTCGGCGAGCGCGGCGCGATCGTTCGCTCCAGTGACAACGGCCGCACGTGGGACGTCGTGGCGTGCCCTGCGCGCGCCACGCTCACCGGCGTCGCCTTCGCCACCCTGGCCGCGCCGCGCACCGGCTGGGCCGTCGGCCACGACGCCGTGATCCTTGGCACGACCGACGGCGGCCAGACCTGGGCCAAGAGCTTTCAAGGCGAAAACCCGAACGACTCGTTTCTCGACGTGATCGCCCTCGACGCACAACGCGCAATCGCCGTCGGCGCCTATGGCCTGTTCGTCACCACGGCAAACGCCGGGAAAACCTGGTCCAAGAAAAAAATCTCTGACGACGACGTTCATCTCAACCGCATCTCCCGCGCCGCCAGGGGCACGCTCTACCTCGCCGGCGAGCGCGGCACCCTCCTGCGATCCACGGACCAAGGCCTGACGTGGACGAAAATCAGCGCACCCTACGAGGGCTCCTTCTACGGCATCCTTCCGCTCGACCGCGGCGCCCTGCTCGCGCACGGGCTGCGTGGACACGTGTTTCATTCCGCGGACGACGGGGTGAACTGGCGCGCCGTCCCCGCTCCCGCCCCCGCCCTGGTCGCGACCGCGGTTCGGCTCCGCGGCGGCACAACGGTGTTCGCGGGCCAGAGCCGCACGCTTTTTTTCAACCACGCGCCGGGCTCGGCGCTCACCGCTTCGCCCACGCCACCAGGCCAGGCCATCGCGGAGCTGCTCGAGCTGCCCGACGGCCAGCTCCTCGGCGTCGGCGAGGCCGGCGCCGCGCTCCTCGATCTCCCGACGGCGATTCCCGGTGTGAAGCCGCACCCCATGCGCGCGCCATGAATCGCACCATGCGAGGAGGGGCCCTTGTGCAGCCTGAGCTTGCTCGGGCCGTTCACGCGCGTCCCGGCCTGAGCAAGCTCAGGTCCCGCGTTGCAGCCTGATCCGCCATGCTGCTCGAGAAATTCACCGACTGGATGTTCCGGTGGCGCACTCCGCTCATCGGCGTCTTTGCGCTCCTCACCGCCGCGATGGGCTACTATGCGTCGCGTCTCCGCGTTGACGCGAGCTTCAACCAGACGCTCCCGCTCGACCACGACTACATCCGCACCTTCACGAAGCACCAGCGCGACTTCGGCGGCGCCAACCGCGTGCTGGTCGCGCTGATGACCCAGAAGGGCGACATCTTCACGCCGGGGTTTTTCGCGGAGCTGAGGAAGGTCACCGACGAGGTCACCTTCCTCCCCGCCGTCGATCGCACGCAGGTGCAGTCGCTCTTCACGCCCAACGTCCGCTACCTTGAGGTCATCGAGGACGGGCTGTCCGGCGGCAATGTGATCCCCGCGGACTTCGCCCCCAACGCCGAGGGCTTCGCGCGGGTGCGGGACAACATCGAGAAGTCCGGCCGCCTCGGCCAGCTCGTCGCCAACGACTTCACCGGCGCGATCGTGAGCGCCCAGCTCCAGGAGATTGATCCGCGCACCGGCGCGAAAATCGACTACGTCAAGGTCGCCGTCGCCCTCGAGTCGATCCGGCGGCGCGTGGAAAAGGAAACCAAGGGCGCCGTGCGCGTGCACATCATCGGCTTCGCGAAGATCATCGGCGATGTGAGCGACGGCGCGCGCGGCGTGCTCCTGCTCTTTGGCGTCTCCATCTTCGTGACGGCCCTGCTCGTGTGGCATTACGCCGGCCGCTGGAAACTCGCCGCCGCGCCCGTCGTGTGCTCGCTCGTCGCCGTCCTGTGGCAACTCGGCGGCCTCACTTGGCTCGGCTACGGCATGGATCCTTTCTCGATCCTCGTCCCGTTCCTCGTCTTCGCGATCGGGGTGAGCCACGGCGTGCAGAAGATCTGCTCGTTCCGCAACGAGGTCTTCAAGGGCCTCGCCGGCGCGCAGGCCGCCAAGTCCGCGTTCATGCAGCTCATCGTGCCCGGCATCGTCGCGCTGCTGACCGACACCGTGGGCTTCATCACCATGCTCGTGATCAAGATTCCGGTCATCCAGGAGCTGGCCATCACCGCGAGCCTGGGGGTGAGCGTGATCGTGATCACCAACTTCTTCCTCCTGCCGTTGCTTCTCTCCTACCTGCACCTGCCGCCGAGCTACGCCGCGTGGGTGACCGAACGCCGCCTGCGCAGCGACCGCCGGTGGGAAAAACTCGTGGACTTCATGAAGCCCAAGCCATCCATCGCGATCATGCTCGGCAGCTTCGCGCTCGGCGGCTGGGCGTTTTGGAAATCCCACGAGGTCCGCATCGGCGACACGCAGGAGGGCGTGCCTGAGTTGCACCCGGATTCACGCTACAACCGCGACACCCGCGTCATCACGACGAAGTTCAACATCGGCGTCGACGTGCTGTCGGTAATCGTCGAGACCGTGCCCAACGGGTGCGTCGATTACGAAGTCGTCTCGCTCATGGACCGGTTCGAGGGCCACATCCGCGCCGTGCCCGGGGTGCAGACGGTGATCTCGCTGCCCGAGCGGGCGAAGCTCCTCAATGCCGGCTTCAGCGAAGGGTCGCTCAAGTGGCGCATCCTCCCGCGCAACCCGCAGACGCTCGCGCAGGTCGTCTCGCCCATCGAGACCGCCACCGGTCTGCTCAACGCCGACGGCAGCGCGATGCCGATCCTGATTTTCCTCGCCGATCACAAGGCGGAGACCCTCGCCGCCGTCACCGCGGCGACGAAGGAGTTTGCCGCCGCCAACCCTTCCCCCAAGGCGAAATTCCTCCTCGCCAGCGGCAATGCCGGCGTCATGGCCGCGACCAACGAGGTCGTCGCCGCCGCCGAGAAGCCGATCCTGCTCTGGGTCTTCGGCGCCGTGATCGCACTCTGCCTGATCACGTTCCGCGATGTGCGCGCGGCCCTCTGCATCGTGCTGCCGCTCGCGATTGTGAGCTACCTCGCCTACGCGCTCATGGTCTACCTCGGCATCGGCCTGAAGACCTCGACGCTCCCGGTCGTCGCGCTGGGCGTCGGCATCGGCGTGGACTACGGCATCTATATTTTTGCGCGCCTGATGACCGCCCTCGATGCCGGCGATTATTTCGAGGACGCGATGCTGGTCGCGCTCAAGGAAGCCGGCGCCGCGGTCGTCTTCACCGGCCTCACTCTCGCGATCGGCGTGAGCACGTGGGTGTTTTCCAATCTTAAATTCCAAGCGGACATGGGCCTGCTGCTCACGTTCATGTTCCTCGTCAACATGGTTGCCGCCATCGTGCTTCTGCCCGCGATGGCCCGGTGGTTCTGGCGCCACCACGACGACGAGGATCAAGCGAAGCCCGCCGGGGACAGTGCGGGTTAAAGGCCGGCGCCCACCCCTCTCAGCTCGCGGGCACAGAGACCAGCGTCTCGACCGCGACCTGCTTGATGCCGGCTCGGCGCACCTCGTCGAGCACGAGCACCGCAGCGCCGAGGGTGGCGGTGCGGTCGCTCCGGATCATCACGCGCGGCTGCGCCGTGCTGCGGGCGAAGTCCTCCAGACGCAGCCGCAGCTCACCCGCGGTGATGGTCTCGGTCGGGGATTCCCCGCGTTTCCAGAAATACGTGCCCTCGGCCGAGGCGTGGATGGCGACGAGGTTGTCCTCGGGAGGGCGCCTTTCACCGGTGCCGCTGGCAAACGGCGTTTCCAATTCCCTGATGCGCTCGAGCGACAGCGTGAAGAGCACAAAGGTCGCGAGCAGGAAAAAGATGACGTCGATCATTGGGATGATTTCGACGCGGGCCTTTTTCGGCCCGGCAAGCTCGGCGGCGGGATCGGGGGCATTCATGGCGGGGAGGGGTTGATTCCACCACGCACGAAAACCGGGAATATTAGGCGGCCATCACACCAAATCCTGAAACTCCGCGTGCCGCCGGATGAACGCGTCCACATACGAGCACGCCGGCACCACGCGGTGACCCTCGGCGCGCGCCCACGCGAGCGCGGTGCGCACGAGGCGCTCCGCCAGCCCCCGGCCCCGCAGCTCCGGCGGCACGAGCGTGTGCGTCATCACCATCGCGCGGCCGGTCAGCTCATACTCGGCCACCGAAAGATGTCCGTCCATGGTCGCCTCGAAGCGATGCGCCGCGGCGTTGTGAGTCACCGTGATTTCTCCGGCGCTCATGAATGACCTCCCTGATCGGACCGCGACCAATGCGGCGCGAGCACGCCGCCGACGAGCAATTGCAAAGCATGGTAGATCATCAGCGGCAACAGCACGAGGCCGGCCGCTGGATGCGCCGCCAACAGCACCCGCGACATCGTCACGCCTTGCGCGAGGCTCTTCTGCGTCCCGCAAAACATGAGCGCCATCGCGTCGCCGTGGCCGAAGCCGAGCACCCGCGCCACCCACGCCATCACGGCCGAAACGATCGCAAACAGCACGGCCGAGCCGAGCGTGACGCCGATCAAAAGTTCCCAGCCCTTGCCCCGCCACACGCCGCCCACAAACGAGTCGCAGAATGTCGCGTAGACGAGAAACAGGATCAGGAGCCGATCGGTGAGCTGAAGTTTGGCGCGATGCCGGGCGGCCCAGTCCGCGAGAAACGGCCGGCAAGCCTGCCCCAGAACCATCGGCAGCACGAGCAGCCGCGCGATGTCGAGGATCGCCCGTCCGAGATCCCCCTGGCCGCCGGCCACCCCGCCGAGGGCATGCAGCCACAGGGGCGTGAGCACGACGCCGAGCAGGCTCGAAAGCGTCGCATTGAAGACCGCGCCGGCCACGTTGCCGCGTGCCACCGCCGTCAGCGCCACCGCCGAGGAGATCGTCGACGGGAGCGCGCACAGGTAAACAAATCCGAGCGCGAGATCGGGCGACAGTCTCTCCCCCGCAACGCTGAGCGCGACGAACGCGATCAAGGGAAACAGCCCGAACGTCGCGGCCTGCACCGCGAGGTGGAGCCGCCAGTTCAGCGCGCCGCCCTTCAACGCGGCGAACGACAGCGTTAGCCCGTAGACGTAGAACGCGATCATCACCCCGGCCTTGGTGACGATCTCCGAATGCAGCGGCCCGCCCGCCGCGCCGATCCCCGGAGCCAGCGCGGCCAGGCCCGCGGCCCCAAATACCGCCCAGAGAAACCAGTCGGGCCGGAGTTTTCGTTTTTCAAGGGCCGACATGGCGCTCAGGCGAACTTCGCCTTCACTTTCGCCCACACCGCCGCGAGGTCCTCGCGTCCCTCGATGCGCAGCGCCCAGATCGCGGCGGCATAGACGGCCACGCCGGTGGTCACAAGGAGCAACACCCCCGGCAGGTCGGCGGCCTTGCGCGGCGGCTGAAACTGCAGCCATGCCCACCAGCCGGCCGCCACGACCGCGCCCATCACGGCGCTCGCCAGCGCGACCTTGCCCAAATCGCGCGCAAGGTGGCCGAAGCCAAAGTCCGCGTGCCGCCGCGTGAGCGCACGCTGGAGCCACCACGCCTGCACCATCACCGCGACGTTGCCCGCGATCGCGAGGCCCACCGTGCCAAGCGGCCGCATGAGGGCGAGCGTAAGCACGAGGTTGACGCCAAAGCTCAGGGCGGCCGCGCGCACCGGCGTGGCGGTGTCCTTCTGCGCGTAGAACGCGCGCAGCACGAGGTTGACGAACGAGAAGAACGGCAGCCCCGCCGCGGACACAATCAACACCGGTTGCATCATCGCGGTGTCAGACGGATCGAAGGCCCCGCGCTGGAACAGCAGCCGGATGATCGGCGTCGCGAGCACGGCAAGGCCCACGGCCGCCGGCACATTGATGACCAGGATGAGCCGCATGCCCTTGCGGTAGGCCGAGGCGAGGTTCGCCTGATCCCCCGCGGCCGCGTAGGCGGAGATGAGCGGGAAAATCACGGTCGAGACGGCAACCGCAAAGACCCCGATCGGCAGCTCCATGAGGCGCGAGGCGAGGTTAAGCACCGTGACGGCGGAGTCGTTGAGCGCATGGCCCGCTAGGCGCGACACCGCCATGTTGATTAGGTAAATCGCGGAGCCAAAGAGCGTGGGCCCCATCAGCCGCGTGATTTGGCGCAGCGGCGCGCTGACCGCGAAATCGGGCCGCGGCCGCCACCCCTCGCGCACGAGCGCGAGCGCGGGCACGCCCAATTGCAGCGCGCCGCCGAGCAAGGTGCCGGCGCAGAGCCAGAGCATGTGCCCGCGCGCACCCGGCGACCATCCGCCGTAGACCGCGCCCGCGAGCAGCGCTATCATGGCGACATTGAGCCAAATCGGCGAAAGCGCCGGCTCAAGAAACCGCTCCAGCATCTGAAGCGCCGCGCTGAACACCGCCGCGAGGCAAACACAGAGCAGGTAGGGGAACAAAATCACGGCCAGATCCGCCGCCTCAAGCCAACGACGCACGGTGCCGGCCGGCAGCCCGAGCGCCTGCAGTTCCGGGCCAAGGCGCGCAGCCATCGCCAGCAGCCCCATCGAAATCACCACGAGGCCGCCGCACACCAGGAGCAGCCAGCTCGCGACGTTGTTCACCAGGGCGAAGGCCCCGGCGCGCCGGCGGGCCTTGAGCTCGTCGCTGAGAGTCGGCACCAGCGCCGCCGTAAGCGCCCCCTCGCCCAGGAGGCGGCGAAACAGATTCGGCAGCGTGAACGCCGTATAGAACGAAGAGGCCAGCGCAGAGGTGCCGAAGACCGCCGTCACCAGCATGTCACGACCGAGCCCGAGGAAGCGCGACACCAAGGTCGCCGTCGCGACGACGCTGATGTTTTTGAAGCTTCGGGACACGCGCGCCGAGCTTCGCGGACGCGCGACAGCGTTGGCAAGCCAGACGGCGGCCTATCGTTTCTCCAGCGCGTCCAGCGCGGCGGTCGTCGCCGCCTCGAGTTCGAGCGCGTCGCGCCAATCCCCGGCGAAGGCCGAGCTCGCGGCCGCACGTTTGTCGGGTTTCGCGCCGCGCGAGGCAAATGCCTCGGCAAGTGAAAGCCCGGAGTTGCGATAAAACGGGTGCAGCGTGGGCACCGCGCGCGACAACTCGGCCGCCCGCCGCGCCAGCTCGGCGGCCACAATGGGCTCCTCCGCGCGGCCGAGCGCCGCGGGCAGCGGAACCACCACGTCCGTCTCCTCCGCGGCGCCAGCAAAGACGAAACGCGCCAGCGCGCCCACCAGCACGCGCGACTCCGCCGCCGAAAGCACCGGCAGGGTCCGCGCCCGCACCGCGTGGTGCCAGCCAACCTGCCACCAAAGCTCGCGATCAGCCGGCAGGCCGAAGCGGTCGCCATAGCAGGCCGCCAGCGCGATCTCCGGGTCGTCGCCACGCAGGAGGCGTGTGAGCAGGTTCGGCCAGTCGCGCGCACGGCCGGACTCGGCTTGGAGAAAGGTGAGCAACCACACGGATGCCGCCGAAAACTCCCGGGGCGGCTCGCCGGCAATCCTGCCCTGCAGCAAGTCCGCAAGCGAAGGGGGCGTGCGGGCTTCACTCCCCTGCTTGAGCGCGTCGAGCTGTGCGGCCTCGGCGCGCGTGAGCCACCAGCCCGCTCCCGCCTCCACGAGCCACCGCGGAGCGCGCAGCCGATCGTTCACGCCGTGGCGCGAAACCGCGACCCGCAGCAACAATCCCTGCACCAGCGCGCGCCGCACGACCGCATCCGGCGCCGCGTCGTCGAGCCGCACCGAGACGATGCCCCCGACTTCAGCCGTCACGGCAAACGGCTTTGGCGCCCCCGCGATCGCGCGCACGTAGATGGGCGTCGGGAAGGCCGCGGGCAGCTCGAATGGCAGCGTCAGCTCGCGCCACGCCGCTTCCGCCTCCGTCGCGAGCGCGTGGGCGCGCGCGGAGTCGACGGCCGAGATTTCAAACCGGCCCGGCGCCGTGCGCACGAGCACCGGCACCGGCTCGGCGGCGCGAACGACCGCGGCCGCGGCCAGCGCCACCGCGATCAGGGCACCGTGAGCTGCAGCGAGCCGTTGCCGACGGTGATCTTGGCGACCTTTTTCCATGCGGCCTGCAAATCCTCAGGGAGCGGCTGGGTGAGAAACTTCTCGCGCGCCCACGCCCGCACGAACGGCAGGCGGTCGGTGTGCAGCGCACCGACCCACATGTCGCTGATGTCGTAGCGGAACACGTCGCCATCCTTGGTAAACTGGCCATGGGTGCGCACGGTCACGACCGAGCCAAGGCCGAGCGAGTTGACGGTGATCGGAACCGCGATCTGAACGTCATTCTCCCGCAGGCGGAAGTTGGGGGTGCCGCGGACGAAGGACTCCACCTCTTTTTCCGGCTCACCCGACTTTTTGGCCGGGGATTTCGGCGGGGGCGGCGCGGCCTTTGGCTCGGGACCCTTCTTGGGCTGATTCGCCGCAGGCTTCGGCGCGGGAGCCGGACCGGCCATCACATTGAGCTCGTCCTCGCTCAGGGTCACCGACTGGCCGTCGAGGAACGCCTTGCGCTTCGTGGCGGCGAGGCGGGCCTTGGCGGTGTCGCGCGTGCCCTCGACGTAATAGACTTCGCCCGGTTTTCGCTCGTTGTCGGGGGGCATTTCCTTGCCCGCATTGACCGGCCGAAACGCGAGCAGGAAAGCGCCCAGCGCGCCGCCGAGGACAACACTGGCCGCGCCGGCAAATATGACTCCGGCCCAGGTCGGGCCGCGGACGATCTTGTAGTTGCGAAGGCTGCTCATGGGTCGATCAGGATTTCGCCGCAGGAGCGGCGGGTTTGGCCGGGGCGGCAGGTTTCGATTCGGCCGGCTTGGAGTCGCCGCCCTTGGTTTCGCCCCCCGATTTTTTCTTGTAGTCGGTGATGTAAAAGCCGGTGCCCTTGAAAATCAGGCCGGCGCCGCCGCCCACCAATCGCTTGAGCGCGGTCTTCTTGCACTTGGGGCATTTCTTGAGCGGCTCATCGCGCATCGACTGGAACTGCTCAAATTCGTGGCCGCATTTCTGGCAGGCATACTCGTAGGTCGGCATGTCGTGAATGGGCGGGTTATGGGCCGCGCCCGCGGCGTTGGCGAGTGCGGAGTGCGCGCTCGGCAGGTTCGCACATTTTTTCTTTGCTGCGCCGGGACGCCCCGGCGCTACTCCCCGCCCATCCGATGGAATTTCCCGCCGAACTGAAACGCCACGTCGCCCGCGTCGAGCGCGGGCTCGACCGCTTCGTGCCCCGCGCGGACACGCGGCCGGCCCGGTTGCACACCGCGATGCGTTACACCCTCGAGGCCGGTGGCAAGCGCCTCCGCCCCGTCCTCACGCT
>JAEUHB010000464.1 GCA_016794665.1 Opitutaceae bacterium
GTCCTGCTGCGAATATCCGCCGTGCACGCCCAGCGTGTGCAGCTCGAGCAGCTCGCGCGCGTAGTTTTCGTTCGGCTTGTCGCCGGGATTGCTCATACGATTCACCCGCCCATCGAGATACCACAGCATCGCCGGACTGACGGCACTGGCGCGCAGGAGGTCGCGGAAGTTTCCGAGCGCGTGCACCCGGATCACGTCGCGGTCGTCGGCTGCCTTGAGCCACTTCGCCTCTGCCTTCGAGGGATCGATATTGAAGTGATCGCTCCAGAACTGCGCCATTACCTCGAAAAGCTGCCGTTCGCTCAGAACGGCGCGCAAAATCGTTGCACGGGTAAGATCCTCGAGCAGCACCTTTTCCTTGAACTCGTAGAGGTCCCCCACCCGCGCGCCACGATCGCGCAGCTCGGGGAACAGTCTTTGCAAAGGATCGCCCGCATCGCCCTCACGGCGCAGGAAGCTGCCCTCGGGGTCCGCCAAGCTGTCGAACTCGTGCCGAATTACCCGCGCGCACAGCGAATCGTCGATCGTGGCGGGCGCAAGCTGCCCTTCAATGAACGCCTCGACACCCATCGTAGCGACGCGCCGGTAGTCGCCGGGCCGCGCACCGAAGGTCAGTCGGTTGAGCGCATGCGAAACCGCGTCGATCTCGGGAGATTCAGACGGTGCGAGCGCGGCCGGCAACTGTGGCGCGGTGGGCTTGCCGATGATGCGACGCACGTCATTCCGCCAGTCGCAGCCCGCGCTCGCCGCGGCAACCGCGCCAGTGCCCGCCGCGATGAACTGGCGGCGCGTCAGGTTCATGGCTGGCTGACCGCCCCCGGCCGCCGCGTGAACCACACGCGCACGATCGCACCCAACCCGGCGAGCAACGTCAGCGGCCCCCATACGATCGTGAGGTAAATGAGCGCCAGCACGACTCCACCACGGAGCATCCGCCGCAGCGAACTTCCCGCCTCGTCCAGGCCGCGCCCGATGCGCCAGGCCAGTCCGGCCGTGCCAGAAAGTGCAACGAAAACAGTGGCGAGGAGGATGGCGACGCGCGCGAGGTTGCCCGCGGCGCCGGGCACGGCCTTGCCGATGGCTAGTGCAGCGACGATAAGCGGCACCGCACACGCAAGTCCAAGGAGCGCACTGGCAATGGGCGCGGAACCGAGAACTTCCGCACAGCCCTCGACCACACGGGGAAACAGCCCTGCGACCGCCAGCCACCACGCGACAAACACCAGTTGGAGAGCAACGATGACGAGCACGACCGTGGAGACATCTGCGAGATTCATGGACGGGGCGACGCGTGGCGCGGATAGGATGGAACGGATTACCCGCGAACAACTACACGCGAGTGATCCCCCAAGTTACAGCTTGTTTTTGGCGGCGTGCGGGGGCAGCCCCGCAGCCCCGCCAGGGCGCAAGCCCTAGAATTTTAGCCGAAGCCCATCGTAGGCCACGCGGATGCCCGTTGGCAGCGAAGCCTCCAGCTCAGCGTGGTCGCTCAAGTGAGTGAGGTGCGTCAGCCAGGTTCCCGGTGCGGCGATTTCCTGCGCCACCGCGACCGCTTCTTCGATCGACATGTGCGAGGGGTGCGGCTGCGGCCGCAAGCCGTCGAGCACCACAGCATCAGATCCGCGTGCGAGTGCGACGGCCTCGCGCGGCACGCGTTTGCAGTCTGTGTAGTAAGTGAATTTTTTGCCGCTGCTGCGTTCGGTGAAAATCAGGCCGAGCGTGCCCAGGCCTCCGTGCGGCAGCAGCGTTGACTGAATAGTGCCTTGCTCCAGCTCGAGCAGCAGCGGCATGGCTTCGAGCTTGAAGGCCGCGTAGCCCTTGGAAATCGGCCGCTCCGCCATGGCGTAGGGATAGATCGCAAGCACCCGGCCCATCCCTTCCTCAGTCGAGTAGACCGTGAGCGCCGTGCCGCCGCGCAGGTCACAAAACCGCCGCAGGTCGTCCATGCCGCAAACGTGGTCGGCATGACCGTGGGTCAGGATGAAGAAGTCTATCCAAGCGATCTTCTCGCGCAGGCACTGGAGCCGCAGTTCGGGCGCGGCGTCGACCTGCACGTGCAATCCATCCATCACCACATGCACGGAAGCCCTCGTGCGCTTGTTGCGCGGATCGGGCGATGAGCACACACGGCAGTCGCACGCGATCATGGGCACGCCCTGCGAGGTGCCCGTGCCGAGAAAAGTCACTTCCATGCGCGCCAGGCAAACAACCCGCCGCCCCGGCGGCGACGAAATGTTTTCGATTGCCGGCAGGCGCAGCGTGCGGAGATTTCCGCGCCGTGCGTCTCCCCTCTTGGCTCACGACCTGGCCCGCGATTCCCGCGTCCGTCTACGCCGTCGCAATCGTCGTCCTCACCGGCGGTGCGTATGTGAACAGCCTGCAGGCGCCATTCGTCCTCGACGATCTTACCACGATAGCGGCGAACCCGACGATTCGTTCGCTCTCGCCGTTGCGCGACGTGCTGTTCCCGCCAGGCGAAATCTATTCGGCCGGGCGACCGGTGCTCAACCTGAGCTTTGCCCTCAACTACGCAATCGGAGGGCACGTTGTGGGCGGCTACCACGTGATAAACCTCGTGATCCACCTCGCGGCGGCGCTCGTGCTATTCGGAGTGGTGAGGCGGACCTTGGAATTGCCCCGCGGCGCAGAGTTTTTCCGCGCTTACGCCGCACCGCTCGCGTTTGCAGTGGCGGCACTGTGGGCCGTGCATCCCTTGCTTACCTCAGCGGTGACTTATGTCTCGCAAAGGGCGGAAAGTCTCATGGGGCTGTTTTACCTGATCACACTCTATGCCTTCGTGCGCGGCGCGGAGCGCGTGAGCGCGCTATGGATGGGCACTGGAGTGGCGGCGTGTGCACTGGGCATGGCAACCAAGGAGGTGATGGTATCGGCTCCGATGGTCGTGCTGTTGTTTGACCGTGTGTTCGTCGCGGCATCGTGGCGCGAAGTGTGGGAACGGCGGCGGCTTTGGCATCTCGCCCACGCGGCGACGTGGGTGCTGCTGTTCGCCTTGATTGCTGGCGCGCGGCTCGGGCAACGCGGCGTGGGCTTCGATCATGGGCTCACGTGGTTCCGCTACCTCTGCCTCGAATCGCACGCCATTACCCTCTACCTGCTGCGCTGCATCTGGCCAGTGGACCTGGTCTTCGACTACGGGGCCAACCTTCCCTTGCCCGGCGTGCCCGCGCTGGTTGGGCAATTTACGCTGCTCGGGGCCTTGTTCGCGATCAGCGTGCGCGCACTCTGGCGAGGCACGGCCGCGGGCTTCCTCGGCGCCGCCTTTTTCATCCTGCTCGCGCCGACGTCGAGCGTCGTGCCGCTCGCCGGCCAGCCGATCGCGGAGAGTCGCATGTATCTGCCGCTCGCGACGGTCGTCGCCGCGCTTATCGGCGGCGCCACGCGCCGGGCGCCGCGCCTCACGGCGGCGATTGTGCCGGCGGCGCTCGCCCTGCTGGCGATGCTGACCACGCAGCGAAACGGACTGCTGAGCGACGCCAACGCACTGTGGGCGGACACGGTGGCCAAGCGGCCGATGAACGAGCGCGCCGTCGTGGAGTGGAGCGAATCGCTGAAGCGGACGGGCCGGCCCGGAGAAGCCGCCGAGGTGCTGCGCGCGATGCACCGGCGGCGGCCCGAGTCCGCCGAAATCTGCAACAACCTCGCCGTCGCGCTGCTCGGGATCGGCGACACCGGCGAAGCCGTGAGGCTCCTGCGCGAGGCGGTGCGCCTGAAACCCGGCTACGCGGCGGCCTTCAGCAACCTCGGTCACGCGCTCCACCGGACGGGTGACTTTGCAGGCGCGCTCGAAAACTTCATGCATGCGGTGCGGTTGGGCTACGAGACCACCGATGTCCGCAACCTCGCCGGCCTCTGCTTGGTGCAGCTCCAACGCCACGCTGAGGCCGTCCCGCATTTCGAACGCGCCCTGCAGCTTGATCCGCGAAACGCCGAGGCGCGCGCCAATCTTGAGCGCACACGAGCCCTCGTGCGGCAATAGAAATGAAAAAGCGCGCCGCTTTTCTGCGGCGCGCTTTGAATTGGGTGAGAGGTTAATCGGGCCGAGGCTCCAAGGGAGCGACAGCGGATTAGTAATCCATACCGCCCGGCCCGTGCGAGTGACCGCCGGCCGGAGCTTCCTTCTTCTCCGGGATCTCGGTGATCATGCACTCGGTCGTGAGGAGCAGACCGGCGATAGACGCCGAGTTCTGCAGCGCGGTGCGGGTGACCTTCGTCGGGTCAACCACGCCGGCCTTCACGAGATCCTCGTATTCGCCGGTGGCGACGTTGTAGCCGTAGTTGCCCTTGTTGGAGAGCACCTGGCCGACGACGACCGCGCCCTCGACGCCCGCGTTGGCGCAGAGCATGCGGATGGGGGACTCGATTGCGCGCCGATCGCCTCGTCGCCCTCAAGCTTCACGCCGTCGATGGCCTTCGCGCAGCGGAGCAGCGCGACACCACCACCAGCGACGATGCCCTCTTCTACGGCCGCGCGCGTGGCGTGCAGCGCATCCTCAACGCGGGCCTTCTTCTCCTTCATCTCGGCCTCGGTGGCGGCGCCGACGTTGATGACGGCCACACCGCCCGCGAGCTTCGCAAGACGCTCCTGGAGCTTCTCGCGGTCGTAGTCGGAGGTGGTCTCGTCAATCTGACGGCGGATCTGCTTCACGCGGCCCTGGATGTCGGACGACTTGCCGGAGCCCTCGACGATGGTCGTGTTCTCCTTGTCGACGACGATGCGCTTGGCGCGGCCGAGGTCGCTGATGGCGAGGTTCTCGAGCTTGATGCCGAGGTCCTCGGTGATGCAGCGGCCGCCGGTGAGGATCGCGATGTCCTCGAGCATGGCCTTGCGGCGATCGCCGAAGCCAGGGGCCTTGACGGCGCACACGTTGATCGTGCCGCGAATCTTGTTCACGACGAGCGCGGCGAGGGCTTCGCCCTCGACTTCCTCGGCGATGACGAGGAGGGGCTTGCCGCTCTTGGCGACGACCTGGAGGAGCGGGAGGAACTCCTGGAGATTCGCGATCTTCTTCTCGTGGATGAGCACGTAGGCGTCCTCGAGCACGGCCTCCTGGGCCTCGGCGTTGGTCGCGAAGTAGGGCGAGAGGTAACCCTTGTCGAACTGCATGCCCTCGACGACGTCGAGCGTGGTCTGGATCGACTTGGCTTCCTCAACGGTGATCGTGCCGTCCTTGCCGACCTTGTCCATCGCGTCGGCGATGATGTCGCCGATCTCGGTGTCCCAGTTGGCGGAGACGGTGGCGACCTGGCGGATTTCCTCGCGGTCGTTGACCTTCTTGGAGATCTTCGCGAGTTCGGTGACCGCGGCCTCAACGGCCTTGTCGATGCCGCGTTTGAGGAAGATCGGGTTGGAGCCCGCGGTGACGTTCTTGAGGCCTTCCTTGTAGATGGACTCGGCGAGCACGGTGGCGGTGGTGGTGCCATCGCCCGCGGCGTCGGAGGTCTTGGAGGCGACTTCCTTCACCATCTGCGCGCCCATGTTCTCGTAGGGGTCGGGAAGCTCGACTTCCTTGGCGACGGTCACGCCGTCCTTGGTGACGGTCGGCGAGCCGAATTTCTTGTCGATTACGACATTGCGGCCCTTGGGCCCGAGGGTGACCTTGACGGCCTTGGAGAGGAGCTCGACGCCGCGAAGGACTTTCTGACGTGCGGCCTCGTCGAAGAGGAGTTGTTTAGCAGCCATGTGGATTAGTTCTTAGTTTAGATTTGAGATTTGCGGTAGCGGAGCGCGGGCTCAGCCAATCACGCCGAGGATGTCGTCCTCGCGGACGAGGGTGTATTTCTTGTCGTCGAGCTTTACCTCGGTGCCGCCGTATTTGCTGATGAGGACCTTGTCGCCGACTTTGACCTCGAAGGGCGTGACTTTGCCGTCGTCGCCTTTCTTGCCGGTGCCGAGGGCGATGACCTTGGCCTCCTGGGGCTTTTCCTTGGCGCTGTCCGGGATGATGATGCCACCGCGGACCTGCTCTTTTTCTTCGATGTGCTCGACGAGGACGCGGTCCCCGATCGGCTTGATTTTGACGTTAGCCATATGGATTTGGGTTTGGGTTGAAGGGTGAGTTTTGTGTTTTGTGTGGTGAGCAAAGCGCGCCTGCCACGAACGAAACGCAGCGGGCGCGCAAAGGGTGAAGGTGAGGGCTACTTCTTCTTGTCGTCGTCTACAACCTCGAAGTCGGCGTCGACCACGTCGGCCTTCTTTTCGGCTTTCTTTGCGGAGCCATCGGGTTTGGCCGAAGCCTGGCCACCGGCAGCAGCGTCAGGTGCGGGGCCCGCGGCGGCCTGCGCCGCCTTCTGGGCCTCAGCATAAATTTCACCGCCGACCGCAGTGAGCTTCTCAAGCGCGGCCTTCATCCGCACCGGGTCGTTACTATCGAGGTCTTTCTTGGCCTCGGTAAAGGCGGTCTCGGCCTTGGACTTGACGTCGGAGGCAAGCTTGTCGCCCGCATCCTTAACCGCCTTTTCCATCTGATAGATGGAGGAATCGAGCTGGTTCTTGGTCTCAACGGCCTCCTTGCGCTTCTTGTCTTCGGCGGCGTGGAGTTCCGCTTCCTTGGTCATCTTCTCGACCTCTTCCTTGGACAGGCCGGAGGAGCCTTGGATGGTGATTTTCTGGTCCTTGCCGGTGCCGAGGTCCTTGGCGGAGACGTGCAGGATGCCGTTGGCGTCGATGTCGAAAGTGACCTCGATCTGCGGCATACCGCGCGGCGCGGGCGGGATGCCGTCGAGCCGGAAGGTGCCGAGAACCTTGTTGTCGCGCGACATTGGACGCTCGCCCTGCAAGACCACAATTTCGACCGAAGGCTGGTTGTCGCTGTAAGTGGAAAAAGTCTGCGTTTTTTTCGCAGGGATCGTCGTGTTGCGCGGGATCATCGGCGTGGCGACTTGGCCGGCGGTTTCGATGCCAAGCGTGAGAGGCGTGACGTCGAGCAGGAGGACATCGCGAACCTCGCCCTTAAGCACGCCGCCCTGCACGGCAGCTCCGATGGCGACGACCTCATCGGGGTTCACACCTTGGTGCGGCTGTTTGCCGCCGAGCTTGTGGGCGATCTCGACGACCTTGGGCATACGCGTCATGCCGCCGACGAGAACGAGTTCGTCGATCTTTTCCGCCGTCAGGTCCGCGTCCTTGAGGCAATTCTTGAACGGCTGCACGCAGCGCTCGAATAGCGCGTCGCAAATCTGCTCCATCTTGGCGCGGGAGAGCTGCACGTTGAGGTGCTTCGGGCCCGAGGCGTCGGCGGTGATGAACGGGAGATTGATGTCGACCGACTGCGCGGACGAGAGAGCGATTTTCGCCTTCTCGGCCTCCTCCTTCAGGCGCTGGAGGGCCATCGGATCCTTGCGGAGATCGATGCCATTTTCTTTTTTGAACGTGTCGACGAGCCAGCCGATAAGCGACTCGTCCCAGTTGTCGCCGCCAAGGTGGGTGTCCCCGTTGGTGGCCTTCACCTCAAACACGCCGTCGCCGATCTCGAGGACCGACACGTCGAACGTCCCGCCACCGAGATCGAATACCGCGATCTTCTCGTCCTTCTTCTTGTCGAGACCGTAGGCAAGCGAGGCGGCGGTGGGCTCATTGATGATACGGAGAACCTCAAGGCCGGCGATCTTGCCCGCGTCCTTGGTAGCCTGCCGCTGCGAGTCGTTGAAATACGCCGGCACCGTAATGACAGCCTGCGTGACTTTTTCGCCGAGGTATGCCTCGGCATCGGCCTTCAATTTCCCGAGCACAAACGCCGCGATTTGTTGCGGCGCAAACTGCTCGGTCTTGTCGCCAACCTGCACTTCGATGTAGGCGTCGCCGTTCTTTCCCTCGACTGTTTTGAACGGCATGTTCTTCGCCTCTTCACGGACTTCAGTGAATTTACGGCCGATGAAACGCTTCGCAGAGAAAACCGTGTTGCGCGGATTGGTCACGGCTTGGCGTTTCGCCGCTTGGCCGACTAGGCGTTCACCCGACTTCGTGAAGGCCACCACGGAGGGCGTGGTGCGAGCGCCCTCGGCGTTGGGAATCACGACGGGTTCGCCACCCTCCATAATCGCCATGCAGGAATTGGTGGTGCCAAGATCAATGCCAAGGATACGGCTCATACCATCCTCTTAGCAACGCTAGTGCCCTAAGGCCCAAGGCGTTTGCTAAATATTGGTCATCAATGTTTAAAAAAAACTAGGCAACCGAAGCGATCTCTACAACCCAGACCGCACGCGCCATCTTGGCGCACGAGCAGACGACGAGATCAGCGCTCGGACGCGATTTGGCACAGTTGCGTGATGCGGTTTACCACTCATGGTGTCGGTCGTGGAAATCGAAATCCGAATCCCAACCCAAGTCCCGGTGATGACATTGCCCGAGGTAGCGTTCTTCCCGCAGGCGCTGATGCCTCTGCACATCTTTGAACCGCGTTACCGCGCTATGTTGCGAGACAGCCTTGCCGCCGATCGGCTTTTCGCTGTCGCCGGACTCGATCAGGAACCGGAGGGTAGAAAAGCTGCGAGTTTTGAGCCACCGCACCGCGTCGCAAGCGTGGGAATCATCCGCGCTTGCCAGAAGAATGAAAACGGCACCTCCAACCTGCTCCTCCAAGGCCTTTGCCGGGTCGAAATCCTCGAAATTGCTCGTGAAGTGCCCTACCGACTCATCGAAGTGCGAGCCCTTGTAAGCGAGCCAGGCGCCGCCGGCGAGGAAAACGAACGACTACGCCGTGAGCTTTCGCGACTGCTGACGTTACGAGAAAAACTCGCGCCATCCGCCACGCTAGGTATCACCGATTTCCTCAAGACCGTGAAAGATCCGGAGGCGTTTGCGGACATCGCAGCATTCAACCTCTGCAACGAAGCCGCGATGAGGCAACGCCTCCTCGAGGTCTTGGATGTGCACCGCCGCCTAACTCTCTTCACCGCTCACGTCCGCGGCCAGATTGACGAGATTAGACTAAGGCGGAAGTTGCAGGGCGATCTGCCGGATGGCGCCGTGGGCGGCAATTGAAGACCTCCCTGGCGGAATTCACCTTTTTTTGCCGCTTTCCCGCAGATTAGCGCTCGCGGCTCACCCGTGAACGGGCACGCTCGCTGAGTCATGAAACCGGCCTTGAACGAACCGCTGTCTATCCTCGTCGCCGACGACGAGGAGGGAATCCGCGGCTTGCTCGATCACTGGCTTTCTGAGGCCGGCCACAACGTGCAAACCGCCGATTGCGGCCAGCAGGCCGTGCGGCTCCTCCAACAAGAGCCGTTCGATATCGTCATCACAGACGTAGTCATGCCCGACGGCGACGGCTTCGAGCTAATCCCCGCGATCAGGAAGATTCAGCCCGAAGCGCGTATCCTGGCGATTTCCGGCGGCGGGCGCTACATTCCCGGCGGCGATTGCCTCTCGCTCGCGCGGGGTCTCGGCGCCCACGCCTCGGTCATCAAGCCGTTTGACTGTGGCGACGTGCTGCGGGGCGTGGCGAACGCACTCGGCGGACTCGCTGCCAAGATCGCCTGAGACAATTCTCCCGGCCTGGCCACGCCACCGGCGGGAAAATGGTGCTTGCGCTTCCCAAGCGCGGGGCTTTTTTCCGCACTTCTCGCGCGTGCCAACATAGCTCAGCTGGTAGAGCAACGCTTTCGTAAAGCGTGGGTCATCGGTTCAAATCCGATTGTTGGCTCCAGCGCTTACCGCGCCGCACGCCGAGCTGTTCCGTGCCTCCGCTCGACGCCGCACTCTTCGACTACTTGCTGCCACCGCAGCTCATCGCGCAGGCACCCGCCGCGCGCCGCGACGAGTCGCGCCTCCTCATCGTGCATCGCGCGACGCGTTTGCTCGAGCACCGGGCCTTTAGTGATCTGCCAGAGTTCCTCTGCGGAGGGGACACGTTGATCCGCAACAATGCCTCGGTCCTACCTGCTCGGCTACGCGCGGTGCGGCCGAGTGGCGGGCAGGTCGAGTGCTTCCTACTCAATGCCGACGGCGATGAGTTCAACTGGCGCTGCCTCGTGAAACCCGGACGCAAGCTCGCAGTTGGCGCCACGTTTGCCGACCCGGCCAACGCCTTTTCCGCGAAAATAATCGCCCGCCACGACGACGGCGGGGCGACAGTGCGATTCACGACTACCGGGGGCGAATCCGTCCCGGCCCTCGCCAACCGTCTCGGCGCTGTCCCGTTACCCCCCTATATCATGCGCAAAGATGACCCCGCCACCCGGGCCGACCGCGAGCGTTACCAGACAGTATACGCCGATCGCGCCAAGCAGGTGGCGGTCGCCGCGCCAACGGCCGGACTGCATTTCACCCCGGAGCTCCTCGCGACTCTCGCCGCGCGAGGCGTGGTCTTCGCCGATGCGACACTGCACGTCGGACTCGGCACGTTTAAGCCCATCGAATCCGCCACCGTCGAGGAACACCGAATCCATCGTGAAACCTACGAATTGCCTGCCGCGACGCAGCGCATTCTATTCCCACCCCACTCCGGTCGGCGCATCGCTGTGGGCACCACCGCCGTGCGCACGATTGAGGACTTCCTCGCGCGGCACTCCTCGCCCCTGGGCAGCGACCGCGCTTGCCGCGCGGAGGCGGACATTTTCATCTACCCCCCTCGCCAGTTCCGTGGCGCCGACGCGCTCATCACCAATTTTCACCAACCGCGTTCGACGCTGCTCTGCCTCGTCGCCGCGTTTCTCACGCCTGGTTCCACCGCAGGCATAGCCTGGTGGCGCGACATCTACGCGGAGGCAATTGCCCGCGAATACCGCTTTCTCAGCTATGGCGACGCGATGCTGATTCTTTAGCGGGCGAAACCACCTGCCGCGCACAGGCCATTCCGCCACCTGTGCTCATTGTTGATGGCACATCGCGGTGAAGGCGTGAAGTCCGGCCTGCTCCGTAAGCGTTCCACTATCTCCCGAGTATAGACGCAAGGCAGTCCTTCCATTTTTCAAACGACCAACCACATTGCCCAAGTGACCGCTGACGAACTCCAGACACTCATCGAGGACGCCACCGCCGACTACGCAGCGGGTGAAAGCAGCGCCGCGCTCGCCAAGCTGGCCCGCGCCACCGCCTCGGTGCCGGACTCATTCGAGGCGTGGCACGCGCTCGCTGAGGTGCACTTTTCCCTGCGTCAGCTCGAAGCCGCTCTGGCGGCCGCCGTTCGCGCGCACGCAATTCGCCCAACCGACCTATTTATCAACACCACGCTCTCCCGCATCTGGATGGAACGTGGGGACAAGGCCCGTGCGGAACACTTCGGCGCGCAGGCAAAAATCGCCGGCTGGCGCGATCAATTGAAGAATCCCAACACCGCGCCATCGCTGTAAACCCCGACCGCGCCTGTCCTTTTTGGCTAGAGATGGACGCGGAATTCACGCACGATCACCCGCCCCCATGCCCCACCCCATCTTTACCCGCGCATCGTCCACGCTATTGGTTCTCAGCTTGGCCGCGTCCCTTGCCCACGCCCAGGCCTTGGCTCCCGCAACCGCGGGCGCCCCAAAAGAGGCCAACGCACCCGTCCAGCTCTCGCCCTTTGAGGTCAACACCGACAAGGACACCGGCTTCGCCGCCGCCAGCTCAATGGCCGGTGGCCGCCTCGCCACCGATCTGCGCGACACCCCGGTCGCATATTCCGTCATCACGCGCGACTTCATCGACGCCCTCAATCTGACCGATTTGCAAAGCGCGGCCGAGTGGACCACCTCCTCCACCACTTATCCGGACAACGGCCAGCAAAATTTCTTTTTCAACCCGATCCAATACACCGTGCGCGGCGTGGGCGCCGGCCGGCCCCAGCGGAATTTTTTCCCGCAGTTCAACAACGGCGACAGCTACAACCTCGAGCGCTACGATTTCGGCCGCGGCCCCAACGCCGTCCTCTTCGGCAACGGCTCACTCGGCGGCATCAGCTCTTCCACGACGAAGCGCGCCCAGACCCATCGCCCCTCTCGCCAGCTTCAGTTCGCCGTCGGCTCGTGGCGCAACTACCGCGCGACCTTCGACGTCAACCAACCCCTTTCGGAAGTGCTCGCCATCCGCGCAGCCGGCGTCTGGGGCGACGCCTCGAGCTGGCGCATGAAGGACTACGACAAGCGCGAGGCCGTCTTCCTCACGACCACCTTCAAGCCCTGGCGCCATGGCGAGTTCCGCGTCGAGGGGGAATACGGCACGAACTCCCGCCAATCCGCCTCCACCTTCATCAACGACCGCTTCTCCGGCTGGGACGGCACGACCTTCAACGCCCCGCGCCCCCTCGCCACGCTCCCCTCCACCGCCAACGCCCAGGGCATCAACCGCCGCGGCGCGAACTACTTTGTCTATCAGCCGTTCAGCGCGCCCGACACGATCTTCCACTACCAGAACGACCCCATCACCGTCGCCGGCGGCAACACCGCGCAGACTCCCATCGCCGGATTCACCTACGGCACCAACCTCTCCTTCAATACCGCCGGTGCCAATCTCCTCCACGAGATCAACGTCCCCGCGGGGCGCTTCGCCAATGCCGAACGCTTCTCCTCGTTCCGCACTCCTCCCGAGGAGTTCACGATGTCGCCAGACCTCCCGATCCTAGCGCAGCGCTTCAAGGATCTTCAGCTCACGTTCAACCAGCGCTGGGGCAACCTCCACTTCGAGATCGCCGGCGACATCAACCGCACGAGCGCCATCACCAACGGCGAGCCCAACCGCGATCTCCCAAACATCTTCATCGACATCAACCGCGTGCTGCCCGACGGCCGCGCTAACCCCAACTTCCTCGTCCCCTACGGCGACGGCCAGTTCATGCGCGGCTACCGCACCTGGTCCGAGACCAACGGCCGCGCCGCCATCGCCTACGTGTGGCCTACGCGCTTCGGCCACTTCACCGTCAACTCACTCGGCGGCTCCAACAACAGCGAGACCACCAGCGACCACCGCTACCTCAGCGTCAAGCAGGGCAACGACCCGCGCCGCTGGGCCTTCAGCAACCAGCGCATCCGCATCCGCCGCTATTGGAACAGCAACTCCCGCCCCACGCCTGACCTCAGTCTCCGCCCGCTCAGCTATTTCGATCCAAACCCCAATCCCGCCTTCCCTTCCGGCGTCTCGATCCAGCCGATCTGGGCCATCGAGGCGGACCGCCGCGACACGCAAACCATCGCGACCAACCGTTTCAAATACGCCCTCGCCTCGCTCAACGCCAAGTTCTTCAAAGGCCGCTGGGTCGTCCTCGGGGCTGTGCGCAAGGATTCCTATTTTTTCCAGTCGCAGCAGCAGATCCACCAGGGCGACTACCCGTCCGACTGGAACGCCCAGCACCGCATCCTCCGCCCCGGCGCGCCCGCGGATTACGCGACGCTCACCTTCACGCCGCGCGACGCCAACGGCAACGCCACCGGTCCAGTCCAGGAAGCCGCCATTCGGCCCCGTGATCCCGTCGCCGGCGACCGTCTCCCGCAATACGCCAACGTCCGCTTCAAGGACGACTTCAACCCTCCGCCCGTCGAGGGCAGGCAGATCACCCGCAGCATCGGCACCGTCCTCCACCTCGCGAGCTGGCTCAACCCCGCGATCAACTTCGCCGAGACCTTCAACCCGCCCGGCTCCATCGTGCGCATCGACGGCCGCCAGCTTGAGCCCACCGTCGCCACCGGCATCGACTACTCGCTCCGCATGGAGCTTTTCGAGAACAAGCTGAATCTGAATTTCACCTACTACACCACCGAGGAGGTGAACAACACGATCCCGCAGGACGGTCCGGCGTTCTTCAACAATCTCTACGACGCCAACGTCGTCGGCGACACCTCCGCCACCGGCCGCAACATCCGCGGCTTCGGCCGGCTGCCCAACCAATACCGCGACACCCGCACCCGCAGCGGCGACGGCTACGAGTTTGAGGTCACGTTCAACCCCACCCGCGCCCTGCGCCTCACCGGCAACATCGGCTTCCCGCGCCTCTACGAGGCCAACGCGTATCCCGACGTGCGCGCCTACATCGACAAGAACGCGGACGCCTTCCGCCAGATCGCCCGCGACGCCGGCGTGCTCATCGGCCCCGACAACATTGCGCGGGTCGACGAGTCCATCCCGATCAACCAGCGCTCGTCCGACGTGAACAACGCCGTCACCGCCTACAATAACATCTATTCATTCCGTCGGAACATCGTGGACGGAAAGCGGCTCGCGCAGGACCAGCCCGTCGCAAACCTCTTCGCCGACTACACCCTGCAGTCGGGCCGCCTCAAGGGCCTGCGCGTGGGCGCCGGCGTGCGCTACCGCGGCAAGCAGATCTTCTGGTCCAAGGTCGAGGACACGATTCCCGACCCGAACAACCCGCGCGTCGCCATCGACGATCCCACCAAGGACGCTTACACGCCCGCCTACACGCCCGACGATTACAAGATCGTCACCGCCACCGCCTCCTACACGTGGCGCTTTAAGAACCGCCGCGAAGTCGGCCTGAACCTCGTCATCAACAACCTGCTCAACGACCGCGGCCCCACCTACTCCGCCAGCGCCCAGAACGCCCACGTGATGCGCCCGCTCAACAACGACTACACGAGCCCCGCCCGCGAGACCGTCCCGCGCTACTTCGCCTTCAAACAGCCAATCAACTACACGCTCACGCTCACGACGCGGATGTGATTTGCAGGCGGGGAGCCCTCACCCAGCCTGCATCACTGCCCCATGCTCCGCTTTCTCGCCCTGCTTGCCTTCGCCACGTGCAGCTGGGCCGCCCAGCCCGTCACGCTGCGCGTGATGAGCTACAACATCCACCACGGCGAGGGCCTGGACGGGAGACTCGACCTCGAGCGCATCGCGAGGGTCATCACCGACGCGCAGGCCGACGTCGTCGGCCTGCAGGAAGTCGATCGTGGCACCGAGCGCACGCAGCGCCGCGATCTGCCCGCCGAGCTCGCGCGGCTCACGGGCCTCACCGTGCGCTTCGACCGCAACATCCCCCACCAAGGCGGCGACTACGGCAACGCCGTCCTCACGCGCTTCCCCATCAAGCGCGCGAAGAACACGCCCCTTAGATCCTTCGCCAACGGCGAGCAACGCGGCGTGCAACAGCTCGTGCTCGAAATCCACGGCCGCGAGGTGCTGTTCATGAACACCCACCTCGACGCCCGCCGCGACCCCGCCGAGCGCGAACACAGCGCGACCGAGCTGCGCGCAATCGTGCAGGCCGCCGGCGCCATGCCCGTGATCCTCGTCGGCGACTTCAACGCCGTGCCCACCGCTCCGAGCGTTGCCGCCATCCGCCCGTTTCTGACCGATTCGTGGACCGTCGTGAACCAGGAGCCGGGCTTCACCATCCCGGTCAAAAAGCCCACCCGCCGCATCGACTACATCTGGAT
>JAEUHB010000477.1 GCA_016794665.1 Opitutaceae bacterium
ACGGCACGCGGAAATTGAGGGTATTAGAGCCGTGAAGATTCGGTCCGCCCCAGAAGCTAGTGAGAGAGACATATAGCGCCTGCGCTTCGATGGCTGCAAAGCCGCTGCCGAGGTGAACCTCCACTTTACTTTGAATGGGGACGGCCTTCTCGCCCGACGGCTTTCGGCGTAGCGCGACGAGGACCTCCTTTGGATTTTCCCCCTGAACCCGCAGCGTAAGGCGCAAGATGACATCAGCCGCGGCTTTGCTCTCGGCAAATGCCAGCGTCGATTCTTGAGCCTGCACCTCGGCAACTACCGCTGCAAAGTCGGCACCACACTGAATACCTAGTGTGCTGCAGCCAGATAGCGTCACAAACAACATCGCCACGACAAGGGCAAAGAATCTCGCGAGAGCTTGCACGGTAGTGATATTGGGCTGTGCCGGACGGGCCCCGACTTCAAGGCTTCAATGCGCTGGCTTGTAGTCTGCCCACAGCCACTTGAGCGCGCCGGGCAACGTCTGCCGGATCACGCGGCTGTCGGTGTGGCGCGAGGCTTCGGAGAAGACGTAGCGGTAGGCGTAGCCCTTGGCCTTGAGGACGGCGGCCATCTGCTGATTGGCGCGGACCCAGTTATGGAGCGAGGTCTCGTCGCGCTGGTAGCCGTTGTCCTGATCGGAGACGTGGAGCCAGATGCGGATGGGCTTGCGCGGGCACTCGGGGATGAACTTCGCGTGATACTCCCACGCGCCGCGGGGCGAGTCGGGTTGGTAGATCCACTGGTCGCGCGGGGCGGAGATATTGAGGGGCGACTGCTGGTTGACGTAGGTGCCGGAGTAGCTGAGCACGCGGCGGTAGAGGTCGGGCCGGAACCACGCCATCGTGAACGCGGCGGCCGCGCCGGAGCTGCCGCCCATGGTGGCGCGGGCGTTGGGGTCCGTGGTGAAGGTGATGCCGTAGTCCTTGGCGATGCGCGGGAGCACCTCGGTCTCGATGAACTGCGCGTAGAGGCCGGAGACGGTGTCGTATTCGAGGCCGCGCTGGCTGCCCTGCGCGTCGCCGCCGCCGGAATTGATCATCACGGCGACCATCGTGGGCACGCGTTTATCATGAATCAGGTTGTCGAGGACGGTGGGGAGGAAGTCGCGGTAGTTGCCGTCCTGGCCGACGATGAGCGGGACCGGCGTGCCGCGCACGTAGCCGGCAGGGACATAGACCGTCACGCGCCGCTTGTAAGGCACGACGCCCGTCTGCCCGCGGGCAATGCCGGGGTAGATTTTGCTGTCCTCCGAATTCATCGTGAAGTCGTGGACGGTGCCCTTGGGCACGTCGGGGCGCACGGTGAGCTCGGGGGCGTAGGCGTAGTCGGGGCCGATGATGAACTCGACGCCGTCGGTCGTGCGCGCGGGCGAGGCGACGGCGCTGACCGGGAGCGGCGGGAGCTGCGGGCGCTTCTTGGCGGGCGCGGGCGCTTCGGCGGCGCGGATGAAGAGGGGCAGAAGGAGAGCGAGGGAGAGGGGGAGAAACGCGAGGCGGACGCGGCGGGGTAAGGCGGCCATGATGCGGTGGAGGCGAGCTTACTCCTCGCTGGCTTCCGGCTTCGGCTCGGGGAGGAACTGCGTGAGCACCGCACCGACGAGGGCATAGGCGCCGGCCACGCAGGCACCGACGAGCGCGACGCGCGCAGGGTCGGGCTTATCCGACGCGGAGAGTGTCAGCGTGATCCAAGCGGCGGCGGTGCCGAGCACGCGGCCGCCGATGTTGGCGGCGAAACTCTCGCCCGTGCCGCGCAGGTGCACCGGGAACACGAGCGGGATGTAATTTCCCCAGAACGAAAACTGCGCGACGGTCAGCACACCGGCGACAAAGATGCCGGCCTTGATCATGCCCATGCTGCTTTCGTCGCCGAGCTGGCCGGAGATCCACCAGAAAAGGAGCGGCACGAAAATCAGCGAAGGAATCTGGAAGACACGGAACAGGGCGCGCCGGCTCACGATGACCACCGCGAGCACCGCGAGCAGAAAGCGCCCGACGAGGCCGCCGATCTCCTGCCAGAGCGTGACGCCCGCGACGGTTTGATCGCTGGCGTTGCCGGCGGCCTGGCGCATCTCGCGTGTGGCGACGGGATCGGGTTTTTTGGCGGCTTTGGCGGCGGCCATGGCCTCGGCGCCCTTTTCCTTGGCGGCCTTCAGGACCGCGACGTGACCGGCCTCGGCCGGGGTGCCGATGCGCTGCGCGCCGATGATCTGCGGGAGCTGCTGGATGGCGCCGAAGGCGATGCCGTAGCTGGCGGCAAAGATGAGCGTGGTGAGAATCGTGGTCTTGCGCAGCTCGGGCGCGAAGAGCGCCGCGATGCTCGGGCGCTTGAGCGTGCCGCTCTCGCGCTTCTTCTGCCACGCCGGCGACTCCGGCAGGAACGGCCGGATGAGAATCAGCGGCAGGGCGGGGAGCACTCCGGAGATAAGCGTGTAGCGCCACGCCTCATGTCCGCCTTGGATGGCGGGGAGGGAGAGCGCCCACTTGGCGGCGAGGATGTTGGCGCCGGCGACGAGCAAGCCGCCGAACGAGGAGAACGCCTGCGTGTAGCCGAGGACCTTTTCGCGCTGCTTCGGCTCGGTGAAGATCTCCGCGAGCCAAGCCACGGCCGCCACGAACTCGACGCAGACGCCGATGAAGACGAGGCAGCGGAAGAAGAGCAGCTGCGGGAGGGTCGTCGCGAAGTAGCCCGCGGCAAACGCCGCGAACGCGTAGAGCAGGATGGAGTAGGTGAGCACGCGCCGGCGGCCGAACAAATCCGTGAGATAGCCGCCCAACAGCCCGAACACGCCGCCTGCCAGCGCGGGCACGAAGAACAACGTGCGCGCCCACCGCACGTATTCCGCGCCGCCTGGCGACCAGAGGGCCGCGGCCTGCGCGCGATCCATGCCGCCGCTCACCAGCGCCTCGACGAGCGGCGCGCTGAGCGCGGCGATCGCGGGCTTGATGATCAAGGGCAGCATCAGGAGCTCGTAGATGTCGAAGGCGAAGCCGATGGCCGCGATGGCGCAGATCAACCAAGCGGTGCGGGACATCTGAGGGGCGGGGGAGGGGCTGGAACTCATGGGGGAATCGTGTCGCGACCAGACGCACCGCATCAAGCGGCGATTCGGATTTTCTCGGGGCCGGCGGCCGCGGGGCCGCAACCTTTTCCGGGGGTGTCGCGTCAGACGGCGGACCGCGGTCGTATTCTCGCATCCTCCTCCCATGAACTTCTCTCCCCGCCTTCCCGCCTTAGTTGCCTTTACACTGGTTGCTTTTTTCCCCCCTGCGGCCCGAGCGGCCGGGCTGTCGTCGTGGCCGGAGTGGCGCGGCACCACCGGACAAGGCGTCGCACCCGGCGCCACCCCGCCGACCATGTGGGGTGACGAGAAAAACATCCGTTGGAAAGCGAAGATCGGCGGGCTCGGTTTCTCCACGCCGATCATCTGGAAGGATCGCGTGTTTCTGCTCACGGCGGTCGAGACGGCCGAGACGCCCGCTGGTGCGACTGCCGCGGCACCCACTCCGCCCGCCCCAGCGCCTGCTCCGGGTGGCGGTGGCGAAGGGCGGGGCAAGGGCGGCAAGCGCGGACCCGGTGGATTCGGCGGCGGAGGACGGCCCACGAAGGTCGTCGAATTCACGGTCGTCGCGCTCGACCGCGCGACCGGCAAGACCGTCTGGAGCAAGGTCGCGCGTCGCGAAGTCCCGCATGAGGGCAAGCATCAGACCAACAGCTTTGCCTCGGCCTCTCCCCTCACTGACGGCGAGCATCTCTACGTTTCCTTCGGCTCGCGCGGCCTCTTTTGCTACGATCTGCAGGGAATCCTGAAGTGGGAAAAGGATCTCGGCGACATGCAGACGCGCAATGGCTTTGGCGAGGGATCGTCGCCCGCGCTCGCCGGCGATTTCCTGATCGTGCCGTGGGACCAGGAGACGGGCTCCTTCATCGTCGCACTGAACAAGAAGACCGGGGCCGAGGTGTGGCGGCAGGCTCGCGACGAGCGCACCAGCTGGGCCACGCCGTTGATCGTGCCCGTCGCGGGAAAGCAGCAGGCCGTGCTGCCCGCGACGAAACGCACGCGCAGCTATGATGTCGCGACGGGTGAGATGATCTGGGAAGCGAGCGGGCTCGGCACGAATGTCATCCCGACGCCGGTCACCGGCCACGGCATGGTCTATGTGACGAGCGGGTTCCAAGGCTTCTATATCCAAGCGATCAAGCTCACGGCTCGCGGCGATGTCTCCACCGGTCCGGACATGGTCTGGCAGCAGCGCAAAGGCACGCCCTACGTCGCCTCGCCCGTGCTGTCGGGCGACCGGATTTTTGTGACGAAGGAGCGCGAGGCGTTCCTTTCGTGCCTCAACGCGTTGACCGGCGAATTCCATTTCGTCGATCAGCCGCTCGAGGGCATGCGCGGGGGCATCTACGCCTCGCCGCTCGCGGCCAACGGGCATCTTTACGTCGTCGGGCGCGAGGGCCTCACCTATGTGCTGAAGGACACGACGAAGTTCGAGGTCGTCGCCCGCAACACGCTGAGCGAGCGCATCGACGCCTCGCCGGTCGCGGTGGACAAGGAACTCTACCTCCGCGGCCACGAGCACCTCTACTGCATCGCGGAGCGCTGAGCGCGCCGTCACGATTTGCCGGAGACTGTCATGACCCTGGAGCAAGTGATGGCGGAGCTCGCAGCGCTGGGCACCGAGCCGATCAAGAGAGTGCTGATGAAGCACGGCGCGAAAGAGCCGCTGTTCGGCGTGCGCATCGGCGACATGAAGCCGCTCCACAAGAAACTGAAGGGCCAGCAGGCGCTCGCGCTCCAGCTCTACGCGACCGGCGTCGGCGACGCGCAATACCTCGCCGGCATGATCGCCGACGGCGCGCGGATGACGCGCACGCAGATCCAGCGGTGGGCCGACACCGCCTCGTGGAAAATGGTGGGCAACACCACGGTCCCGTGGGTGGCCTCGGAGCATCCCGACGGGTTTGCGCTCGCTTGCAAATGGATCGATTCGCCGAAGGAGAGCGTCGCGTGCTCGGGTTGGGCGACGCTCGGCGCGCTCGCGGTCATGGTCCCCGACGAGAAGCTGCCCGTGAAGGACTATGGCAAGCTGCTCGATCGCGTGGCGCGCACACTGCGCGAAGCACCCGACGACGTGCGCTACCAGATGAACGCTTTTTTGATCTGCTGCGGGACCTACATCGCGCCGCTCGGCGCCGGGGCGATCGCGACCGCAAGGAAACTCGGCCGGGTCGAGGTCGACAGGGGTGAGACCGCGTGCAAGGTGCCCGACGCCGAGAGCTACATCCTCAAAGGCCGCCGCGGCGCACCCGTGGCCCCGAAGCGGAAAACCGTGCGGTGCTAGGCGCCGGCCCGGGGGCTGAATCGGCCCCGCGGGGCCGTGGGCTCAGATTTCCCCCAGCCGCACGCATGCGACTTCGCGCGTCGCATCGGCGCGCGCGAGCGGGGGCAC
>JAEUHB010000016.1 GCA_016794665.1 Opitutaceae bacterium
GTCCTGCGCCTTCATCTTGTCGGCGTCGGGCCAGCCCATCGTCGCAAACGGCCAGAGCCACGACGAGGCCCACGTGTCGAGCACGTCGTCCTCCTGCGTCCAGTTCTCCGGATCGGCGGGACCGGCGAGCGAGACGTGGACTTTCGAGGCGTCGCGGAGATCGGCCTCGGTGAGGGTCTCCTTGTCGAGGCCCTTCCGATACCACACCGGGATGCGGTGGCCCCACCACAGCTGGCGGCTGATGCACCAGTCCTGGATGTTCTCGAGCCAGTGGAGATAAACTTTGCTCCAACGCTCGGGGTGGAAATGGATGTGGCCGTCACGCACGGCGGCCTTGGCCTCCTCGACGCGCGGGTAGCGCAGCCACCACTGCCACGTGAGGCGCGGCTCGATCGGCACATCGGCGCGCTCCGAGTAGCCAACGTTGTTGGCGTAAGGCTCCTCGGCGACGAGCGCGCCGCTGGCCTTGAGCAGCTCGGCGGCTTTCTTGCGGCCGGCGAAACGCTCGAGGCCCGCCAGCTCGGGGCCGGCGAACTCGTTGAGCACACCGTTGGCGTGCAGCACGTCTATGATCGGGAGCTTGTGGCGCGCGCCGATCTCGAAATCCACCTTGTCGTGCGCCGGCGTGATCTTGAGGGCGCCGGTGCCGAACTCCTTATCGACGGAAGCGTCGCCGATGATCGGGATTTCCGCGGCGGGCCCAAGGGCGCGGCGGACTTTTTTCCCGATCCAGCCGGCGTAGCGCGGATCGTCGGGATGCACGGCGATGGCGACGTCGCCCGGGATAGTCTCGGGGCGCGTGGTCTTGACCTCGACGAAAACGCCCGGCGCATCGACCCGCTCGTAGCGCACGCGGTAGATCGTGCCGTTGACGGGCTTCATGTTGACCTCCTCGTCGCTGAGCGCGGTCTGCGACGCGGGGCACCAGTTCACCATGCGCTTGCCGCGGTAGATGTTTCCCTTAGCGAAGAGATCGACGAAGGCCGTGAGCACCGCCTTGGAGTAGTGCGGGTCCATCGTGAACTGCGTGCGTTCCCAGTCGCAGGAGGCGCCGAGGGCGCGGAGCTGCTCGAGGATTTTTCCGCCCTTCTCGTCGCGCCACGCCCAGACCTTCTCCAGGAACTTTTCGCGCCCGAGATCGCGGCGGGTTTTCTTTTCCGTCTGGCGGAGCTGTTTCTCGACAACGTTCTGCGTGGCGATGCCCGCGTGGTCGGTGCCGGGGAGCCAGAGGGCGGCCTTGCCCTCGAGACGGGCGCGGCGGATGAGGATGTCCTGGAGCGTGTTGTTGAGCACGTGCCCCATCGTGAGCACGCCGGTGACGTTGGGCGGCGGGATGACGATGGCGTAGGGCTCGCGGCTGCGCGCGGGCTTGCCGGCGAAGGCGTTGGCGGCCTGCCAGGCGGCATACCACTTCTTTTCAACTTCGCGCGGTTCGTAGCTCTTGGTGATCTCG
>JAEUHB010000022.1 GCA_016794665.1 Opitutaceae bacterium
CGCGTCTGGGTGCGCACCAAGGACTGGGTCGCGCACTGGGGCGCCCCCGGTTCACCCGGGAAATTCCAAGTGCTCGTCAACGGCACGCCGCTCACCGAGACCTTTGGCACCAAGGGCGCCGACTGGTTCTGGCACGACGGCGGCACCGTCGCCGTCACCGGCAATTCCGCGACGGTCGCGCTGCGCGACCTCACCGGCTTCGACGGCCGCTGCGACGCGATCTATTTCACCAGCGACCTCGCCGAGACCCTGCCCAACGACACCGCGCCGCTCTCCGCCTGGCGCAAGGCCGCGCTCGGCCTGCCTGCGGCCCCGCAGGACATGGGCGAGTTTGATCTCGTCGTCGTCGGCGGCGGCTACGGCGGCATGGGCGCGGCGCTTTCCGCCGCGCGCCAAGGCCTCAAGGTCGCCCTCATCCAGGAGCGTCCCGTCCTCGGCGGCAACGGCAGCTCCGAGGTGCGCGTGTGGGCCATGGGCCTGATCCGCCGCGGCAAATACCCGCACATCGGCGAGATGACGGAGGAATTCTCCGACAAGGCGAAGAACTCACCGGGCACCTACGAGGAGTTCGGCGACGCCCAGAAGGAGGCGCTCATGCGCGCCGAGAAGAACATCTCGCTCTTCCTCAACGAGCACGTCCACACCGCCGAGACCAAGGACAACCGCATCATCTCCGTCACCTCCCTCAACACGACCGACAGCCGCCAGAAAAAATTCCGCGGGAAGTTTTTCTCCGATTGCACCGGCCACGGCGCCCTCGCCCACCTCGCCGGCGCCAAATACGAGATCGAGCTCAAGGATCTCCTCGGCATGTCCAACATGTGGGTCTGGTCCAACGCCCCCGCGCCGCAGAAATTCCCGGAGACGCCGTGGGCGCTCGACCTCAAGATGGACGACTTCCCCTACCCCAAGCAGGGCAAGGCCGACATGGCCGACAAGGGCAAGGGCGAGTGGTTCTGGGAGTCGGGCTTCAACAAGCACCCGATCAACGATCTCGAGCGCATCCGCGACCACAACCTCCGCGCCGTCTTCGGCGCCTTCAACGCAATGAAGAACCGCGACGGCGCCGCCGAGCACCCCAACGCCAAGCTCGACTGGGTCGCCTACATCGGCGGCACGCGTGAGTCGCGCCGCATCGTCGGCGACGTGGTGCTCACCCACGAGGACATCGTCACGAAGAGGGACTTTCCCGATGGCTGCGTGCCCAGCACGTGGAGCATCGACCTGCACTTCCCGCGCAAGGAATACGCCACGAAGTTCCCCGACAACCCCTTCATCGCGATCGCGCAGCACGACCGCCGCATCGACCGCGACTTCGGCTACCCGATTCCCTACCGCTGCCTCTACTCGGTCAACGTGACCAACATGTTCATGGCCGGCCGCAACATCAGCGTCACCGATCAGGCGCTGGGCACCGTGCGCGTGATGAAGACCATCGGCATGATGGGCGAGGTCGTCGGCAAGGCGGCCTACCTCGCGATCAAGCACAACGCCACGCCGCGCGACGTCTACCACCTCTACTGGTCCGAGATGGACGCGCTGCTCAAGCTCCCCGGCCGCGCCCGCCGTGCCGCCGACGGCACCATCCAGCTCGTCGGCCCCGCGCCCGGCCCCGTGATCGACGTGGGCGGCGGCAGCTTTGGCGTCAGCATCCCGTCGCTCAAGGGCATCGTGGTGGACAACAAGTCCGCCAAGCTCACCGGCAGTTGGGAGCCCGGCACCAACCTTGCCCACGTCGGTCCCGACTACGTTTACGCCCGCGGCCCCGGCAAGAGCGCGAGCTTCGGCTTCAGCGTGCCGGAGACCGGCCGCTACGAGGTCCGCTTCGCCACCGCGCCGCACGAGAATCGCGCGAGCAACACCACCCTCGTCATCCGCCACGCCGACGGCACCGCGACGGTGACCGTGAACCAAAAGAAGCCCGCGACGATCGACGGCTACTGGGTCTCAGTCGGAACCTATCGCTTCGCCGCCGGGAAGCCCGCCGCCGTCGACGTCGACGCCACCAAGGCCGACGGCAACGTCCACCTCGACGCGGTGCAGGTGCTGCCGGCGAAGTGAAGGTTGGGCGCGTTGACCCCAACGCGCCCACCTGTCTGTGCTTGATCGAAGCAGCGCGCGCGAGCCCGCGCGTTGCTTCGGCCAAACGTGAAACGCCTCGCCCTCCAGCTCTACCGCTTCGCCGTCGTCGCGGTTGTCGCGTGGCTCGTGCGCGATCTGGCGGTGCGGCAACGCACGCAGGGCGACGCGCCGGTCGTCGTCGAGGAGGTGAAGTCGTTCTTTCCGGACGCCGCTCGGCTGCGGCCCGACAGCTCGGCGCGCGACGGGCTGTTCATCCTCGACCGCGCCGGGCGCGAGCTGGGCTACGTCGTCCGCACGTTTCCGCACGCGCAGGATCTCATCGGCTACGCCGGCGCCACCGACACACTCGTCGTCCTCGACCGCGATTGGAAAATCGTCGGCCTGAAAATCCACGGCTCGGACGAGACCGCCGACTACGTGAAGTCAATCGCGACCGATCGCCGGTTCCTGAAGAAGTGGAACAGCCTCACGTGGGACGCCGCCGCGGATCTTGATCTCGAGGCGGCGGGCATCGAGGGCGTCGCCGGCGCGACGATGACGAGCTTGACCATCGCCCGCGGCGTGAAGCTCCGCCTCCAAGCCGCCCGCGCCGAGTTGATCGAGCGGCCCGCGCTGCAGTTTGGGTGGCGCGACGCCGGGATGGTGGTGGTGCTCGTCGGCGCGGCGCTCATGGCCTTCGGCCCGGCGGAATGGAAACGCCGGTGGAAGCTCGCGTGGCAGCTCGTGCTCGTGGGCTACGTGGGCCTCGTCGCCGGTGATCTGCTCGCGATGAAACTGTTCGGCGGCTGGGCGCGCGCGGGCGTGCCGTGGACCGCCGCGCCGGGCCTCGTGCTGCTGGCCGCCGCGGCGCTCGTCGTGCCCTGGGCCACGGGCTCGCCGCTTTACTGCCACCACGTCTGCCCGCACGGCGCCGCGCAGGAGCTGCTCGGCCGCATCCGCCCGCGGCGGTGGCAGCTGACGCTGCCCGCGGGCGCCGTGCGCGGCCTTGAATACCTCCCGCCCGCGCTGCTCGGTTTCTCGCTCGTGATGGCGCTGCTCGCGCTGCCGTTTGACCTCGCGGGGCTCGAACCGTTCGCAGCCTACGTCGTGCGCTCGGCGGGCTTTGCGACCATCGCGGTCGCGGTGGTGGGCCTCGTGGCGTCGCTCTTCGTGCCGCAGGCGTATTGCCGCTTCGGCTGCCCGACGGGTGCGCTGCTGAATTTTGTCCGCGCCCGCGGCGCGACGGATCGGTTTTCCCGGCGCGACGCGGCGGCGCTTGTGCTCCTCGCCCTCGCGATCGCGATCCACGCGCAATACCTGCCGCTGATTCGCTGGGTGAAAGGTGTCGGATGAAGCCGCTCCTGCTCATGGTCGCCACCGCTTCGCTGCTGGGCACCGCGTCCGCGTCGCCCACGGAAATCGCCACCCTCACCGGCCGTGCGATGGGCACGACGTGGACCGTCAAGGTCGAGGCCGGGGGCCACGACACTGAAATCCTGCGCCGCCAAATCGTCGCGCGCCTCGAGGACCTCGAACAGCAACTCTCGACCTACCGGTCCGGCTCCGCACTCTCGCGTTTCAACACCTCCGGCCACGCCGAGTGGTTTCCTGTGCCCGCCGAGCTTGCGCAGGTGGCCGGCGAGTCGCTGCGGATCGCGGAGGTCACGAGCGGCGCCTTCGATCCCACGGTCGAACCATTGGTGCGGCTGTGGGGCTTCGGACCTGGTCCGCGCCCGGAGGCTCCGCCGCCTGCGGACCTCGTCGCGCGCGTGCTCCAGCGCGTGGATTGGCGCCGGCTCGAAGTGCGCTCGTCACCGCCCGCACTGCGGCGCACGCAACTGGGCGTGACGGCGGATTTCTCCTCGCCGGGCAAGGGCTTCGCGGCAGATGCCGTGAGCACCCTGTTGTCGGCCGCAGGCCTGCCCCGCCACTTGGTGCAGATCGGCGGCGATGTCCGCGCCGGAATCGCGCCTGCGAACCGCAACGGCTGGCCCGTTGCGATCGAGCGGCCAGCGGCGGCTGCACCGGGTATAACGCGCGTCATCAACCTCGCCACGCGCGCCGTCTCAACCGCGGGCAACTACCGGAATTTCTTCCGCGCCGGGGGCAGGAGCCTCGGCCACATCATCGATCCACGCACGGGACACCCGGCGCAGGGGGATCTCGCCGCCGTCACGGTCGTCCA
>JAEUHB010000045.1 GCA_016794665.1 Opitutaceae bacterium
CGGGATCCGGTTGTCGAACATCACCTGCACGCGATTCGCCGGCGTCATGCCAGCCGGCACCGGCAGCGCAAACTCGACGACCCCGAACACCTCAGCTCGATCCGCCTCCGTGGTGAGTCGCCCGAAGAGTGTCTTGCGGCCGTCCCAAATCCGCACGAATTTCCCGCCCCACCCCGGCTGCGAGGGATCGTCCGGCTTGCCATGCAGGAGCCATGCGACGGATGGCGAATCGCCCATCTTGATCGTGCCGCGGAGGTGTGTGGCGAAGTAGTCGCCAAGCGCGCCGCGTCCCGCGAGGTGCTTTGACACAAACGTGGTGTTACCCCACTCGCCCGCCTGATTGCCGCCGACGAACCAACCCCGATAGGTAGCGTTGGCCTCGATGATCCAGAGTGCCGGGTGCCGCCGCTCCACGTAATCGTAAGCATCGACGCTCCACATCTTGTTTGGGCCGCCGATGAAATACACCCGGAGCTTCGGCAAAATATCCGGCGCATCGTGCAACGCCTGCGCGAGATCCTCGATGCCACCCCACACGAGCAGATGGAGCGGCCGCGCATCGGCGCGGCGCGCGCAGCGGACAATCCAGTCAGAGCCTTCGGTCGCGGCGCCGACCCCGGCCGGCCCGGGACTCTCGAGCGCGCCCTGCTTCGTGATCGCGCGCAACGCCGCGGGTGTCGGGTAGCGCGCCGAGTGTGTCTTCAGATTTGAGTAGTCGCGCTCGTAGCGATCGATGACCTCGAGAATGTGCGCCTTGCGACCCGGCCCGAAGGGCGACGACACGAGCCCCTCGAGATCGAATACATCCGCGTAGACCAGCAGATGCACCATCGACTGAAAATCATCCGGGTCCGTCCCGCCGATGTCGGTCGAGACAATCACCCGCGGGCGATCGGCCACTGCCACGGCGACAGAGGCAAGCCAGCTCAACGCGAAGAAAAGGAGTTGGCTCGGTCTCACTGCGCGATCTTCCAGCCCGCCCATGTCGCGCCGAGGCAAAGCACCACGGAGAGGACTACGTTGGCCGCCGCCGCGCCCCACCCTCCCTTTTGCATCTGCTCGATTGTCTGCCAGCTGAACGTCGAGAAGGTCGTGAACCCACCGCACACGCCCACGACCCAGAACGCCTGCGCGCGCATGCTCCCCTCGCCCGCCGCGCCGCCAGGCGCAAAGCGCGCCATGAGCCAACCGATGAGCAACGATCCCCCGACGTTAACGACGATGGTCGCCCACGGCAGGCGGCCCGCCGGGATGACGAAGCCCGCCAGCGCGCGCAGCACGGAGCCGAGCGCGCCGCCGAGCGCAACCCAAAGGATCGTCGCAGCGCTCACGGCGTCGCAGGCGCGGCGGCGGCCGCCGTCTGCCGCTTGATGAGCTGCGCGCGGAGGTAGGTGTCCGGCACGGCCGCGCGCTGCGCGGTCAGCCAAATCGCTGCCAACATGCGCGCGCCATCGAGCAGCCGGGCTTCGATGAATTCCTTCGTCTCCGGCGCGACCACGCCCTGCTCGCCGTGGCCGAGCTTGTTTTCCTTCTCGAGCTGGTAGAGCGGCTCGACGTGCGTGTGCTGCGCGAGGATGTAGTCCATCGCCGCGACAAACATCGGATCGCGACCATCCCCGCGCGCGGCGAGCGAGATGAGCTTCGCCTCCGTCACGCGAGGCAACAGTTGCGGCGCACGGATGACAGCCTTGGCAATGATGCCCCCGTCCACCCATGCATGCAGGCCGGTCCACTTGGTGAAGCCCTTGGGGTTGTCGCCGGACCAGCCGTTGAAGTGCTTGGTCGTGTGCAGCGGCTGCGCGCAGTCGCCCACGTAGTGGCCCATGGTGCCCATCACATAAAGAATGTTGGCCTGCGCGTTCATGACCTCGTCAGGAGTGCCGAGCTCCTCGAAGACCTTCAGGTAGGAGAAAGCGGAGCGGAGTTTGCCGAAATACTCCGCGATCGCCCACGGCGCAAAGCCCGGCCACTCCCGCGTGTGGTCGGCATTCTTCGCCGGATCGATGGGCGCGAAGTTCTGCGGATGGGCCGCGCGCCCGGCGGCGAACTGCACGATGAAGTCGTAGCGGAACGAGGTGACCGTGCGCGGATCGATCCCGGCCTCGGGCAGGTATTCGATGTCGAGGAAGTGATCGGTCCAGCTGCCGCCCGACTGCTTGAGCGGCAAATCCGGAACATTGCGCCAACGGTCGGGCTCGCCGGCGAGGAAGGCCACGCGCTCCGCATGGGCGAGCGCGTGGACGAACGGCGGGAAATCCTTGGGCAGCGACGCGAGCGCCAGGGCGTTGACGATGCGGTGGCCCTCGTAGTCCCACGCGCGCGACTGAGCGGCGACGCCGACGGCGAGAAGGGAGAGCACGAACAGGGGATGTTTCATGGAAGGAGTGGTCACTTGCCGGTGGCACCGGCCGCGACGGCGGCGCCGCGCGCCCGCGCAGCATCAAGCGCCGCCGCGTAATCGCGCAATCCCGCGGCGATCGCCTCGGCGATTTTCTGACGGTAAGCCGGCGTGGAAATTTTCCGGGCCTCGGCCGCGCTCGTGAGAAAACCGCATTCGATCAGCACGCCCGGGCAGTCGAGCGGGCGCAGCACCCCCCAGTGCGCGATTTTTTTCCCCCGGTCGGCGGCCTTGAGATCGCCGACGAGGCGGCGGTGCAGCCCCTGCGCGAGGACGGCGCTCCAGTGGTCGTGCCGGTTCACGGGCATCTCGCTTTTCTCCAGGTGCGGATCGGCCCCTCGCATCGGCGTGCTCCACCACTCGGCGGCGTGCTGCCCGGCGGGCGCAAACGTGAAGACCTGCACCCCGGAGGTCACGGTGTCGCTCGGCAGCGCGTTGAAGTGGATGCTCACGAAAGCGTCGCCGCGCTGCTGGTTGGCGATCCCGGCGCGCTCGAACAGTTCGAGGCCCACGTCGGCGTCCCGCGTGAGCACGACGCGGAAACCCGCGGCCTCGAGCAGCGGCTTGGCGCGGCGGGCGACGTCGAGGGCGTAGGTCTTTTCGTTGACGCTCGTGCCTTGATCGCGGCCGCCGTGGCCCGGATCAAGCACGATGGTGCGCGGGCGCGGGCGGGCGGGGACGCCGAATCCGGGGCGCAGCAGGGGCGCAATCGCGCGCTCGAAGTCCACGCGGCTCACGAAGAGCTGGCCGCCGCTCGCCTGGGCGGGCTCGCCCAAAACGACCCGCAGGCCGTTGATGGTCGCATCGCGATCGTCGTGCGTGAGCTCGGCCTCCACCTTGCCGCCGGCGAGGCGGGCCTTGCGGCCACGCTCGCTCTCAGTGACCGCAAGGCCAAGCCGTTTGCCGACTTCGGCCACGCTCACGTAGTCCAGGCCGCGCAGCTTGCGGGTGGCCACCGTCGCGGATGACGAAGGCGCTGGCGGCTGGACCGCTGCCGGCGAATTGGAGCCGCCCGGCCGCATCGGGGCGGAGCGCGCGGGCGCCTCGGCGCCGGTCGCCGCCGGGGCGATCAGCGCGAGCAAAACGGAGGCGAGAAAGCGGGGCGGCGCCGGAGGCATGGCGGCGCGTAGGCTACGCCGCGCGGCGTCAGGAACCCGCCCCTGGGGGCGGCTCTGAGCCCGCGGGTCTGGCGGGCGGCGGGGCGCCGTCCTCGCCCTCGTCGCCGTCGTCGTCCTCAGGCATCAGATACTTCGGCTTGCGCTTGTTGACCGGCAGTGGCGTGAGCATCACGTGGATGTTGCGGCCGATCAGCTTGGGCTCCGAGTCCGGGTGGCCCATGCCAGCGAGATCAACGACGGCCCGCTTCATCACTTCGAAGCCGATCTCGGTGTGCGCCATCTCGCGGCCGCGGAACTTCAGGCGCATCTTCACCTTGTTGCCGTGGTGAAGAAACTCCTCGGCGTGGCGGATTTTGGTCTCGAAATCGTGCGTCTCGATCCGAGCGGTAAACTCGATTTCCTTAATCTTGCTGGCCGTGGTCTTGGCGTGCGACTGCTTCTTCTGCTCCTCGTAGACGTATTTGCCAAAGTCGAGGATGCGGCACACCGGCGGCGTGGCGTTGGGCGCGACCTCGACGAGGTCGAGGCCGTTCTCCAGCGCGAGGTTCACGGCCTTGGCCGTGTCGAGGATGCCGAGCTGCTTGCCTTCGGGGGAGATCACCCGCACCTGCGGGACCTTGATGCGATGATTACGGCGGATGGCCGCAAACGGGTCGACATTGCGACGCTGGTAAGAGCCGGGGCGGTTGCCGCCACCGGCGGAAGGAAACGAATTGGCCATCAAATAGGTTTGGACGTGTCGGTCGGGCAGCCTTTTCGCGCGGGATGCGCGCGGGAGCAAGGGTTATTTGGCGCCCGCTTCGGCTTAGAGGGAAAAGCTCTCCCCGCAGGAGCAACTCGCCTTGGCGTTGGGATTGGAGAACTTGAAGCCACCGGCGACGAGCGCCGGCGAATAGTCCAAATGGGTTCCCTTCAGGTAAAGGGCGCTCTTGCTGTCGACCACCACGCGCACGCCAGCGCTGCGGACCAAAATGTCGCCGCGGCGCGGCTCCGGCACAAACTTCAGTTTGTAGCTGAGCCCATTGCAGCCTCCGCCGCTGATGGCCACCCGCAGAAACTCACCCTGCCCCTCGCGCGCCATAAGCGCCGCGACCTTGGCGCCGGCCGCCGGCGTGAGAAGGACGAGGTTCTCGTTGCCCTCTCGCACACCGTCCGGAAGGCCGGGGGGCGGGCCCGCGGAAGGTGCGACGGAGACGGATTGCATGGGCACACACCAAACCCAGGCCCGCGCCGGGCGCAACCCTTTCGCTGCGCCCTTGCGTGTGACGGGCTTTTCCACCTTAACCGCCCCCGTGAACCCCGCCCTCCCCCGCCTCCTCCTCGCCGGCCTCGTGGCAATCCTCGCGCCCGCGCTGCGCGCCCACGAAGTGCCCGCCGAGATGCTCGCCGCCGCGCGGCAATTCCTCGGCTCGCTCAGCGACGGCCACAAAAAGCAAGCCACCTATCCCCTCACCGACGCCGAGCGCGAGAACTGGAATTTCGTCCCGCTTGATCGCAAGGGCGTGTCCTTCCGCGACACCTCCACCACCTCGCAGGCACTTGGGATCGCGCTGCTGCGCACCGGGCTCAGCCACACCGGCACCGCCCAGGCGCAGGCCATCATGCAGCTCGAGCTCTTCCTGAAGCAGCTGGAAAAAGACACCAAGGGCCGCCGCGATCCGGCCAACTACCTCGTGACGATCTTCGGTGAGCCTGCGGCCGACCAATCGTGGGGCTGGCGCTTCGAAGGCCACCACCTCTCGTTCAATTTCACCATCGTCGACGGCAAGCACGTCTTCTTCGCCCCGTCGTTCATGGGCACCAATCCCGCCGAGGTCCGTTCCGGTCCGCGCAAAGGCGAACGCGTCCTCGCCGCCGAGGAGGATCTTGGCCTCGCACTGGTAAACTCCCTCGATCCCGCGCAGCGCAAGATCGCCATTTTCGCCGACAAGGCCCTCACCGAGATCGTCACGACCAACAAGAAGCGTGTCGATCCCCTCGCGCCCGCCGGCATTGCGGCCGCACAACTCAAGCCCGGGCAGCGCGACCAGCTGACCGCGCTGCTCAAGGTCTACCTGGCCCGCGCCCGACCCGAGCTCGCCGACGAGGCCTTCGCCAAGATCTCGGCGGCCGGGCTCGAAAAGATCACGTTCGCCTGGGCCGGCGGCCTCGATCGCACGAAGCAGACCTACTACCGGATCCAGGGGCCGACCTTCCTGATCGAGTTCGATAACTCGCAGGGCAACGGCAACCACGTCCACACGACCTTCCGAGAATTCAAGGGCGACTTTGGCCACGACCTGCTCGCCGAGCACTACGCAAAGGCGCACGCCAAAAAGTGATCTCCCCTGCGGATCGCGGCGCTGTGCCGGCCGCCGCAAAAAAAGTCTGGACGACCGGCAAACGTTTCGCACCGTCAGCGTCGCATCAGGAACGAGCCGGCCCTCAGAAGCTGGCTCCGCCAACCGGGCCGGGAGCGGCCACGGTGGATCGAGGGAAACCTCGGATGTGCGCCTTCCTCCTCGGACGGCGAACCAAGAACGCTCCCGAAGACGAGACCGACCTGATGCCCTTCAGGTCGGTTTTTTGTTTTCCTCCCTGGCGCGAGCAACTCCAACCCAGTCAATCCAGCCATGAACGCCCTCGCCGCCCTCGCCAACCTCCGCATCCGCGCGGAGAATCCCAACCACCATCTCTGGAACAACCACGGGACCTGGTTCCTGCACTATACCGTGCACCCCACGCCCTTCACCAAGGAGCGCATCCGGCGCTCGCTCGGGACCAAAGATGTAGCCGTCGCCCGCGAGCGCCGCGACGCCTTTTTCCGCCAGCTGGCCGCCGAGGCGGTGACGCCGAATCCCAACCTGATCGGCAAGGCGGTTGCGGCGTGACGCGCCCGGCGACTCTTGGGCCGCCGGCACGGCGCGGCCGGCTGCCGGCCCTCAATTCCTTCCGCCCTTAGCCCGGCACAATCCGGCACGGGAGCAGCGCCGCGTCCTGCATCCCGTGGATGATCTTCTTGTCGGGCGGGCAAAACGTCGCGAGCGCTCCGGATAGGCGCGGCCTGCCCTCGACCAGGAAGTAATAGGGGCACAGCCGCAAGCGGCCCGGTTTGGACACCGCCGGCGGCGAACCGCCGCCCTCCACCGCGGGTTCGAAGACGGGGTGCTCGGTTCGGCGCGGCTTCTTGTAAGCTTGGAGCACGTGCAGGTTCTCGGCAGCCAGCGCGATCGCGCGCTCGAGCCCCTGCTGCCACTCCTCGCGCGAACAGTCGCTGCCGAGCACCACGCTGCGCGCGCCCCACGCGGTCTCGTGGTAGCCACTGATCTTGATGATGAGATCGCGTTCCTTTTGCGACGCGGCGGCGAGGTCGCGCCAGTCGTTGAGCGCGCGCCCCGCGGCGCGCGGCCCGTCGAGGACCGCGCCCGGCGGCAGCGGCGCTGGGTCCATGATCCACGAGGGCGGGATCAGCGCGCGCAGGATTTTCAGCGCCCCACCGCCCAGCGCCTCGGTCCAGTAGTCCTGCAGCAGGTGGTGATGGAACAACGCAAGCGCGAGCTTCTCCTCCTGGAATGCCCGCATCGGCGGCGCAATCGCGACCTCGCCCGCGGCCCACGCCTCGAAGATGAATTTCTGCGTGCGGACATTGGCGAGGTCGAAGAGCTCGAAGAACCGGTAGAGGACGTCGATCTTCTCGGGGTTGCCGCCGGCGTCGAAAAAGAGCGCGTTCTCCAGCGGGAAAATGTCCTCGGGTCGCAGGCAAAACACGCGCTTGCCGAGCAGCTGGAGTTGATGTGCCAGCCATTGCATCTCCGGCCGGTAGGTGGCCGCCTCGTCGCTCACCACCAGCGCGATGAGCGGATTGCGCTGCCCGGGCCGCAGCGCCGCGAGGGCGGCATGGAAATTTTTGATCATGGCGTCGTCGGCGCCGAGGATCGCCGGGGACCGGGCGCTGGCATACAGCCGGTTCAAGAACGCCGTGAGGCCGATGCCGCCCGGCACGGAGTCCAGCTCGGTCAGCACCCAGCCCTCGTCGGTCAGCAGGAGGTCGGGCCGCAGCACCGGCGGGAGCGCACCGCGGTTCCTCGGATCGCGCGCGTGCGCGACGAGCGCGGCGGGCTTGCCGCGGTCGAGGTAGTCGGCGACCCACGGCGCGAGCAGCGGCTTGTTGCGGAGGAGGTTTTTCCCCGCCGCGGACCGCAGGTAGAGCGTCTCGAGCGCTTGGTGAAACTCCACGCACGCCGCGCCGATCGCCTCGAGTTGCGCGACCTGCCCGGCCGTGAGCGGCCACGCCTCGGGGGAGAGCTGCCACGTCTTGGCCTCAAACAGCGGCTGGGCCGCGAGCGAAGCGTGGATCGTCTCGAAGGAAAGCGCGGACATGACTAAGCAGGAAACTAGGAAACCCTGAAAACCAAGCCCACCGTCGCAAATCGATTCATGGCTTCTTGGCTTCCGACGCCTCCGAATCACTCCTCCATCTGGATATCCTTGTTGCGGTGCCGCGGGCAGCCGGCGCGGAGCCAGGCATTCACGAACCGATCCAGGTCGCCGTCGAGCACGCCCTGCGTGTCGCTCGTGCTGATGCCGGTGCGGAGGTCCTTCACCATCTGGTAGGGCTGCAGCACGTAGCTGCGAATCTGCGCGCCGAAGCCGATCTCGCCCTTCTCGCCGTAGAACTTGTCCATCTCGGCGCGCTGCTCGTCCTGTTTTTTCTCGTAGAGGCGGGCCTTCAGCACGTTCAGCGCGGCGGCCTTGTTCTTGATCTGCGAGCGCTCGTTTTGGCAGACCACCACGACGCCGGTCGGAAGGTGCGTGATGCGCACGGCCGAGTCCGTGGTGTTGACGCCTTGGCCGCCCTTGCCCGACGAGCGGTAGACGTCGATGCGCAGCTCGCTATCCGGAATGTCGATCACGATTTCGTCGGTGATTTCGGCGACGACATCAACCGCGCAGAACGACGTGTGCCGTCGCTTGTTTGAGTCAAAGGGACTGATGCGCACGAGGCGGTGCACACCGCGCTCCGCCTTGGCGTAGCCGTAGGCGTTCTCACCTTTGATGAGGATCGTGGCCTTGCTGATGCCGGCAGTGTCGCCTGGCTGGACATCCATGAGCTCAACCGTAAAGCCGCGGCGCTCGCACCAGCGCGAATACATGCGGAAAAGAATGTCGGCCCAGTCGTTCGACTCGGTGCCGCCGGCGCCCGCCTGGATGGAGAAAATCGCGTTGTTGCGGTCGAACTGGCCGGTGAGGAACGACGCGATTTCGAGCGCGTCGAGCTCCTCCACCATCCCGGCGACCTGCGCGGACAGTTCCTGCGCGTAGCTCTCCTTTTCCGCGCCTTCGGCGGCGTCGATCAGCTCCAGCATCACGCCGACATCATCGACTTTCTTTTGGAAAGCGACGACCGGGAGGACCGCCTTCTTCAGGCCGTTGAGCTTGGCGATATGTTTCTGGGCGCGCTCATTGTTGTCCCAGAAAGTGGGCGCGCCCATCTCGGCCTCCATCGCCTCGATCTCGCGCTGTTTTTGATCGCAGTCAAAGAAACCTCCAGAGGTGTCCGGCGCGCTTCTTGATATTCTCGATGTGGTTGAAAGTCTCGGGTGCGATCATGGCAAAAGACCACGAGGGAACGGAGCTTTCCGCAAAGCACAAGGCCGCAAACACGCCGGCTCAAGGCGGCGCCGGGCCGAGGCGCGGCCGCTCGACGCGGAGCGTGACCTGGCCCGGGGTCGTGTCCACCGCATCCGCCGCCGGCTGCGGGGACCGCAGGACGATGCGCGTTTCGCCCGGCGGCAGCTCGATCGCGGGCACCACCACCACGTGCCTCGATCCCGTGAGCGGCACGGTCAGGAACGTGCGGCCGCCGACGGCAACACTGAGGTCCCGCGGCGCCACGGTGCCGGCCAGCAGGCGCAGTTCCACGCGCCGCGCCTGGAGCCCGGCATTGCGCACCACCAGCGTCGCCTCCTCGCCGCGCGCCCAGCGCCACGTCGTCTCGCCGTCCCATTGCTGCGGCGCCCAGCCTTCGCCAAACGCCGCGGAGATCCCGGATCCCGCCGCCGCGGAAAATTCCGCCGGCGGCGCCGGCGCGAAATACGCGGGCGCCCGGTCGAAGTAGCGCACGCCAAAGGGCACGAAGCAGTTGCCCAGGAAGAACCAGAGCAGCCACGCCCGCGTGGGGCGCAACGCCAGCAGGAGGTTGAACGCCAGCGTCATCGGCAGGGCGTGCCGCGTGATCGTGAAATGGCTCTCCCACGAGAGGAAACTGATGCACGAGAAATAGAGCGCCGTCACCGCCCCCCACCGCCAAATCGGGCTGCGCCAGTCACGGTGCAGCGCAAGATACACACCCTGCGTCACCACTGCCACAATCGTGAGCAGCGCGTGCAGCTCGTAGCTCTTGTAGAATTCATACCACCACCGGTGCCACCGGACCGGGCCGTGCGGGAGGGTCACGCTCAGCTCGCCGAGCTTCTCCATGATGCCGCGGAAGGGCGCGGCGAGGTTGCCGCCGTCGAAGCCCACCTGCCGCCCGCGGAAAACCCACAGCACATAGGCGACCCAAAGTGCGATCGGCACCGCGGCGATGAGGCCGCGGATGATGTTCCGGCGGATCGCCTCGCGCCAGGGCGGGGAAAACTCGGCGAGGCCCACAAAGCCGATCAGCGAGGTCGTGCGCGCGAGCGCCGCGAGCGCGAGCCAAACCGCACCGGCCGTCCCGCCGGTCGTCACCGCGGCAAGGATGAGCGTGAAGCTCGGCAAGTCGGTGAGTGCCGCATGCATCGACTCGATGACGCCGCACGTGGGCAGCAGCGCCGCGTAGCCCGCGAGCCCGGCCCACCCGAGCGGCGTGAACAGCCGGTGCGCGAGCCACGCGAAGCCAACCCAGAAAATCAGGTTCAACGCGGCGAAGGCATTGATCACCCAGAAAGGTTTTCCCAATCCCATCGCCCAAGCCAGCCACGAGAGCAGGATGCGCTGCCCCCGATATGGCGGATCATCGAGCGCCACGTGCAGGTGGGGATCGCGCAGCAGAGGATCAAGCGCCATCTGCGCATAAAGCTGCCCGTCGAAACCCCAGCGATGCGCGGGATACGGATCGATGAACTTGGGCGTCGCCCGGAACACAGCGAGTGCGCGGTCGTCAAACTCCCGCCCGACGCGGAGGAACTTGGTGATCCCGTGCTCCGTCGTCCACATGCGCGCATGGACGCTGAAGAGAAAGGCGAAGACCGCGACCGCGACGCACGTGAAGACCCAGCGCGGGGGCGGCGGAACTTTTTCGGGCAGGCGAGGCACGCCCGGCCAGACGAGCAAAACGGGGCGGCGGTTGGCAAGATGACACACGAATCGGAATCGCGCGCGCGGCACCGGGCCTCCGCGGGGCATTGCGCGGGCGGGCCCGCACTTTCCCCGCGTCCGGGGCCGGCGGGTTTGCCGCCGCGCCGGCGGCCACCCGTCCGGTTCGCTTCGGATCAACGGGGAGGCCACGAAGGGGGCTTCTGGCGCCGGGTCCAAGCCGAAGCTGAACGAGCTCGCTCGCCCGGCCCGCGCCTTGGCGCTGTTTTAGTCGTGCCATCCCCGGGTTGTTCATGGTTCACCATGATTCCCGCTGCTCCCACTCTCTTTCCCATGCCCAATCCCAAGCTCCCGAAATCTCCGCGCATCCTCGCCACCACGGTCGGCTCCTATCCCGTGCCCGACTGGCTCGCCGCGCTCCCCAGTGAGCAGGCTGTGATCGACGCGACGCGCGTGGTCTTCGACATCCAGCGCCAGGCCGGGATTGATCTGCCGACGGACGGCGAACTTTACCGCTTCGACGTCAACCACCCCGACACCAACGGCATGATCGAGTATTTCATCCGCCCGATGGCCGGCATCTCGTCGGTGGTGGGCCGCTCGATCACGGACGAATTCTCGCGGCACCACCCGATGGGTTTCCGCCGCAAGCCCGCGGGCGTCGTCACTGGAGCGCTCGGCGAGGGCTCGCTCAACCTCCTCGCGGATTGCCAGCGCGCGGCGAGTGTCGCGGGCGGAGCGTTCAAGTTCACCGTCACGAGCCCCTACATGCTCGCACGCACGCTGCTCGACCACCACTACCGCGACTTTGACGCGCTCACGATGGCGCTCGGCGAGGTGCTGGCCGCGCAGATGCCGGGCCTGCCGTGCGCCTGCGTCCAGGTCGACGAGGCCAACATCCCCGGCAACCCCGCCGACGGCCCGCTCGCCGCCGCCTCGATGAACCTCGTGCTCGACGCCATCGACAAGGGCACGGAGCGAGCCGTGCATTTCTGCTTCGGCAACTACGGCGGCCAGACCATCCAGAAGGGCAACTGGGCCAAGCTGCTCTCGTTCCTCAACGACCTCCACACCGATCACCTCGTGCTCGAGCTCGCGCACCGGCCCAAGGCCGACCTCGATGCGCTCAAGCACATCGACAAGAAAATCACCCTCGGCGTCGGCGTGATCGACATCAAGGTGAACCACATCGAGACCGCGGACGAAGTGGCCGCGCGCATCGAGGCCGTGGAAAAGAAAGTCGGCCCCGGCCGCGTGCGCTGGGTCCATCCGGACTGCGGTTTCTGGATGCTCAAGCGCTCAATCGCCGACCGGAAAATCGAGGCGCTCGTGCGCGGTCGGGACAAGTATCTCGGTCGCTGAAACCTTTCCGGACCGAGGGCTAAAGGCGGGCGCGGACTCTGTTCCGCGCCTTTTTCTTGATTCGGCCGACGGCAAAACGACGCCGCCAACCTGATGATTTTTCAGAAACGTTCACTTTGACTCCGGCAGGAAGCTGCTGAGCGTCTGACCGGATGTCGCTCACGGCCCCCACGCCCCTTGCCCGCCTCGGGATTCGCACGGTCGCACACGCGGTGGACGCCTCCGCAGGCGAGGTGACCGCGGCCCGCGAGCTGGCGCGCTTGAGCGGCGCTGCGCTGGCGGCTGGCTCCGGCGTCCACAGCGTGACCGTCCGCCTCGCCCCGGCCGCCGCGGCAGGCATATTCCTCCGGCTCACCACCGACGGCGCCGGCGAGATTTCCGCCACGCACGGCGCGTTCCTCTTTTCCGCCGTGCGACTGCTCGCCAACGGCGTGTCCAATCTGACGCGCGAGAAACTCGCCGCGGGCGTGCGGCTGCCGGCGTCGTTTGACTGGCACCGGCCGCATTGGGACGCCTGCTTCGCGCAATACTGGCGCAGCGCACGCGGCTTCGATCCGGAGCGCTATTGCGCGGCGCTGGCCGAGGCGGGCTTCACGCACTGCGAGGTCAACTCGCTCGCCGGCGACATGGCGCACGAGGACCTCGTCGCGCACGAATACTATTCTCAGTTCTACACCTACTGCCCGGGTTTCAATCACTTCGTTGCCACCGCGCTCACGAGCGGCCTGTGGCCGGCGCTCTACCTCGACGCCAACCTGAACCGCCTCCGTCATCTCGCGGACGTCGGTCGTCGCCACGGCCTGAAGCCCGGCGTGTGCATGTTCGAGCCGCGCACGGTGCCGGAGCGGTTTTTCCAGAAATTCCCCACCCTGCGGGGTGCCCGCGTCGATCATCCGTTCCGCTCGCGGCTCCCTCGCTTCACCATGGCGCAGGATCACCCGATCGTGCGGCGGCACTATCGCGAGGCGTTGCAGGCGCTCCAGCGCGCCGTGCCGGACCTCGACTACATGTCGCTCTGGACGAACGACAGCGGCGCGGGCTTCGAGCACACCGCG
>JAEUHB010000046.1 GCA_016794665.1 Opitutaceae bacterium
GAGAGGCGCGGACCGCGGCCGATCTCCTTGTTGTCGTGGATGACGACGTAGTCGCTGCCCTGACGCGCCATGTAGGCGTAATGCTTCCCATCGATGCTGAAGAGCACGGCGCTGCCCTGGCCCGCCATGCCGGGAGCGGTCTTCCAGGTGTGCTTCGACTTGTAGACGCCCGGCGCCGCGTTGGGCGTGGGCACCTGCATGGGGAACCCGTTAATCAACTCGTCGACGACGGGGCCTTCCACGCCATCGACGACGACGGCGATGCGCGTGCCCTTGGCGGCGATGTGGGCGACGCGCACGCCCTTCGGGGCGATGATGTAGCTGCCGCCTTCGTTGCCGGGGCCGACCACGAGTTCCTCCACCTTCGGCTGGGCGAGGGCCGCGCCATGGAATAACGACAACGAGAGCAGGGCGCCGGTGAGAGCGCGGCGGGCGAGGACGGATGTTTTCATGGCGAAGAAGTGCCTTTGAGGGGGGAGTCGCGGACGGAAAAACGATCAGCGTTTCTTTTTGACCGGAGCCGGCGCGGGCGCCGCGGCCTTGGTTTTGGTTGCAGCGTCCGCGGCCTCGGCGGCGGCGAGAAACGACGCGAGGCTCGTGCTGCCATCGGGCGTGATGCGGTAGCGTTTGGCCGCGCCGTCGACGATCCCGATGAACGTGAACACGCCGTCGGCGCCCATCTCGAAAGGCTGGATCGGCGCGGGGCCTTGCAGTCCAAGGCCGGTCGGGAAGCTGCTGACCTTCTCGACGGCCTTGCCATCGACCATGACTTCGTAGCCACCGCCGGGCACGAAACGGAAATACACGATGTGCTGGCTGTCCGGGGTGAAGAACGGCAGGCACCAGATGCTGGTCGTCGCCTCGACGAGCTTGCCGTTGATAACGAGGCCTTGCTTGCCCATATCGCCGTTCACGAAGCCGAAGTGCGCGACATACTTGTTGTCCGCGCTAAACGTGAACCAGGGATCAGTCTGCGAACGGACGGCATTGGTCTGCACCACCGCGACGCCTTTCTGCTCGACGCCATCCAGATAGAGCCCGGGGTAGGGCGGGTTGCCGGCTTGGAAGGCAAAGCGGCTGCCATCGGGGCTGAAGCCGAGGTAGCTCGCGCCGCGCAGCGAGGGCGTCGCCTTGCCGTCGACGATGACTTTCGAGTCGAACCCATTCGGAACGCGGGCGATGTAGCCAACGCGCTTCCCGGCGCCGAGGGAAAGCGTGAGGGACGGAGAGCCGTCGGATTCATCGTCCTCTACAACAAGGAACTGACCGCCGGCGGAGTGCGATCGGCCGAGGTAGAGCACCTTCGCGGAATCCGCGGTGAACTGCAGCTGCTCCACTTGATCGTAGACCTGGCCCTTCTTGCCATCGATGAGCACGAACTTCTTTGTGCCGCCGATATTGCAGAGCGCGGCGTAGCGCTTGCCATCGGGACTGAAGAGCACGTTGTCGATCGAATCGCAGTCGCTGCCTTCGATCTTCTTGCCGGCATGCTCGAGAAAAACCCCTGGCGTGCCGCGCCTCGCGCTCAGCACGCGAAAATTCAGGCCGCCCGTGGACATGTGCACGCTGTGGATGATCGGCGCGCGTGAAGCCGGTCGGCCATTGATCAGCAGCACATCCGTGTCGGGCGCATGGCCGATCGTAACGACGTTTTTCCCATCGGGTGAAAACTGCGGTTTTTCTCCGGCAAAGCCCACGTTCTTGCCGTCGACCATCAACAGCGAGCCGCGGCGCTCCTCGTGCTTGCTAAACATCGCGACGTAGCGCGACTCATCGGGACTGAATATCGGGTGCTGCGTGATGCCATTCGTGGGATCGCTCGCGACGCCGTCCACGATGAGCTTGTGGACGCCGCCCGCCTCAGCGGGCGAGACATACCAGAAACGTTTGCCGCTCGGGGAAAACCCGAGGGCGGGGAAAGCCGTCCCGCCATGCTGCGGGGTGGTGCGGGCGATCTCCTTGCCGTCGAGCACGAGGATCTCCTCGGCGCCAACTTGCGCCGTGTAGGCGTGCCGCTTGCCGTCGGCGCTGATCACCTTCGCATTGCCGGCTCGGTCAAAGCGCGGGCCCTCCACACCGTCGTGCAGGTAAACCTGCCGGCTGCCTTTCGGCGCCGTGAGGAGCACGTGCAGGCCGGTCTTGCTGGCGACGGTGAAGGAGGGATTGACGATCGTGGCGCCTTGCGGCGAGACGACGACGGACTCGACCTTGGCTTGGGCGAGGAGCGAGACCGGCACGGCGAGCGCGCCGAGGAGGCAGGCGAGGGGCAGGCGGGAGTTCATGGGGACAATGAGGACTCTGGGCACCACGCGGCTGAGCGCGCGGCGACGGAGGGAGCGGGTGGGTGGTTGGTTGGCGCACGCCGTCGTGCGGTCGCAGTGGCGAAGGAAGGAGGAAGTGGGAACGGGCCGTCGGACGGGGCCTCGGGGCGGGCTATTCAAAAAAAAGACGGCGAGCGGGGCAGGAGGATTCGTGCCAATCCCGCGACTTTCTGCAAGCGTAGCGATCACCGGGTCCGGTGGTGATATTGCAGGTTGTTCTCGGGATGATTCGCGGTCACGGTCGCGGCGGTATTTCGTCTTGCGGGGCGCCAACTCGTCCCCGCGCTCCGTTCACTTTTCCCATGAAAAACCTCCCCCGTTTGGTGTTTTCCGCCCTCGCGCTCGTCGCTGCCCTGGTGGCCGGAGGCTGCTCCGCCGAGAGCAAACGGCAGGGCCAGCTGGAGCGCGCCGCCACCCACCGGCGGGCCGGTGACTTCGAGCGCGCGCGCATCGAGTATCAAAACGTGCTCCAGAAATTCCCGGACGACATCACGGCGATCGAGGGCCTGGCGATCATCTGGCGGGATCGCGGCGCGACTATGCGGGAGTTTGCGCTGCTCGCCAAGCTCGCGCCGCTGGCGCCCGGCAACCTCGAGGCGCGCATCCGCCGCGCGCAGCTTTTTGCCTTGTTGGGTTCGCCGGCCGATGCCCGCCGCGAGGCGCTGGCGGCGGTTTCGCGCTCCGCGAGCGCCGCGGAGGCGCTGGTCGTTCTGGCCGAGACCGCGCGGGATGTGGCCGAACGCAAGGAGACCGACGATCTCTTGAAGAATTTCCCCGAGAAAAACAACGTGTGGCATAGCCTGGCTGTCTCGCGGTTTGCCTGGTTGCGCGGCGACCGCGAGGCCGCGCGGCAGGCCGCGGCCCGCGCCGTCGCCATCGATCCGAAGTCCGCCGCGGCGCGTGCCGCGATGGGCGAGCTGCAGGCGCAGCTGGGCAACGCGGAACAGGCCGCCGCCGAGTTCAAGCTTGTCGCCGAGCTCGCCCCGGCGCGCTCCCGGTATCGGATTCAGCATGCCAACTACCTTGTCCAGTCCGGCCAGTTGCCGGCCGCGGTCGAGGCGCTGAACGCCATCGTCAAGGAGACGCCCGACAACCAGGCCGCCCTGCGTGCCCTGGCCACGGCCGCCATGCTCGACAAACGCCCGGCCGACGCGCTGGCGGTGCTCGACAAGGTCTTCGGGCTCGATGCCGCCGACTACGAGGCGCTCATCCTGCGCGCGCGGATCTGGCACGCCCAGGGCGACGCGGCCAAGGCCGTCGCTGAATTCCAGCGCATCGGCACGCAGTTCCCCGGCCTGGGCCTCGAGCTGCCCAACCTCGCCCTCGCGCAACTCCAGCAGAACGACCTCCCCGGCGCCACCACCACCCTCGAGCAGGCCAACGCGCGCTTCCCGGACAACCACGAGATTTCCATTCTCCTCGCGCAGCTGCACCTGCGTGCCGGCCAGCACGATCGCGTGGTCGCCGCGATGACCCGTCTCCTCGGCCGCCGCGGGGACCTCGTCCAGCCGTATCTCCTCCTCATCGACTCCGCCAAGGCCACCGGCAAACTCGACGCCCTCGCCGATCTCTTCCGCCAGAACATCGCCAGCAACCCCTCGGTGTCGCTCCTCCACCACATGCTCGGCCTGACCTTGCGGCAGCAAAACAAGCCCGCCGAGGCGCGCACCAGCCT
>JAEUHB010000079.1 GCA_016794665.1 Opitutaceae bacterium
GAGGAGAAAAAGGAGCGCGCGGTTCATCGCGGAAAGGCGGCGCCGCCGAGCTCAACATGAATTTTCTCCGCCTGATTCAAAAGCGAGGCCGGCACGAAGCGCGCGATGTTCGCGATGGCCTTCAACTCCGTCGCGAGCGCGGGGAGCGCGGCCTTCACGTCCGCCGGCGATTTCTTCGCGGCGATCAGCGCCTGCAGGCGCCGCGTGAGCTCGACGAAATACTGCTGCTGATCCACGAGCACCTCCGGCCCGCCGATGGGGCCATGGCCGGGCACGACGGTCTGCGCGCCGAGCTTCCGCGCGGCGTCTAGGGTCTTGATCCATTCGCTCACGGTGGCGTCGCCCATGTAGTTATGCGGGCCGTTCACGCAGGCATCGCCGGTGAAGAGGATTTTTTCCTTCGGCAGCCACACGAAGCCGTCGCCCTTGGTGTGCGCGATGCCGAGCCACTTCAGCTCCACGCGGCGCTGGCCGTCGTCGAACACCAACTCGCGTGGAAACACCAGCGACGGCGGCTTGAGTTTCGACTCCGCGACGTCCGGCCGGTTCTTGGCCGCGCCTTCCCAGCGCCCCGGCGCGCCGCCGTAGAAGCCCGTCTCGGCTTTCTTCATCTCCTCCAGCGCACTCTCGGTCGCGACGAGGGTCGCGCCGGCGTCGGCGAAGACCTTGCCGCCATACGCGTGATCGCCGTGGTGGTGCGTGTTGAAGGCAAAGCGCACGGGCTTGTCCGAGGTCTCGCGGATTTTCGGCAGCACGACCTTGGCCCCCGAGGGAAAGTTGGCCTCGACCACGAGGACGTAGTCGGCGAACACGATCCAGCCGTTGTTGCTGTGGCCGCGGCGCAGGTCGCCTTGATGAAAATAGACACCCGGCGCGATGGTCTGCACGGTGTCAATCTGGGCGAGGGCCGCCGGCGCAAACGATGCGAGCACTGCGAACCAGAGGAGGGGAGTTTTCATGGAGAGGGCCCGGGCATCGTGGCCCCGGCGGCTCCAAACGCCAGCGAATCCCTCCACCGATCAGGCCGCGGTGGCCGCTCGCTCCACGGTAGCGGCGGCGCTGGCCAACGGCAGCTCCAAGATGAACTCCGCGCCCTGGCCCGGGCCCGCGCTATGCGCTGTGAGGCGGCCGCCCATCGCCCGCGCCGCGAGCGCCGAGCTGTGCAGGCCGAAGCCGTGGCCATCAACCTTGGTCGTGAAACCGTGCGCGAAAATCCGCGTGAGGTTCTCCGGCGCGATGCCGACACCGCTGTCCCGCACGCTCACGCGGGCGACCGCGCTGTCGCACGAGATGCCCACCGTGATTTCCTTCGAGGCGGCCGCCTCGCACGCGTGCTTCGCGTTCTCAATCAGGTTCACGAGAATCTGCGCGACCTTGTGGCGCTCCAGCGGCACCAACGGGCATGCGACGTAGGCCCGCGTCAGGGAGATGCCGTGACGCGCGAGGCTTTCGCCGTTGATCCGCAGGGCGTCGTCGACGACCTCGTCGAGCGCCAGCTCCTCCATCACGCGCGATGACTTGGCGAACTCCTGCTGCATCGCGACGATGGCCTTGATGTGCTCGAGGTTCGCGCGGAGCTGGCCGAGTTCCGAAATCATCTCCGCCTGATCGCCGGCCAGCACTTCACCGAGCTGCGCGAGGTAGCGGGGCACGGCTCGGCCCCGAGCGTCGCCCGTGAGAAATGCCGCGAGCTCCGGCTCGTGCTCCCGCAGCAGCCCGGCGACCTTCCCCAGGCTGGCGATCCGCAGGCCGCGCACGCGATTAGCGATGACCGTCACGGAGACGTTCACGCTGTTGAGCACGTTGCCGACATTGTGCAGCACGCCGGTCGCGACCTCCGCCATGCCGGCGCGGTGCGACAACGCGATCAACTCCCGCTGCGCCTCCGCCGCCTCGCGCTCGGCCAGCTTGCGGGGCGTGATGTCCCACGACAGCCCCTGCGTGCCGACGACGGCGCCCGTGGAATCGAGCACGGCGACCTTGATGCGATCGTGCCAGCATTCGGAGCCGTCGGGCAAGGTCTCGGCTTCCTCGCCGTGGCAAGGCTCGCGCGTCGCGATCACGCGTCGGTCGACCGCCTCGCGCCGGGCCGCCACCTCGGCGGGGAACAGGTCATGGACCGTGCGCCCGATGATCTGGGCGGCAGGACGGCCGATTTTACGGCAGAAGTGACCGTTCACAAAAAGATACCGGCCCCCGATGTCCTTGCGGTAGATGCTGACGGGCAGAACCTCGACGAGCGAGTGGTAGAGTGCCTCGGAGGCGCGCAAGGCCTCGCCCGTGCGCCGGTGCTCCGCGACTTCGCGCTCAAGGTGGCCGGTGCGATCGCGGACGATTCCGACGAGCTCGCGCTCGCGCTCGCGCATCGCGCGGACCCGGAGCGCGTAGGCCCCGTAGGCCGAGCCGGCGACCAGCGCGCCAATCGCGAGGTAGAACCACCACGTCTGGAAAAAATGCGGTTCGATCCGCAGGTCGCATTCCGCGGGCGATTCGCTCCAAGGGCCGTCGCCCACGGCGGCCTGCACGCGAAAACGAAGCCGGCCCGGGGGCACGCCACTGAAGCCCGCCGTGCGGCGCGCGCCGGCCTCGATCCATCCGTCGTTGACGCCCTCCAGCTGGTAGCGGAAGCGCACCTTCTGCGGCTGCGAATAGCTGAGCGCCGTGAACGCAAACTCGAGCTCGCCGCGGCCGGGCGGCAGCGTGAGCGCCCGGGCGATCGGCACGTCGCGGCCGTCGGCGCGCACGCGCGTGATCACGACGGCCGGCGGCGCCGGGGCGGCGGGCAGCCGCGCGGGATCGACGGCCACGAGACCCTTGGCGGTCGCGAACCACACGCGGCCGTCGGCGGAACGCCAGCCGCCGGGCTTGGCGGCGCTGCTGCCCTCGCCGCCGGTCAGGCCGTCCGCCTTGCCGAAGACCGTGCAGTCGACGCGCGATCGCTCGCCGCGGCCGAGCGCAAGCAGCTGCGCCTTGGCGACCCGCGCGATGCCCTGCCGCGAGGAGAGCCAGAAGTGGCCGCGGCGATCATCGACGATTTCAAAAATCGTGTCGCTGTGCAGCCCTTGGGCGGTGCCGCAGGCGTGAAACTTTCCATCGCGCAGCCAGACGAGCCCGGCGCCGTCGGTGCCCAGCCAGAGCGTGCCGGGCTCGGACCTGATGGCGTCGACGTTGTTCGACGGCAGGCCTTGCTCCTTGCGCATCACCTCGAAGCGCCCGCCGGCGTGCCGCACGAGGCCGTCGCTCGTGCCGATCCAGAGCGTGCCGTGGTCGTCCTCGGCAAACGCCTTGACGCTCGTCGTAGCGAAGGCCTCGAGGCCCGGCGGCTCCGCGAACACCCCGTCCTTGAACGTCCACACGCCGTTGCGCCGCCCGAGCCATAGCAGGCCGTGGCGATCCTCGAACAGCACGTTGGTGGTCGAGCCGGCAAACGTGCCGCTGCGCCGGTGGCGGGTGACCTTTCCATCCTTAAGGTGGACGAGGCCCGAGGTGTCGAAGCCCGCCCAGAGGCCGCCATCGCGCCCGGGCACCAGCGCGCGGATGCCATCGCTCGGCAGGCCGTGCTCCTTGCGGTAGACGGTGCGCGCACCGCGGCGGAGGTGGTTGAGGCCGCCGCCCGCCGTGCCAATCCAGAACGCGCCGTCCGCATCCTGCGCCACGGACGTGACGACGTTGTGCGAGAGCGCCTCGCCCGTGCCGTAGGCTGTGAACGCCGTGCGGCGGAGGCGCTTCAGTCCGTCAGTGGTGCCGAGCCAGACATTGCCTTCCTCGTCCGGAAAGACGCAGTGGACCGCGTCGCGCACGGCCGCGCCGCGCAGGGTCTCGAGCTGGAATCGCCGGCCATCGAAACGAAACAAACCGTCCGTCGCGCCGAGCCAGACGTGGCCATCGCGGTCCTCGGCGAGCGCGAGGGCGTTGGGCGGCGCGATGCCGGCGGCGGCGCCGAAGCGCGTGACGGCGTCGCCTTGTTGGCGGATAATCTCGGATTCCGTCGCGATCCAGCGCGCGCCATCGGCAGCCTCTAGCAGGAGGCGGACCTCGGCGCCGCCGGCGGAGCCGAGCGTGCGATCGAGCGTGAATTGGCCGCCGGCGAAAATCGCGAGACCGCGCGACGTGCCGACCCAAAGGTCGCCGTTGCGCGCGACATGCAGCTCGGTGACTTTGGCGCCCGGCAAGCCGTGCTCGATGGTGAAAAGCGTCGCCTCGCCGCCGCGCAGGCGCGTGAGGCCGCCGTTCGTTCCGACCCACATGCCGCCGTCGGCGTCCGCGGCGAGCGCGTAGACCCGCCCCGCGGGCAAGCCGGAGGGCGGCGCGATTTTCTCGAGGCGCTCCCCGTGCACGCGAAAGAGCCCGCTCCCGCGCACCGCGATCCAGATCGCGCCGTCCGCGGCCTCCGCGAGGATCGTGATGGGTTGCTCGGGAAAGCCCGGAGTGTTGGCGCGCGAGAAAACCGCAAAGCTGCTGCCGTCGTAGCGCGCCAGCCCGTCACCCGTGCCCACCCAGATGTGGCCGGAGCGCGCCCGGAGCACGGCGCGCACGGTGTTTTGCGGGAGGCCGTTGTCGGTGTCCCAGGCCTCGACCTCGAACGACGGCGCCCACGCCTCAAGCGCCACCTGCACCGGGACTGCGTCCGGTGCACTCACCCGGTCTTGGCCCAGCCCGTTCAGGCCGAGAAGCAGCGCCAACCCTGCCGCGGACGCGGCACGCACGCAGCGGTCCGAACCGGTTTGGCCGGGGCATCGGACTTTCGGGACAGATTGAATTCCCAACGGATCGGCCGGGGCCCGGCATTCTTTAGGGGCGCAGGACGGAAACCAAGCCGCGGCATGCCTCTGCCGCGCCCCACCCCGCAATTGCCTTTGACCGTCCCGCACGGGCCATCTTCCTTCTCCCCTCTTATCCGCCTTAATCTACCCGCCATGTCCGCCGCGAAACCCACCATCATCTACACCAAGACCGACGAGGCCCCCGCGCTCGCCACCTATTCGCTGCTGCCGATCGTGCAGGCGTTCACGAAGCACGCAGGCATCGCGGTCGAGACGCGCGACATCTCCGTCGCCGGTCGCATCCTCGCCAATTTCGCGGACAAACTCCCGGCGCACCAAAAGGTCGCCGACGCCCTCGCCGAGCTCGGCGCCCTCACGCTCAAGCCCGAGGCCAACATCATCAAGCTGCCCAACAGCTCCGCCTCCGTCCCGCAGCTGAAGGCCGCCATCGCCGAGCTCCAAGCCAAGGGCTACGCGCTCCCCGATTTCCCCGAGAATCCCACGACCGACGCCGAGAAGGACGCCAAGGCTCGCTACGCGAAGGTCCTCGGCTCCGCCGTGAATCCCGTCCTCCGCGAGGGCAACTCCGACCGCCGCGCCCCCAAGGCCGTGAAGGACTACGCCAAGAAGCACCCGCACTCCATGGGCGCGTGGTCGGCGACCTCCAAGACCTCCGTCGCCACGATGGGCAAGGATGACTTCTTCTCCAATGAGAAGTCCGTGACCGTCGCCGCCGCGACCACCGTCAAGATCGAGTTCGTCCCCGCGCCCGGCGCCGACGGCAAGCAGGAGCCCACCGTCGTCCTCAAGGAAAAGACCCCGCTCAAGGCCGGCGAAATCATCGACGCCACGTTCATGAACCGGAAGGCCCTCGGCGCTTTCTTCGCCCAGCAGATCAACAAAGCGAAGAAAGACGGCGTCCTCTTCTCGCTGCACCTCAAGGCCACGATGATGAAGGTCTCCGACCCCATCATGTTCGGCCTTTGCGTGCGCGTGTTCTTCAAGGACCTCTTCACGAAGCACGCCGCCACCCTCGCCTCGCTCGGCGTCGATCTGAACAACGGCTTCGGCGACCTCCTCGGCAAGATCGCCACGCTCCCCGCCGACCAGAAGGCCGCCATCGAGGCCGACATCGCCGCCGTCTTCGCCGCGCGCCCCGCCGTCGCGATGGTCAACTCCGACAAGGGCATCACCAATCTCCACGTCCCCAGCGACGTCATCATCGACGCCTCCATGCCCGCGATGATCCGCACCTCCGGCCAGATGTGGAATGCGCAGGGCAAGGGCCAGGACACCCTGTGCGTCATCCCCGACAGCAGCTACGCCGGCGTTTACTCGACCACGATCGACTTCTGCAAAAAACACGGCGCCTTTGATCCCAAGACCATGGGCACCGTCCCCAACGTCGGCCTCATGGCGCAGGCCGCCGAGGAATACGGCTCGCACAACAA